>CBDUQP010000005.1:0-55852 GCA_965369385.1 uncultured Phycisphaerales bacterium
GCGACGAAACCGAAAGAGCCCCGTCAGGGGTGATCCAGACACAGCCGACAAGAAGCGGCAAGGCGTTGGGGTAACTGTCCACGAAGCGTTGGATCACCCCTGAAGGGGCTCTGTCTTCGACGGCATTACAACCCATGGCTCGGCTTCGCTCCAGCCTGCCTGCCGGCAGGCAGGTCACCATGGGCTATGATTCGCGCCGGCCCTTACGGGCCTCTACAGCAGCAAAACTCGGAATAAGTCGGGACAATAAGAGAGAAAAGGGGGCAGAACCATAACAGTACAAATCGCATGCCGGACAGGATCGGGACTGTCCCTGCTTTTGCGGTTGTTTGCGAATAGTTGCACTAAATCGCAATCACTGCACAAGCGGCAAACGAACGATAAATGTTGACCCTTCGTTCTCCACGCTTTGCAGTTCCATGGTTCCGCCGAATCGCTCGATCAGTTGCTTGGCACCGGCCAGCCCCACGCCGCTGCCTGGTATGCCGTCCCGCTTTGCGTTTGACGCCCGGAAGAACTCCTTGAACAGTTTAGGTATGTCGGCCTGCGGAATGCCTATTCCGCTATCACTTACCGAAAGCACCGCTTGGGCGCCCTCTTGGCGGAGTTCCGCTCGCACGTCGCCGGCCTGGGTATACTTGACCGCGTTGGATAGCAGGTTAGACACTACCATGCGGAAGCCTTGAGTATCGAACCGAACCCTGACCGGGCCTTCGCACAGTGACACTACCATCGTCAGGCCCTTCATGCGTGCCTGATCGTGATACGTTTGGCACGTGCTTTCGATCTCGGCCGCTACGTCGATCTCGGTCACGTCTCCCAGCGGAACGCCGGATTTCACGCTGGCCAGTTCGAGGATGTCCTTGATGAGGTCGGTCAGTGAGTCCATGCGGTCGGTGATCTTTGTAGTCATTCTCAGGATCATCGGGTCATCTTCGTTCTGCATCTGCATGGCTTGTGCCATCATATGGGCGGCCGCCACGGGACTCTTGAGTTCATGAATCATTGTCCTCATGAACGCGGCCTTTTCTTGGTCGAGCTTTTTGAAGTCGGACAGGTCACTGTAGAGTTTGGCGTGGTAGAGTGCGTATCCAATCATGCGTGAGATCGCGCGCAGAGAACGGAGATTTGCATCGGTGAAAGGGGATGCATTGCTGTTTATTACCTGGGCGACTCCCATCACCTCGCCCTTGAACATCGCCGGTGCGCACATCACATCTTTGGTGCGGAAGCCGTTCGCCTCGTCCCAGCTCCTGTCGAAGTGCAGTTGCGGATCGATTTGGCCAAGGTCGTCATAGGCATCGTTCACGACGAACGATTGCCCGCTGGTGGCACAGAAGCCGGCCAGTGAACTGGTGCATATGGGAATTCGGATAGTCCTCGCGACATTGCCCACAACCGCGACCGACTCGAGGTCCTGCGTCTCAGGCCTGACCAGATATATCGAGGCCCGCTGGGCGTTGGTGGCGCGACATACGATATCGGCTACGTCGCGCAGAACCGAGGGAATATCCACATCGCCGAGCATGAGATCGTACAGATCGAGAAGTGCTTCGCTCGCGATCATCTCTCCGGTGGCGATACTGCTTTTGGATGTTCTTGATGCAACGTTCACGTTTTCGCCCTGCCACTGTCCCGCGCCGTCTGCGGACACGTTGAGGCATCCTTGTTCTTCCATGACGACTTCCTTACCGCTGACTGCAGATAGACTGTGCACACATTATGCGAACATGATTTGACCGGTGAGATAGATGAATCGTGCCCGGAACTCACGCGGAATCAACCAATGATCATACCATGAAAATACACTACTGTCGAATGATGTGGACGCAGAAAACCAGTGGCCACGCTATCTGCTTATGCATGAAAGGATTAGCAGGGGATGCGGATCTAGAGCTGCCTGCGGCTGTGCTTACTATTTCGCCGGCGTAACCTTGGCTTTCGCATGTCTTGTTGGTTGGGACGCTTTGGGCATGCTCTTGGGAAACAGGCAATCCCACGAGCAAGCTGTTGTGGCTGTTGTTGCTTTTCGGGCCTTCGGCCCGGACGGCAGAAGCTGCCTGCAAGCAGGCGGTTCCATCGCTAGCAGGTTCGGCTGCAGCGGGGCCAGGCGGAACGAAATTTGTCGCAGCCGGGGCCGTACCCTTCGACATCTGATCATTGCGTTCACGTGGCCTTGCCGACTAGTATTGGTCTGCAGGAGATGAATAATGCAAGAATGCAGGGACAAAGACCAATTGCTGGAGTTCTGTCGGCAGGAGCCAATTCGGCGACGCCATATTGTTCATGAACTCGACCCGCCATGCGGCGAGTGGGACAGTGCGATGAGCCGCACCGTGTGGGATGAGGAGCATGGGGTGGTGGTTCTGGATGCCGATAGCGTTTCGCCATCGCCCTCAGTTGCAGCAACTTACTATGTTGATAAAGCCGAGCATCCGACGCTGCTGGTGCAAGACTGGAATGCCGTAGTTCGCGTTGAGGGTGTCATCGACGGGCAGAATCTCTCTGGGTTGCTGGCATGCATCCGCCAACTTGCACCCCGCGAGATCAAGACCTATGACCAGCACATCGCCGAACAGTTGGCTGACCAACTGGGCACCGGCCCATGGGAGGCAGACGGAGCCGAATACACGCCAGCCGCCGGGTGCGAGCTGAGTGATGATGCCAGAGTGGGACGGCTGGGTCCCGAAGATCGCGATATGTGGAGTCGGTTCGCAGAGGCCAACGCTGATCATCCGATGGTGAAGGCCCGCGGCGGCAGCCAGGCCGTTGTGCGTGACTTCCTGTTCATGTCCATGGGGCTGCCTGTGGATTATTTCGCCGCTGTTGAGGATGGCGAGATGACAGGGATGGTTTCGGCGAATCCCATGACACGTTTGATAGATGAAGTCTCTGCTCTTTTCGTGTCTCCGGCCTACCGTGGCAAAGGCGTGGCAAGATCGCTCCTTTCGGCCATCATCACGGATATCTCGCGGCGGGGCCACAGGGCTGCCTACTCAGCCGCTGGCACCCCGGCCGAGCGTCCCGACCTTCACCATCTGCTAACATCAATGGGTTGTGAGCTCCTCACGTCCTGCCGCAAGACACAGCTTGTATGGTGACTAAAGGTGAGTCTTGGGGAGTTCTGAAAATAGACAAGTTGTCAGGAGAACATGGACCATGGAATATCGTTTCGCAACCGACAGTGACCTTAACCTTCTGGCGGACTGGAATCATCAACTCATCCGGGACGAAGGCCACAGGAACTCAATGTCGATCCAGCAACTTCGGGAGCGTATGAAGGGATGGCTTGAAGGCGAGTACAAGGCTGTGATGCTTCATGTTGGCTCTGATCCCGTAGCATACACGCTCTACAGAGAAGACGCTCAGGAGATCTATCTCAGGCAACTGTTCGTGAAGCGAGAATACAGACGTCAAGGAATCGGGCGAGAGGCAGTTGGCATTCTCCGCAAACATGTATTGCCCACCAACAAGCGATTGACCGTAGAAGTTCTGACGGCGAACGAGCCGGCAGTTGCATTCTGGCGGTCGGTCGGCTGCACCGACTACAGCCTAACTTTGGAGATAATGCCTCACGAAAGCAGCGAATAGGTGCAGGCTGCAGCCTTGCTGCCGCACGGCAAAAGCTGCCTGCAGGCGGCGGTTGGGCCGTCACCATGTTCGGCCGCAGCCGGGGCAGGGGGTGTTCAGGATCTTGGCCGCTTCGTGCTGGACCTTGTGCTTGGGGTCTTCCAACGCTTTGTGCAGGGCAGCGGCCGGGCGCGGATCGTCCGCATTGAGATAGGCTCCAACTGTTCTGACGGCGACCAGGCGGACCTCGCAGTTTTCATCGGTCATCCGGCTGAGCAAATGATCGAGCTGGGGAGGGGCTGTGCTTGCAGGTGATCTTGCACATCGCGCGCTAACTGCTTCGGGAACAGGATGAATTAGCGCGGCATACCAGCTGAGGGCCTGTTTGCGAACTTTTGCGGAACGGTCTTCAAGCATCCGCTCCAGTTCACTGAGGCTGCGGCCATCCTTGCGAAGACCAAACCGGGTGGCTGCCCAGGTGCGTTGGATTGCAGAGCCCGAGTGAGACAGTGCCAAGTCAATTCTGAAGCCCTCTTCGCCCATACTCAGGATTTCCCCCGTCTCGTCAAACAATGACTGATGCCACGTGGAGGGGATGTGGTTCTCAGATGGTCCCTTGGCGGCGAACACGCTGATGGTGCGGGCCAGGTTCCGGGCAAATTCTTCGTCGGGAGCATTATCTTTGCATACTTGTTCAACCATCGTCAGTTCCTTTCGCAGTGCCTTGCGGCCGCGCTGAAGCCGTCCCTTGAGCGTCCCTTCAGTGATTTCAAGCAGGCTGCAGATATCCGCGTATCGAAGCCCGTCCATGTAATACAGTGTGATCGCCCCGCGGTCGGCATCTCTGATGCGCAGCAGCGCCTGCTGGACAAGCACACGTTCCTCGGCTGCTCCCGCCAGTTGACAAGCGGGCGGGGCGGCCGGGTCTGCGATACTGTGCTCTGCGGCTTTCTTGGCGAGTGTTTCCTGGCGCAGCTTGTTTCGCAGCACTTCCCGTGCGGTGTTGCGTGCGATTCCGCATAGCCACGCGCCGAAGCGGGCGGGGTCCTTGAGTTTCGATAGCTGGCAGTAGGCGCACAGGAATGCTTCTTGTGCGGCGTCCAGAGCCAGGTCAAAGTCCGCCAGAATGCCCAAGGCTATGCCGTATGCGTGGTCCTGATATCTGCGGGCCAGCGTACAGAAACTCTCCGCGTCGCCAGCCAGGACGGCACCGACCAAATTCTCATCCGTATGTTCGTTCATAGTCAAAAAGCGACGGTGCCGGGTGTGGCAAGATTCTAACTTGCGACCTTCCCTCGCGGGCCGCTCTGCCTCTGAGCTACGCCGCCCGGTCCGTCACCTATAAGTGTAATGTCAGACACTTTTGGGAGCGCGGAAAATATGTTGGCCAGTTTGCGGTTGACAGCGTCTGAGGTGAGTAGGCGGTGAGTTGCCGTCTGCACGCAGTCATATATCTACATACTGACCACCGCCATGGATTATGATGCAGGCAGATATGCCTTTATTGGTGCCGGTACGTTCCAGCCGGCGGGTTCACACCCGAAAAATGCGGCGGACGGGGTGGGGTGCACGTATGTCGAGGCAAAAAACAAATTCATCTGCAGATATCGCATTAACGATTCCAAGATAGCCACTTGCGGCTACGCCTCCGGGGCTGACATGCTGTTACACAAAACGCACGTAGTGTAACATTTTGCACCATTTTGCCTTGCTGGATGTCGGCCGCTACGGAGGGTGCAAAAAACTATCGCAAATCGCGCGGTGAACCAGCATCTCTGCGAGCAACTACGGGTTCTTGTTTGTGGCGGCGAGGATTATCGCTTCGGCAGCTTTGATTCCGTCAACGGCGGAGCTGACGATTCCGCCGGCGTAACCGGAGCCTTCGCCCGCGGGATACAAGCCGGCGACTGATGTTGATTCGCCTTCATCGTTCCGCAGAATTCGCACCGGGCTGGAGCTTCTGGTCTCGGGTGCGTATACGAGGACGTCCTTGGTCTTCACGCCGCTGATACGTTCGAACATTCGCGGGATCGCCTGACGCAGCGTGTCCATGATGAACTTCGGCAGGAAAGTGCGGATGTCGGTGGGGTAAGCGTTTATGCATGACCGGGCGGCGGGCAGCTTGGTTGGCTTGCGGCCTCTGAGGAATTCGTCCAGCCGCATGGCCGGGAGTGTGAAGTTGCCGCGGGCTGCCTCGAAGGCCTTGCGTTCGATCTCTTCCTGGAATGCGATTCCGCCGAGCGGGCCGGCTGGGAAGTCTTCGGGTGTGACGGGTACGAGGAACGCGGCGTTTGCGAACTGTCCGCTGCGGGCGTGAAGGCTCATGCCATTGGTGGTCAGTGCGCCCTGGGACGATGCACATGAGATCACATTCCCGCCGGGGCACATGCAGAACGTGTAGCAGGCACGCTTGCCTTGCTCGGGCTTGCGGGTCAGGCGGAAGCTGGCGGCCCCGAGTTTTGGGTGTCCGGCCCACTTTCCCCATTGTTGCTTATCGATATTTGTCTGCGGCAATTCCAGCCGCACGCCGACCGCGAAGCCCTTGGGCTCCATTGTCACGTGCGATTCGTCCAGCATGGCGTATGTGTCTCTGGCACTGTGTCCGGTTGCCAATACGCAGATGTCGGTTTCGATTCGCTCATCGCCAATTTGGAGGGCTTGCAGTTTGCCGCCTTCGCTGTGGATCGCGTCAAGGCGGGCACCAAAACGAACTTCGCCGCCGGCATCCTGTATTTCCTGGCGGATCCTGGGCACTATCTTCAACAGGGCATCGCTGCCGACGTGAGAATCGCCATCGGTGAGGATGGTTTCGTCGGCACCGGCGGCTACGAGTGTTTCGAGGAATGTGCGAATACGGCGTTGATCTTTACTGCGGGCGTTGAGCTTACCGTCCGAGAACAGTCCCGCGCCGCCTTCACCGTACAGCACGTTGTTTTCGCAGTTCAGCTTGCCGTCCGCCCAGAATTTCGCCACTACGGGCGATCTCTTTTCGGAATCCTGGCCGCGTTCGATTATCAGAGGTCGCATGCCCGCTCGTGCCAGCAGCAGCCCCGCCATCAGTCCGGCGGGCCCTGCGCCCACTACCACGGGGCGTGGAAGGTCTGCTGAACGGGGGATCGGTGGTTTCTGGAGAGCTGGAGTCTCTTCTTGCTCGATCGCGATGACGTTGGAGTCGGAGTATCCCTGTAAGATGGCGTCATCCACATCTGCCTGGACGGAGATGACGAACACGGGGGCGGGGCGTATGGGGCGTGCGTCGATGGATCGGCGGATCACCTGGAGGTTCCGGATATCTTCCGGCTCGCATCGGAGTTTCTTGGCAGAGACTGCGACGAGATCCCGTGGGTGGTATCCCAATAGCACGACAAGTTGATTTATTCGTATCAGCATGGAGTTTCTCGGCGGACTGGCAGTTTGCCAGGTCGGCCGGCGGATTCTACGCTGATGGAAGCAGATGGGCAAGGGCGAGTCGGCGATCATCGTGCCAAAGTGCGGCGTATTCAGGCCTAAGGCGCGCCGTGAACGTTGATTGCGTATCGACTTAGTGGTGTATGAGGGTTCTGGGCCTCAGGTTCAGATTCCGGCGAAAAGGCGAATCTTGGCGGCTGCGAGTTCTTTGGCTGCGGCCCGGGGTTTTTCCATGATTCCGGGTACCCAGTAGCGGAAGTCTGAATCTTCGTGCTGGCTTACGAAACGTTGTGCGAATGCCGTCACGAATTCGGTGCAGATATTTATTTTCGCGATACCTAGAGAGATTGCCTGGCGGACGATATCGTCCGGCGTGCCTGAACCGCCATGCAAAACCAGCGGTATCGACACGTTCCGTGCGATTTTCTCCAGGACGTCCAGGCGGATGTTGGGTTTGGTCTTGTAGGCTCCGTGCACTGTGCCAATACCTATCGCGAGCACATCTATGCCTGTTTGTGCGACATAGTCTGCGGCCTGGTCCGGATCGGTCAGGTGAGCGTCGTTTGCCATGACTTCATCGGCGGATTCCTGGCCGCCGATTCTTCCAAGTTCACCTTCCACCGATACTCCATGGCCGGCTGCGAGTTGTACCACATCGCGAGTTGCGGCAACATTTTGCTCAAAAGGCAGATGGGATGCGTCGAGCATGACAGAAGTGGCGCCGGCGCTGATGCATTGTTCGGCCCGGGCGAAAGTGTCGCCATGGTCCAGGTTGAATGCCACGGGCACCTTGGCATTGCGTGCGTGATAGCAAACCACGTTTGCGAGAGCACCTACGCCTGCATATTCGATTTCAACGGTTCCGATTTGCAGGATCACCGGGCGATTGAGTTCCTCGGCGGCTGCGATTACCGCTTGGGCGGATTCGATTCCCCAAACCGTAAAGGCGCCAACGGCATATCCTTCGGCGCGTGCAGAGATGAGCATTTCCTTCATGGGTACTAGTGGCATTGCTGATTATCTCCGTGTGTTTTGCAGGTTAGCCAGTTGCGACTCTTCTTTGTGTTGGTGAGCGGCATTGTAGCGCCATGGCGGCGTAATTGGCAAGAACATGTAACGTTACATGCAAAAAGCAGTCTAAATACATCCGTCTGTACAAGATGCATGGCGGGGTGTTGGTTGTGGTTGCACGCCGGTGAGTGTCCTATCTTCGCGTTCACGCTGACGGCTGCGGAAGGCGGGGGGGCTCCATGCGTATCTCGGTATCGAAGAGTTTGTTGTTTTGAATGCAAGCTCGCCATGGATTATGCCACAAGTCTTTGCATGGGTGCATTTTGTCCATCTCCCACGTGGTTGCGATTCGGCGTGTTTGGTGTTGTTACGCTTTTGTGCAGTTGCCAGCCAGCCCGGCCGCACGGGCAATCTGCAGGCGATGCTGCGGCAAGGGTCGTACATTGCGCTTGAGCGGTTGGCGGCTCGCGGGTATGCTTGCCGACTTGCTATAAGCTCTATACAGGCTATTTCTTGTGAAAGGATACGAGTTATGAGGATCGCGGTTATTGGTGGCGACGGTACGGGCCCGGAAGTAGTGGCTGAGGGCCTCAAGGCGCTTCAGGCTGTTTCGGAAAAGGTTGGTTTCGAATACGAGACCAAGGAATTCGACCTCAGCGGCGACAGGTATCTGGCAGCTGGCGGCAATCCGAACGAGGCGTCGATTCCCATTATCAGTGAGGAAGAGATAGACGAACTTCGCGGTTACGATGCAATCTATCTTGGTGCGGTTGGTCATCCGGATATCGCACCGGGTATCCTGGAACTTGGCCTTCTGCTCAAGCTGCGTTTTTCGCTGGATCAGTATGTGAATCTTCGTCCGGTCAAGCTGTATCCCGGCGTGGCGACACCCCTGGCCGGCAAGACTTCCGAAGACATTGAATTCACCGTGATTCGCGAGAACACCGAAGGTCTTTACACGGGCATGGGCGGTGTGCAGTACAAGAACACGCCAAACGAAGTGGCTACCCAGGTAATGTGCAATACTCGCATGGGTGTTGAGCGGGCGATTCGCTACGCTTTCGAGACATGCCGCCGTCGCAATGACAAGAAACTCTGCACGCTGGTTGCCAAGCGTAATGTGCTGATGCATGCACATGACCTTTGGTACCGCGCATTTATGCAGATTGGCGAAGAGTATCCGGATATCGAAAAGGATTATAACCACGTCGACGCCTGCTGCATGTGGTTCGTGAAGAACCCTGAATACTACGACACCATCGTGGTCTGCAATATGTTCGGCGATATCATTACCGATCTGGGTGCCATGATCCAGGGCGGCATGGGCGTTGCTGCCGGCGGAAACATCAATCCCAATGGGGTCAGCATGTATGAGCCTATTGGCGGTTCGGCTCCGAAGTATACCGGCCAGAATGTAATCAACCCGATTGCAGCTATCGCTGCACTGGCGATGTTGCTGCGTGAAACCGGTAACAATGAGGGCGATGCAAAGCTCGTCGATGCCGGTAACAGAGTAGAGAATGCGATCATTGCCATGACTCCCCAGATGGACAGTCAGTCCGCAGGGCGGATGGGCTTCTCCACGACTGAAGTTGGTGACAAAATCGCTCAGATGATCAGAGACGCCGACTAGTTTTGGCCCGGCGATAATCGTGAACGCGGCAGATGCTGAATAAGTGTCTGCCGCGTTTCTTATTGCACTGATTAGGAGACTTGGCGGGCGGCGGTCCGGGCGAGGGTTGCTGCGGCGAGAGTCAGTTAAGGCGACGTGTTGATTCGTAAACGCGTGCAACCTTGCCCGCAGAGCGTGCCTTCGACATCTCGCGTGCGACATCACCTTTTCTCACAGCCGTGGCCAGGCAGAGCGAGCGATATGCCTCAGTTGCCTGGCGCAAAACATCGGCATGTGGTTCGAGTTGCTTGTGAGACAAGGAGTTGAGTTGCTCCATAATCTGGGGCAGTTGTTCGAGTTGGGCGTTAAGATCATCGAGTTTTTGCGACTTCAACATCTCTTTACAGGACTCGACAAGCTCCAGCAGTTGTGCTGCCAGCGTTTTGGCATCGCCTGTGGGTGAGTTTGATGGTTCAGTCATGATCAGAGAGTTTCGGATCGTGCTTTGGCGATGCTGCCGTGCACTTGGGCCAGCAGGTCGGCGGCTTCTTTCTTGCCGGGTTCGAGCACGAGTACCTTGATAAGCGTATCGCGGGCTTCTTCGAGGCGTCCGTCACGGGCGTATAGCGTAGCCACGCAGAACAGCACCGACACATCATCAGGATGCGATTCCAGGAATACTTCCAGGTAGTAGATAACCTTGGAGAATTCGCCCATCTGTACGGATGTCTGGAAAAGCCCGAGCAGGGCGACCAGGTTATCGGAATCTATTTCAAGACATTTCAGGTACATGTCAAAGGCGTGTGCATATTGTTGTTTTCGCTGGTAGATCATCGCCATGCCGCCGAATGCTTCGTGGCATTGCGGCTGAAGTGTGATCGCCATGGCGAATGCCTTTTCGGCATCTTCGATCTGATCGGTCTGGAGCCCGATAACGCCCAAGCCCACATAGGGCCCCGCTTGGCGTGGGGCTGCGTCCACGGCTTGTCTATAGCATTCCAGTGCTCGCGGGTAGTTGTCTACTGCGGCGTAGCAGTCGCCGAGCTCTTTGAGCAGCTCGTAATTGCTTTCGGCGTTGTGGTCAGGGCCGAAAGCGTTTGGATTGGTTAGTCTCACATTGCACCTTCTATTCTCGGGCACGTCTTCCCCGGACAAATTCGATATAACTCGTCTTCGTTCAAAGGCTATCTGATGTAGTCCAATAGCGACATATTCAGCAGTTTTGCCGCCGATGCGAGGGTCATCTCATAGAGCGTCTGGGATTTCGCCAGTTCAACCGAAATCTGTACGACATCGGCATCCTGAATACGCGATCTCTGAGTTTCGGCATTATAGGCAACGTTGTCTAGTGTTGTCTTGATGCTGTCAAGCGCCTGCAGTCTGGCACCGACGGATGTTGTTTGCCTCACCACGCTCACCTTGACTTCGCTAAGTGCATCGGCATACGGTATAAGCTTGGCGATGTGCTCGTTCGCGCTGAGAGTTCTAGCCTGCTTGAGAGTATCCCTGAGTGAGATCATCAAGCCGAATATATCGAAGGTGCCCGGTACCTGGACCGTATTCGTTCCAGCTTGAGTGATGGCAGAGGAATCAACGTAGAGCACCCTTCCTGTTGCGGAATCGGTGACGGCTTCATTATCGGCAAAGCTGATGGGGATGGTGTCTACCCCGCCGTTAATGCTGAGCGTGCCGCTGCCGGACAGGGTAACCGCTCCCGCTGTTCCGCCTGGAATCGCGCTCGTGTCAACATAGACCACTCTACCGTTCTCATCTTCCAGTTTCAGGTCAGCGCTGCCGATAGTCTGAGTCGGTCCAGAGCCGAAGCGTATCGTGCCGGCCGGCTCATCTATGGTGATGGTTCCTGAGCCTATCAAGGTGTCGCCGGTGTTTGAACTTGCTCCGATTGCGAGGCCCAAGGGTGGACCTATTGTTACTGTGGCACTGTGGGTTACATCGAGAGGGGCATCTCCTCTCATGCTTGAGGTTCCCGATCCGGGTATTGCTCCGGTAGCGCCGGTTATAACTGGTGGCTGTCTGCGGTCATTGCGGAAGAACCTGTCTCCAACCAGCATGGACGGATACCTGATGCCGGGGGCGATTGGGACCGTGAGGTCATCCGGTTCGCCGCGATATTCCACGCTCGTTATTTCGCCATCGGTCTTGATTACCTCGTAAGGAGTCTGTGAGATGTCGCCTCCGCCGAAGATGTATCGTCCCATATACTCGCTATTGGCGGCCATCACTGCTTCTTCGAGCATGCCATTGATCTGGACTGCGGCCTGTTCGCGGTTCTCTGCATTGTATGTGCCAGAGAGGACTTGTTGGAATACAACTTCCATATCGGAAAGCTGGTTGCTCATTCGCTGTAGTATTGTATCGGCTTGCAGGAGATTGTCCTCGACCATGGCGAGGTTGTCCTGGTAGGCAGTCAGGGACGTGACGGTATCCACGAGCGAGAGTATGTGGTAGGCGTCCGAGGGTGAGTCGGAAGCGTGCCTGATTCTCTTGCCGGAGCTTGCTTGGTTCTGCAGCTTGGTCATCGCATTCATGTGGTTTCTGAGTGACGTTGACGTGCTGCGGTATATTGTATTCCATCCAGCCATCTTGCTATCTCCTGCAGCCAGTTCTTTGTCACGGCGAAATATGCGAACCGGAATATTCGTAAGTCGTTGCCTGTCCGCTGTTGCGGACAGGTTACCATCGCTAGTTTTCCCTGTGACAGAGTACCAGTGTGTCTACTGCATGATATCCATGAGGTGATTCATGGCGTTTTCCTGAGTTTTGATGAACTTGGCTAGCGCCTGGAACATCTGCTCAAATATTATGAGTTTGGCGGCTTCATCGTTCATATCCACTCCGCCGACATCATCTCGCTGTTTCAGTAATTGATCAGTAATATTTTGGATGCTGGATTGTCGCATATCACGGGAGACTATGCGTTCGCCGAGGCTGGCGGTCATTGAGCGGTATGCTTCGGTGACGGTGGTGTTTCTAAGATCTCCCAGCTTGTCATTTTCAATATCGGCCATTCTGGCGATATTCATGTTGTCAGCGCCGCCCAGCGTGGTTGCAAGTCTCCAAGGAGAGGACATTATGTCCTGGCGGACCTCCATCGTCTTTGCAGAGGTCCCGCTGAAGAACGTATTGATGCCCGCTGCCGCAAGGATGCCGCTGCTGTCGCTGTCGGCCATTGCGGCAATATCGAAGAACTCACCGTTAACCAGCGTTCCGGACCCCAATTGAACATGCAATCCGTTGGTGATTTCGATTCGATCGCCCGCAGCGTAACCCGAGCCTACGTTGATGGTCTTTACGTGACTTCCACTACCATCGGTTATCGTGAGGAAGACATCGTCGATGCTCACGTCGAATATCGGACCACCAGTGCCGGATACGGTTGCAGTGTATGTTTCGTTGGCTGTGCCGGTGTATTGCCCTGATATTGTCGGCGATGCCGTCCCTGTGGCCATCGGGGTAATAACGTCGGAATAGGGGACGAAGTCGAACCGGTAACGCGATGAATCGGTAACCTGCATTTGCAGCCGCGTGTCGGAAACAGTCACGAGGAGATTCGGAATTGGCAGTGTGGAGAAGGCATTGGCCACATCGGCGACGGTGTCGGCAGGGTCGATAGCGACCTCGTAGTAACTTACGGTATCCGTGGTCAGGTCCGTCATGCGGAGGTTCACAGTGCCGGCAACTATATTGGAGTCAATGTCACCGATGACAGCAGTCGGCGATCCGAACGGCGTTCCGATGAGTTCAGTGAAGCTGCCGCCTCCCGGCTGGTCAACGTTGCCGATTCCCTGAACGTGATAGCCATTTATTTCCCTTATCATCGAAGTGGCTATCGCATCCAGTCGCCCTTTGATTTCCGGCAAAAGTACATTCTTCAGCGAAGCCATAGCGCCTACTTTTCCGCCGGAGATGTCGGTCGTCCAGTAATTGGCTCCTTCGACAGAGTATCCGAGTTTCTGGTCCATATTGAGGCCGAGAGTGATCTCTGTCGATGAGTTGCTGGTGACGATCGGCGTGCCCCACATGTCAATGCTGACGACGCCCGGTTTGTCGGCTTGTCTGTAAACGGAGACATCGACGAGTTCAGCAAGACGGCTTACCGCCTGATCTCTCTTGTCGAGAATCAGGTTTGCATTTCCACCTCTCATCAGCAGTGGGG
This sequence comes from uncultured Phycisphaerales bacterium, assembly GCA_965369385.1. GTDB lineage: Bacteria > Planctomycetota > Phycisphaerae > SM23-33 > SM23-33 > CBDUQP01. Next base: position 13,779 of record CBDUQP010000005.1, read on the forward strand.
CTATTTGTCCGTTCAACTCGGAGATTTCTGCTGACAGCGAGTTGATTTCCTGGCTGACGAGACTGCTTTCAAGCGAAACAACACTCTCCAGCTCTTCGATGATTCCGGCGATATTGTTGAACTGTCGTGCAACGGCGTCGGCCGCCCACACTACGCTCTCCTGGAGCACCGTGCTGCTCGGCTCCATCGAGAGTTTCTGCATCATGGAGAACATGTGCGACATCGTCGCGCCCAGATCATGGTCTCCCAGTTCGCCAAGCGAGTTCTCCAATTCCCGAAGTGTATTGAGTTCCTGTGACAGTTGTCCCAATAGCGGCTGTTGGCGTAGCAGCTCGCGTTCCAGAAGGTCATCGATGGCTCGAGCGACTTCCCGTACATTCGCTCCACCAATTACGCTTTCCGTACTCGTCTGGAATTCGAGAGGCTCTATAATGACATCCTGGCGGTGATAACCTTCCGTTGCAGAGTTGGCTATATTTGTACCTACCACCTCCAACGCTCGCCTGGCGACTTCAAGTCCGCTTGTGCCTATTCCGAAATTCATACCACAGCTCCATCCGGCAATAGTGCCGGTCAGTATCATACTAAGACTCTCGAATGTCCCAATCAGTTGGTTTCACCCGGAGAAAACACATCACTGCTGCGAATCCATCAGGTTGTCACCGTTGCTCCACGGCGTGCTGCCTTTGGTGTCGTAGGTCGTCACCGATTCCGCACGAGGAAAAAGGGTATCCATTATCATTCTGTTGATTCGAGTACATTCCCGCAGCAACATTGCCGTTGCGAGGTGCTGGTTTCGCAGCGCATCAGCCAGAAGCATTATCTGCTGTCTGCGATAGTCGACGTCAGACTTCTGCATCGGCGTCATGTATTCCATTATCGCGGTCAGAGTGGCCGTCTCCTGGTCTAGACCAACCGCACTTGCAAGCGAATTGCGCACTGCCTTCAGCTTCATGTCCGTAGATGTCTGGTTGTGGACGATCACCTCTATTTCGTCCAGCAGTTCCTTAAGCCTCGCTTCGTCGCGGGCGATCAGCGCTTCTGACAGGTGCTCAAGCTGCCCACGTCTCACATCAAGCAGGCGTATCTCTTCGTCGAGCACCGTAATGAGTTCGGCCGTCAGGCTGTCTGTTGGTGATTGGCAGGGGGTTCTCATCTAAGGTGCTCCATCTGTGATACGTCCGGAAGATCTTCCTTGGTAGTGCGTTGAATGTCATTGTAGACCTGTTTCCACAGACCTATACCACCCTGGTCAACCATGCCTTCCGACATGAACTGCCAGAACATACTGCGTATCTGTTCACCGGTCTTGTCAGTGAACAGGCCGGATTTAGGAATGGTTCGTTCCATTCCTTCCATAACCTTGTTCAATAGGACAGACTCGAAACCCTTGGCGACTTCCATCGCCTTGGATCCCTTGAGTTGGTGCTTGAACTGGGCTTCTTTTGCCGCGTTCAAAGACTCAATAGTCTTCAGCCCGCTGGTCGCGATCGAATTCATGGGGTTAATATCAAGCATTAGTTTCACCTACATTATCTTGAGTTCGGCTTCAAGCGCTCCCGCACGTTTCAATGATTCGAATATCGCGATAAGATCTGTTGGTGTAAGGCCCATTGCATTAAGAGCATCTGCCAGCTCTTTCAGACTTACCTGCTCAGGGATTATGTGAAACGCCGACTGCTTCTCTTTCACAGATATCTGTGTGTCGGGGGCCTGAACCGTGCTGCCTGCCTTGGCAAGCGGTCCCGGTTGGGACACCTGTGTTGATTCCTTCACCACCATCGTCAGGCTTCCCTGCGAGATCGCAACGGGCGATATTCTCACCGAATCACTGACGATAATCGTGCCGGTTCGTTCGTTCACCACGATAATCGCGGGCAGTTCGGTCTTCACACGCAGAGCATGAATGCTTGCCATGAAAGCGGGAACCCTGGATGTGTGCGATTGCGGCACTCGCACTCGGATCGATCCGGGATCGTCGATCTTGGCGATGTCAGGGTACTTCTTGTTGATTTCTGTGGCGATTCTGTCGGCCGTGGTGAAGTCCGGGTTTCTGAGCTGAAGTGTGATCGTGCCATTGCATAGGTATGTGGATTTCTCAGACCGTTCCACGCGTGCTCCGCTGGGGATTCTGGCGACCGTGGGATGTCCCTTGGTCACCGAGGCAGCTTCACCTTCTGCGGAGAAACCACCGATCGAAATCGGTCCGGTTGCAACCGCATATACTTCGCCATCAGCACCCTTAAGTGGAGTCATCAGCAGAGTGCCTCCCTGAAGGCTGGAGGCATCGCCAATTATTGCCACCTCAACGTCTATCGTATCGTCGGCGTTCTTAAACGGTCCCAATTTCGCGGTCACATAGACGCTGGCGATAGCTTTGCTCTTGGTATCTTTCGGCGAAATCGCTATCTTGTTGCCTTTGCGAAGCATGCTGGCCATGGCGCGGGCACTTACTGGTGATCCGTCTCCTGTTCCGCGAAGGCCCACGACCAGCCCATATCCCGAAAGCGCGTTGTCACGCACGCCCTTGAGAGTCGTGATATCCTTGATGCGTCCTTTGCTGAGTTCCTCGCGATGCAGCTTGAGTTTCAGTTGGGTGGCTTCTTGAGGAGACAGCTTCTGGATTTTGGCTGGATCACTCTCCCTGACGCCGGCCGAGACCGTCGCAGCGAGCACCGTAAGGACTGCCATTGTTGTTAGTAATTTCATCATTCACTCCAAATCCGATGTCCCTGTGAATTCAGGCACTCTCATTGTGCATCCAGGCAAGTTGACGCGTCGAGTATTGAGCATCAAGTCTCAGTCGGCATTCGCCTTGTCATATTAGAACGGATTCATAAAGTTCGCAATCCGTCCGAGCCATCCCGGGTTCGTGAAATTCTTCTCCGCCGAATCAGTGGTCCAAACCAGGTGGAAATCCGCCACCTTGGAACTGTTTATAGTGTTGTCGAAGGCGATATCGTTCGGCCGCACCACACCGCTTATTTGCAGCATTTGCGTCTCACCAATAATTGTTCGCATACGCTTGCCAACAACCAGCAGGTTCCCATTGGGAAGAACATCTTCCACGGTCACGGTAATGTAGTCAGTGATGCTCCTGTCGGCGCTGACTTTCGACCCCCCCTGGAACTTATTGCTGGAGTTGCTCGCGAAATCCAGTTTAGCGAAGTCAAACGTGTGGGCCGACTTGCTGGCGACATTTCTGCCAGCGATATCGCCCAGATTCAACGTGCCGGCCATATTGGCTGAGCGAGAGGTGTCCTTGTTCATGTCCCGGTCGGTATCGCGTGAAAGTGAACTCTTCTCGTCAATCTTGATTGTAAGCAGGTCGCCTACGTTTCTCGCGGTGTCGTCTGCATATATGTCTTTCATTCGCGGTGAGGCTTTAGCCCAGATTGAATCTGCGCCAGCTTGCGTGGAAACGATGGTCACCGTCACTACTGCAATCGCCATTAGGATTGTCGTTGTTCGCATCATTTCGAACCTCCATAGATCGGCCGGACTGTACCATCGCCGATAACCTTGGCTGTCACGATCTTGTTCGTGTCAATGTTTCTGACACGGATATAGCCTCCGGTGTATCCATTCTCCATGGCTATCCCTCGCGCAGTGAGATGGAAACCTCGTCCGCTGATTAGCATCGTCACTCCCTGACGCTTGAGCACCTTGGGGCGAGGGCGTGCCTTGGCCGATGAGACCGCCAGCAGTGACGCGCTAATTTGCGAGCCCTTGGCGATACCCCTTGTTGCTATTCGTCCGAAGGGGGCTATCCAGCCCTTCTGGGACACGGGTCTGTATTCGGTGGTTACACCAACGTTGTCGGGCGTCATTACCTCGCCGCGTGATATGTCGTCTTTGGCAACGGCGAGTTGCCATGTATGGTTTAGTTGGAACGTGACGACCGTCGTGCCCAACAGGGTTTCACCATCTTTTGCGGCGATATGCAGCTTTACCGTGTTTGTAGGACGTGATGGCCGGATTTTCACTATGAGTTTGGGTGTGACCTTCGGCGGCAGGACAATATCCTTCACGTTTGTGATGGGCTTCCAGGCTCTCTTCTCGCCGGCGGGCTTGTTTGCCGCCAGATATTTGGTGCATGCTTCGATGATCAGGGCGGCTGGGATGGCATTGGAATTGCCAGCCACCAATACGGTGTCAGCGCCGCTGAATTTGACCCGCCATTCGCGAATTCCGGCAGCGGTCAGGCGAGAGTGAATGAGTTCTCGGCTGATTGCTTTAGTCTTCTTCCTGAGGGGTGCCTGGTCAATCGCTATTGCCTTGATCTTCGTAAGCAATCGCTCATCCTCGCAACGAACGGAGCATATTGAGCCGATTGTCATTGTTCCGGAGGCCGTCACGCTGTGTGGTATATACACGCTAGCAATGGCCGGTTCCCTGGCGGCTGCGTTTGCTGCCGTCGCCAACAACAGGATCAGTGATATCGTTGTTCTGGTATTCATGCTTCACTCCCAGGGCTCTGCGTGGGCCGAGGTATCTGATTACTCATTTGCGGCACTTGCGAATATCCTAACCCGCCAGTGTCACCCGGCAAAAATTAGCGTACGAGCTGGTTAGCGGTCGTCAGCATGTCATCGCCGGCCTTGATTGCACGCGAGTTAATCTCGTATGCACGCTGGGCCTTAATCATGTTCACCAGTTCGCTGACCATCTGTACGTTACTCTGCTCAAGCATTCTCTGGCCGATCGTGCCCATACCGTCCTGTGTGGCGATGCCGTCGACAGCCTCGCCGCTTGCGGGCGTCTTGGAATAGAGACTCCCGCCTTCACTGCTCAGGCCGGAGGGGTTGGCGAACCGCACCAGCGTGATCTGCCCTATGTTGCTTGGGGTTCCGCCGCCCACGGTTTCCATGACAGTGCCATCGGCACCTATAGAGACTCTGGCGCCGGCTTGCATGGTAATGGAAGGCTCAACGGGGTATCCCATCATTGTCACGAGCCTGCCATCGGCGGAACGGTTCAGTGCGCCGCTGCGAGTGTACCTGGTGTCGCCGTTAGGCATTGTTACCTTGAAGAATCCTTCTCCCTGGATTGCCAGGTCGAGTTCTCTGCCGGTGTTCTCTAATTCGCCTTGGGTGAACACTTTTACGGTGGCTACCGAGCGTACGCCGCTACCGATTTCCAGGCCACCGGGGGCCTTTGTGCCTGAAGCAACGTCTCTGCCGGATTCCTGGAGCTTCTCGTACATGAGATCCTGGAAGTCCAGTTGGCTGCGTTTGAATCCGGCCGTGTTTATGTTCGCCAGGTTATTGGCGATATTGTCCACCATCATCTGCTGTGCTGTCATTCCGGTGGCTGCTGTTGAAAATGCTCGTAACATAACTGTCTCCTTGCGATCCTTAATGCGTTTTGTGCCGGGCGATCTTTGACGAAAGTTATCCGTTAGCGATGCCGAGGATATTCTTCATTCGCCCGTCGGTGGCTTCGATAGCCTTCATATTCGTTTCGTAGAGTCTGCTGACTGTTATCAGGTTCACTAGCTCGGTTACTATGTTTACATTGGATGATTCCTGGTAGCCCTGCGATACAATCGTCTTCTCAGAATCTGTGGGGTCTATTCCCTTTGGGGCTTCAAAACAGCAGTCGCCGACACTATGGAGTTTCTTCACGTGAATGGGCTGGAATTCCACGACTTTGAGCTGGTCTATCTCCTGGCCATTTGCCAGGATCTTCCCTTCTCTCGTAATGTTTAACTTTGAGTCGCCTACTTCCGGTGGGATGGTGATCGGTTGGCCTGAGCTACCCATCACCTTCTTTCCATCTGCAGTAATTAGGATACCATCGGGGTCACGCTTGAACTGTCCTTTGCGAGTGTAGCGGAGCCCGTTGGATGTCTCGACTACGAAGAAACCCGGGCCGTTGAGTGCAGTATCCAAAGGTCGCTCCGTGTGCACGAAAGCACCCTGGGCAAAGTCGATGCTCACCTTCCGGTCGTACTGGTCGATTCCTGATTTGTTTTGGGCTCGGGTTTGGGCTTCCATGGCTTCGGTAAAAGCGGAGTTCATTCGCTTGTAACCGGTTGTACTGGCGTTGGAGAGGTTGAACGTGATCGTTCGGTGGTTCTCCGTAAGGGCCGCCAGGCTCGCCGCAGTTGCATCAAGGTTAGTTGCCATGATTAAGCCTCCCGCCCGATGATCACAGGCAGTCCCTCATCAGTCGGTTCGTGTTGTTGGTGCCTTGCAGCTATGTTTGTCTGGCGTGCGAGCTCAGCCACTTCTGCGGTTGTCAGTCCCGTCAGTTCAATAGCGAATATCGATTCGCCATTGGCGTCATTGGTCTTTCGCTGCACAATGCCTGAACTCTCAAAACTTTTGTCCCCGTCCATTTGCAGGACCACGAGTACCCGGTCTCCCTGCTGGGCATCGAGAGAGGTGCAAATCTGGAGGCCCGGACCTGCGATTTCCAGCAGTGTGCCGGAAACAAAGTGCGGCGGATCGTCATCCAGGCTTCGCTCAAACGGGAACGTGGCGCTCCATACTGGGCGTTCGATGTTCACTCGCGGGAACCTGCGCCTGTTGATCCATCTTACCTCGCCCACTGGACGAACAATCACGTGACCTTCGGAATGACGGACAACCCAACTGTTGAACTCCCAGAGCACCCCGCCACGAGGAAAATGCACAAGCCACGACTCGCCGGGGCGGCAACGGATATCCTCTTGTGATTTCACTATCAGCTCTGTCGGACCGCTGGTTACTTCCACTACTTCAACCTGGAAAGACTCCGGCGATCTGTGCCTGGTGATGTCCAGTGTTGACCCCTTGGGAATCGGGCCTAGTTGAATGGAAGTCGGGCGTGCGTCACCAGGCATCACATTAAAGCCGAGTTTGTCACGAAGGGATGCTACAAATGCACAATTGGCGCACACCGTACGCTGCGGGTGGGCGATTGTATGCTCTAGTTTGTTGGCATCCATCATCTTGCTCAGGCCGTCGCTGAACTTTTCTTGCAGGTTGAACACAGCGTCAAGATTGCGAACCTTCGACTTACGAGCGATGGAAGCCAGCAACGAGAGTTCCTCGTCATTCAGGCCCAAATCCTTGCCGTGCATGCGGAACGACTTGGCCTTGGCAGCCAGACTCTGCCGCCGGTAGGAGATCAGTGCCGCTACAACAAGCAGCAGCCCCGCCATTGCGATGAAGATTACGAAAATGGCAAGCCATGGGCTCTGGATCCCCATCCAGTTGTCCTTCAGTGCAGCGAAGTTCTTGGACGGAGACCATGCCTGGGCCAGCATGTTAAGTCGGGTTGTTATCGAAGCAAGCATCATCTGGTTATCGAGTCCTGGATCTGTTAGCGGATCAGGTTAGTCAGTTCCTCTAGCATGTCGTTTGATACCTTGATCGTGCGGGCGTTGGCCTGGTATCCGTTCTGTGCCTGGATCAGGTTTACGAATTCGGATGCAACATCAGTGTTCGAACCCTCAAGCCCGCCGCCGACGATTGTGCCTGCGCCGCCTTCCTGTGAACGTGTAGGTATCGGAATACCGGAGTTACCCGAGCTCTGGAAGTAGCTGGCTCCAATAGCTTCAAGAGCGGCGGGGTTTTGGAATGTTGCTACCTGCAATGAGCAGATGTCCTTGCGAACGTTGTTGGTGAATACGCCGACAAGCGTGCCTTCACGAGTAACCGACACGCTCGATAGCGAACCTGCTGTGTAACCGTTCTGGTTGGCCGGCGACACAGTGGAGCTTCCGCCAGACTGGCTGAGCCCGTTGAACTGACCGATATCGCCCAAATCTATGCTTATCATGCGAGTGTTGTATCCGTCATAGGCATACTCAATCTGGAAGGATTGCTCATCAGCTATGACACTGTCCATTCCAGCATAACTACTGTCAGCATTGAAGGTGATGCCTTCAATGCGCCTGTCTGTCATCTTGACGTCTCCGGTCATGTTCGTGATAACCATATCCCATTTGTTGGTGTCAGATTTCACGAATGCAGCCGACATGATGTGACTCATGCCCTGAGAGTCGAATACCTCAATGTTGGTGGTCCTGCTGGCCAGGCCACCCGGTTCGATGATCTGGAAGAAGTTTGGAGTTTCGAATGTTCCTGTCGCCAGTGCGTCAGGGGCGATCATGAGATCCGTCTTACCGTAGCCCGCCACATCGTCAATTACGCGAATTTGTCCGTTCATGATAGATGCAGTGGCACCGGTCCACGTCGTATTTATGGCGTCCGCAATATCCTGAAGATTAGTTTCCGTTCCCGCCGCAGTGCTTATAGGAAGAGTAACACTGCGCGAAGTGCCGTCAGAATCGTAGCCTGTAATTTCCAGACTCCCGACAAAACTGTCGAACTGGTCCATGTCCATTAGCTTGGTCGTTGTGGATGCTTGCGTTCCGATAGTCGTATATGACAGGCCGGAAGTAAGGATCTGCGCCTTGAGGTTGTCGTCGCTCGCGCTCAGGTTGCCCGTGTAGGACATCTCTGTGGTTGGCGCAGCCGGCAGCGATACGTCATAGGGCACTCTGATCGAGTTGTCACCTGCGGATTGGAAGCCTTCGTCAACACCTTCCGAGCCGATACGTTGCACGCGATAACCGGTGTTGGGGTCTACCAGGCAATAGGCGCTGTCAACGGCGAATCTTCCCACACGAGAGTATACGTCCATGCTGCCGTCGTTCAAAACGAAGTAACCCTCGCCTTCGATCATCATGTCGAGAGGATTGCCCGTCGTGATCATGCTGCCCTGGGTCATGTTGCGGTCGATACTCGCCAAGGCTACGCCACTGCCGATCTGCATCGGGTTGATACCACCGCGATCGGATGTGGGTTGGCTGGCCTCGGCGATCGTTTCGCTCATCATCTCGGCGAACGTCACGCGACTTGCTTTGAATGCTGACGTGCTTAGGTTTGCCAGGTTGTTACCTGCCACGTCAATCATCTTCTGGTGGGACTTTATGCCCGATACGCCTGCGAGTAGTGCATTAGCCATTGCTTTTACCTCTTCTGTTTCGGAACCACGCCAAAGTGGCGTCTCCTGTTGCTATACTGTGATTGTGGTGACCGAATCGACGTCGATTACGTCTTCGCCGACGTACAGTTGCATCTTGTCGCCTGATACGTCTATGCGGTCGACTTGTCCTTGGCGATGCTGTATGACTTCCTTGTCGCCGATTATCTCAACGGCTGAGTAAGTCACCTCTTTGCCTAGCAGATTAGTTGCGTTTGCTTTTTGCGTGGAAGACTGCATTGCCAGCTGACTTTGGAGCAGCTCGGAGAACGATTGATTCATGTTCTCCGTTTGCTCGAGCTGCGATAACTGAGCCAACTGTCCGGCCATCTCTTCATTGCTGAGAGGCTCCAGCGGGTTCTGGTTCTGCAACTGCGTGATCAGCAGTTGCATGTAGTCCGTCGATATCTGTTGAGCAGACTGTGTCGAGCTAATTGCGCTCATGCTATTTTCTCCTACATCCACACGTTAAGTGCGTCGTCGCTTATATGCGAACTGCCGCTTGTCTGGTCGGCCATCGATTCTTCTGTGGTTTCCGCCGATGTGTCACCCGAGCTTTCACCATGGGTTGCCTCATCATTGTCGTTGTCTGCCTGCTGCCTCGCCTGCTGGCGTTGGTCGTCAAAGAACATTCCCTGCTGCGAACCATCTTCTTGCTGGGACGTGCTATTGTTGTTGAGGATTACATCTACTTGGCGAACCCGTACTCCCGAACCCGCCAATCGCTCCACCAGTGCTGGGGCCTCATGACGCATGTCCTCAAACGTGCGGGGGTTCTCCACGCGAACGACGGCACGGAGCTCGCCGCCCTGCATCTTCAGTGAAATATGCACGCGGCCGAGTTCAGGAGGGTCCAGGCGGAGAGTGATGGTCTGATCCGTGCTCTGCGATCTGGCACGAATGACATTGGCGATTTGCCTTCCCACCGGGCCGGCGTCTTCGGGGTTTGTCATCCCGTCAATTCCAGACGAGGGGCTGGCGGTATCGGTCCCAGCAACCGAATTCACGGTGCTCGAACCATTGATGCCGCTGTTGTTGCCCACGGCTTCGACCGACGCAGCCGTCAGCACTTGGACGAACCTCGCGCTGCCGTCATACGTGGTCTCAACCTTCTCCTCTACCAGTGCTGCTTGTGTTGATACGCTTGTATCGCCAATCCGCACGTCCGCGTTTGTAACTGGTCCCACATCTGTAGCCTGCTGTGTGGCAGGCGTTTGTGTCATTACGTTCTGTTGGGCGGGCGTGGGGGCGTTCTGTGCTACGCCACGTATCGCCTCGCTTGTGGTTTTCAGGACTTGATTTGCCTTGGCGGTTTCACCCGAGGGAGTCGGTTCGTTGACGTAGGCTTTGCGCGTTTCTTCAGTCGGCTGGCCTCCATCCGCGGATACGGAGCTGTCGAGCTTCTGTCCAAAGTTCTGGGTTCCTTGCGGCTGGGCCTCTTCTGTAGCAGTCTTGCCCGAAGTTGGTGTCTTGTTTACAACGGGCTGCGAAACTGTGCTATCGACCTTGTCGCTCCGGAGGCCAGCAACGCCTGCCTGAGTTGTGGCATTGGCTATTTTCTTCCCAGACGCTACCGCATCTGCCGAAGCCAGTTGCGCTTGTGTTGTTGGAGCCCCAGTGATTTGTTGTTGCTTTTGTGCGCCGTGCAAACCTGCAACCTGCTTCTGGATGTTCTCGGATTCTGCCTTGCTGGTCTTGATGGTCGCAGTTTGGGTATTGTCCGTACCACGAGCATGCACCTGGGCCAGACGCATCGCCAAGTCTGCAAACCTTCTCTCAGGCGACCGCGCTGTCGGTGCCTGCACACTGCCGGATGTAACCAGTTGATCGAGAACGGCCAAAGCCGCCTTGCCCTTGATGCGTTTGGTGCCCTGGTTGCTCACGGTGCCTGTGTCTGTGCCATCCTTTGCGTCGGTATCCTGCTTGGTCTTGTTATCTGCGGAACCGGCATCTTTGTCCGTATTGCTTGCATTGCCGCTTTCTGTGGTGACCGGGTCGGATTCGGAACGCTGTCGCTGTTCGTTAACAACATCTTCAAAGGATTGACCCTGCGAATTGGTGGTCTCCACGCTTGCAGAAGTCTCTCTGCTTGTGTTGCTCGTAGCCGGTTTTCCCGTCAGTAGTAAACTCTGTATTGCCGTCATAACACAAATTCCCTATTGGTCCGGGTTCTTTTGTTGCAATCCGCGTGCCATGAGCTGCCGCTATACTGCGGATGAGAGCGTAAGGGCTGATGTGTTAGGCAGTAAGGATAATATGGCTGCATGGTTTGGATCAGGAAAGGAAGTTGGATTGCACCTGAATAGGAAGATTCTTCCACACTGGCGGATAAAAACTCCCCACCGGTCGGTCATGGGCCTCGAATCTTGTAAGTGATTGTTGATAACTCGCAGGTCCATGTGCGGTGTGCCAGACAACAGTTTCTTACAAAAGGAATTGTGAACGATGTCGACAGAGTCTTTTTGAGAAAAACTATTGAAGATGTGTGCATGAATCGGATACATATAGAGGCGGACATCTCAGGCCGTGGCGAAAAGGATTTTCGAATCGGCTTGTGAGCCGCATGGGCGTACACCCTGCGGGACGTAGTTTATTTGCTTTCGAAGCTTGGAACGGACTCCGAGGTTGGCGTGGCGCGGAAGGTAAGATCGGAACAATCTGATAGCTTACCCTTGCATATGGCCCTTGTGATCGGGGGGTCTGCGCGCAAGATCTGTGAGATTGAACGAAGTGTCAAGTCTGTCTCCAGCGGGGTTTATTGTGCAGATGACGTCTCGGAGGGGTTCGATTTCGTATCCGCCCGAGGGGCTCAACTGGTCTTTGTGGCTCCCTCGATAGCCGAGAGCGAAGCGTTCGGATTTATCGCTCGGATGAAAGACGCCTTCCCGGATGTTCCGGTAGTTGTTCTCTGCCAGAAATCTGAAGTGGCCACTGCCGTGAAGTACATGCGGGCGGGTGCACATGATTACATCGACGGCGAACTAACGGCTGAACGTTTGTCGCCGATTGTCGAATCTGTGCTGGGTAGAAGTGCCAAGCCGAGTGATCACGAGCGGATGTTCTGCGAAGCATGTCCGCCTGAAGTGCCCATAGTGGGCAAGAGCCTTGGAATGGTGAAGGCTATCGAGACGCTGAAGCTGGTAGCCGAGAGCGGATGTAACCCCGTTCTAGTTCTTGGCGAGACGGGGACGGGCAAAGAACTGGCTGCGCGGGCAGTGCACTGGTGGCGGGAAGGGGCGATGGACAACTTCGTAGCCGTCAACTGTGCCGCTCTTACCGCAAATCTGCTTGAAAGTGAACTGTTCGGACACGTGAGAGGCTCGTTTACCGGTGCTGATCGTGACAAGACCGGACTGTTTGAACTGGCGGGCGAAGGAACGATCTTCCTTGATGAAATAAGCGAAATGCCCGTGGATCTGCAAGCCAAACTCCTGCGAGTGCTTCAGGAGCGGGTGTTCCGTAAAGTTGGTGGCACCAAGGATATACAATGCAAGGCTACTATCATAGCTTCAAGCAACCGTGATCTTCTGGACGAAGCCCTTAGGGGTAACTTCCGCAAGGACTTGTACTATCGCCTGGCTGTGTTCCCCGTCACGCTGCCGCCGCTTGCCAGCGCGGATCGTTGCTGCGATGTCGGTCTGTTGGCTGAGTATTTTCTCAAGAACTCGCAGATATCATGCAGTGATCTGATCAGTGGTTTCGATGGTTCAGCCATGGTTGCACTGCAAAATCACAATTGGCCAGGCAACGTTCGCGAGCTTCGCAATGTGATTGACAGGGCGATTATCCTTACCCGTTCAGGCACGATTGGTGCCACGAGCCTGATGTTGGAAACGCGGGGCCGGCAGGAGTCGGTCGTTCAATCCCAGTCAAGTCTTTCATCGCAAAAGGTTTATGTCAAAGTCGATCCCGACGACTTCTCGCTTGAAACCGCTGAACGGGAATTCATCCTGCGAGCACTCAGAGAGACTGGATGGCAGCGTACCAAGGCGGCCGCGCTGCTTGGAATTACACGCGCGACGCTGCATTCGAAACTCAAACGATATTCGCTCATCGAGCCGAAAGGCCAATTCGAGTCGGATTCCCCCCAAGGCTGTGCCCCCTTTTCCCGTGTGAGCGATTCGTCCGCCAACGCCTGACGGGTGCACTCTCGGCTGGCGATACACACGGAATACTCTCAATCTCCATCCGCTTCTAATCTCCGTCCGCTTCAAGATACGCCTGGCTCTGGATCCAAGGGGGTACTGGCCAGGCAGAATTGTGCCTCATGTCTGCTCGCTTTCAGCAGGGGGAAATGGCGAATAAGGTGCGCATCGTGGCGACAAAAAACTTTGCGCATCTCCATAATGAGATGCTGTTTACGCCGCGAATAACCAGCTATGTGGAATCTCTGTGTCCAAGGGCATTGTGAGTAAAGACTGATCACATAAGGACTTGTGTCTGATCTGGGGTTTAGGGGCTATTCGTGTCTCCCAAGGGTGGTGTTTCTGGCACAATAGTTGCATCAGTGATAGATCGTTACTGTGTGCGCTTTGGCAGCAATGCCTTTTCCTGGTGAGACATGGCAGAAGAAGAGAACAAAAACCTGACCGACAAAGGCGACTTGCACAGCGGTTCGTGGACCCTGCATGATGTTATTGCTCATCAGGAGCAATACCTTCGGGAAAATGCGCCCGCGAAGGTTTCAGGGCCTGAGCAACCTGAAGCGGAAGGATCAACCGAATCCAAGCCGGCCGAAGACGCCAAGCCGGCGACAGCAACAGTTATTGGCGGTGGCGGCAGTGGAAAGACACTGACACTGCAAGAGATCATCGCACAGCAACGCGCCGCGCTGCATGGCGAAACTCAGGAAGGCAAAGGGGATGACTCCGCCAAAGAGGCATCCCAAGACGAGCCCGCGGCCTCTGGTAACTCGCGACCCGAGTCGCCTGCGGCTGAGCCTGTTGCCGCCAGTGCCAATGCATCCGGCGAGGGCGTGGTAGTATCGCAACGAAACAAGCTTGTTCCTCTGATGCTAATATTCAACACCTTCGTGCTCGTTCTGGTTCTGCTTGTATCTTTCAACATCCTGCCTCCGCTCGGGGCCGAAGCTATACAGATTCAACCAATGGCAGCAATCGATAATGCCAAAGACGCTTCCATTGCCTTTGTAAAGGGCGCTGGTGGCGTGGCTGATGTGGAAGAGTCTGTCGCTGGTCCGTGGCAGCTTGCCGAGAAGGCTTATCGCGGGGAACAGTGGGACGAAGGCATGCGTCGGTATCGGTTCCTGATGTTTGAGGCCAAGGGTGTTCCCGCCGATGAGCTGGTGGGGCAGTTCTTCAAGATTCGCGTAGCCGAGTGCCTTATGAAGATGGGGCGAGGCAAGGAAGGACGCAAGCTTCTGGACGATGTGGCGAATTCACGCTCGCCGATCATTCGTGCGATGTCCAACTATCATCTTGCTCTCAGGGACGAGGATGATGGGCGGTTCCTGCTTGCTCGGGTGCATTCCTACAGGACGCTGGCGGCTTTGCAGGTGACTGACCTCGAAAAGTATGTTCCCATATTGAAGGCCAATACCCAATACCTGATCGCCAAGGTTCTTACCAGGGCGGTGGGGGCGTACTTCGAAAGCGAAATAGGGATTCCATGGTATCGTCAGATCGATGCCGATCCTTTCCGGGATAGGGGAGAAAGCGAACTCAGGGTGTTGCTGAACGCGGGCGCTAATCCCGTGGGTGGTTCCGTGCTTGGTGATGGTACTTCACAGATCGTCAAGGGCGCAAACACCGGCCGAAGGTGGAAGGTTACCTGTCGCAAGCTGTCTTTGGAAGATGTGCTGCAGCGATTCGCCACCAAGGCTCATGGCGGAGATATTCGATGGATGAATATGGATTCTCCCAAGCGTCAGCGTGCACTGTCGTTGAGCTGTCGTGCGGTTTCTTATCAGGAACTTAATGAGATTTCCTGCGGAATGCTCGGTCTGGTAGCTCAATTTACTGTTGATGATGTGAAGGTATACGACCCGCAGTTCTGCAATAGCATGTCTTCGCGTCGCGACTTGTTGGCGCGGGAAGCCGAGTATGCCTGGCGGCGATTCCTGATGACTCATCCCGAGGACAAGCGTGTCCCCGAAGGTCGCTTCTCGCTAGGCACTATTAATGAACTTGCGAATGATTCAGAGTCTGCCCTGCAAGTCTTTGCGAGTGTACACGAACGTTTTCCCCAGTCGGCGGTTGCTCCGTTGGCGTTGCTTCAGAGCGCTCGAATCAGGATGCAGTTGCGTGATTACATTATGGCCCGCGAGGATCTTCGCAAGATGCTCGATTCGTACACGGATAGTCCTTCAATCGCGGACGCATATATGATGCTCGGCGAAATTGGAACGTTGCTTGGACAGCAGGAAGAGGCACGCAATGCTTTCAGGCAGCTCTATGGCAGCACGCTCTCTCCGCTGATAAAACAGAAGGCATGCATTGGAGCGGCAAGGTGCCTGATGAATGTGGGACGCTATGCCGATGCCGTCAAGTGGCTGGCCCGGTACATCAAAGCTGCAAGAGGTATCAGTGGCGGCGAAGTGGTGGACGCTCATCTGCTTTACGGCCAGGCCCATGTGAAACTGGGCAACTACACCATAGCCCAGGAAATCCTGGAGCGCGGAATCCAGAGAAAGCCTAGCGACAAGCAGTTCGTGGACCTCGGTCTGGAATTGATGAGGGTGCATGAAGCCAGGAAAGACTCTGTGTCAATGTTGGGTGTTTCGGGTCGGATAGAACCCAAGGTCATGAACCAGGAGCAGATGACAGAGTTTCTTATTCTCACAAGCAGGGCATATACGAACATAGGTGTTCCCGCCGTGGGCAGAAAGCTCCTCGGTAATACGAAATATGTCAGCCAGATAGACAAGGACAACAAGCCGCTTCGTGCGGAGGTCGGTGTGGCTCTTGCCAGATGTGCTCTTGCAGAAGGCGATTTGGTTATGGCAAGCAAGTGGTTGATGGACTACTGGCCGCACATGAGAAGCGGGAGAGCCCAATGGCAAGCCGGTCTGCAGCTTGCACGGTTGTGCCTCGAAAGGGGCAAGGCAAAGCAAGCAAGTCTCGTCGCAAAAGAGCTTCAGGGGGCTCAATGCCCCAAGGATATCCGCAAAGCCGCCAAGGAAGTGTTGGTCTATGCATATGTGATGCAGCAGCAGTATGCCAAGGCCGCCCGCAGTGTGCCCGCCAGAGAACTGGTGATTAATAGGGACAAGAGCAAATGACCAGATTCGCAGTGACAATAGCGATTATCCTTACGATCATATTGCATTCGGCAAGCATTCTGGCAGGCGAGGCAGAAACTGCTAATGACAGTCCTGTCAGGAAGATTCGTCGTAGCATGGGCAAATTGCGGGAGTCGATGAAGTCCGCCCCTGACACGCCAATCATGAGCAAGACATCATCCGATGATCTCAGGGCGATGATTGCCCAGCTTGATGGCATGTCGGCCAGTACTGCAGTCAGCGAGGTTAAGGCACTGACTCTTCGCAAAGACGAATCAAAAAAAACGGAGCCCACAACCCAGCCCAGTAGCACGAAGATCGAAAAGAAACCTGAGGTCGACAAGAGTGTTCCGCAGAAGGTTCTGGACGAACTGAAGAAGACTGATCCGGCAAGTGGAACCGGTCCACTGACAGTGGCAAACTTAGCTTTTGACAGGGGTGAGTTGCCGGTTGCCAGAGTGTTCTATGAACTGGTTGCAAAGTGTGATGTTGATGATGAAACCAAGGCATGGGCCTTGTACCAGATGGGGAATTGCGATCGCAAGTCTCATCCGGGGCGATCCGCCGAAGCATACGAAAAGGCCGTCGACAAGTATCCCAAGACACTATGGGGACGTTTGGCGGTTACCGAGAATGACGTGTTGGCCTGGGAAATGGGTAACGATCCTGTCGGTCTGCTGAAGAAGATCGAAAACGATCCGGTAATGAAGGTCGCGAAGAAAAAGAAGTCAGAGTCTACTGCGGAAGCGGAATAACCAAAGAGCAAAGGGTACATATCCATAATGATCGCATCGTCCTGTGAAAACGCACTGATCGTAACTGCATGCAAGCAGACCACTCGCCAGATCCTTGGGATTCTGGCAGAGAAAGGTATCTGCGGTGCTGTTGCTGATCAGTGCACCCAAGCCGCCAGCAGGCTTGCGAGTGGGACATTTGCAATGGTACTAGTAGACATGGATGCGTGTGGAGACGAAGCGTTTAAGTTGGTGGCAACCGCCAGGGGCGCACGTCCCGAGATGCCTGTCGTCATGCTGTCTGGTGATGATGACGTGAAGCAGGCAGTCAAGGCAATGCAGGGCGGATGCCGCGACTATCTTACCAAGCCCATGAGCGACAATGTTCTGGGCGAACTGATCGATCAACTGGTGCCCAATCACCATGTTTCACTGGCGGCGTCTGGACCGGTGGATTGCGGATATCGCCTTGCCGGCAAGAGCCCGCTGTTGATGGAGACAATTCGGCTTGCAGGAAGAGTGGCGGCGACGTCGGCACCGGTGTTGCTTACGGGAGAAAGCGGTACGGGCAAGGAACTCATTTCACGGTTGGTCCAGCAGCAGAGCCATCGTCGTGATGCGGCATTCATTCGAGTTAACTGTGCATCCTTTAGCGAATCTCTGTTGGAAAGCGAACTGTTTGGTCACGAGCGAGGCGCGTTCACCGGTGCCATGAACTGTCGGAAGGGTTGCTTCGAGCAGGCCGATGGCGGAACGTTGCTGCTTGATGAGATATCCGAGACCACGCCGCGTTTCCAGTCGCACCTGTTGCGAGTACTGGAAGAGCAGGACTTCTGCCGTGTAGGCGGAAGTGAGCGGGTGAGTGTGAATGTTAGGATTATCAGTACCTCCAATCTGGACCTGGCTGCGGAAATACGCAGCGGACGGTTCCGCAGCGATTTGTATTATCGTTTGAGCAGCGTGCACCTAACGGTTCCTCCCCTGAGACATCGGCTTGAGGACATCAAACCGTTGGTTCTGCACTTCGTGAACATGTTCGCCGCCGAATCGGGCAGGACAATCAGTGAGCTGGATAACGAAATGTTGGAAGATTTTCAACGCAGACCCTGGCCGGGCAATATTCGTCAGCTTAGGAATGTTGTTCGTTCGGCATTGATCCTTGGCGAAGGCAGCAAGCTGACGCTGGCGGACTGCAACCTGGCGTTGTCTCAAATGAGTTCTACCGAGGACATGTGTGAGATGCCGTTAAGGCTCGGCGACTTGGAACGCCGTGCGATACTTGAAGCCCTCCGTCGCACAAAGAGCCACCAGGCTCGGGCGGCAAGGCTTTTGGGCATTACCGATCGGACGCTTAGGGAGAAGCTCCGCCGTTACAAACAGGAAGAAGTTGAAGCAGGAGTAATGTGATATGGCGATAACCCCCAACAGCATAAATTTGCTGGAAACCTCGCTGCGGGCGCTTCAATACCGCGGCAAGGTCATCGCAAACAACATGGTCAACTTCGACACGCCGGGCTACCGTCGCAAAGACGTGAAGTTCGATAAGGTCTTTGCCGAGGCACTCAAGACCGGCGACGTTGTTGACATCGCAAAGTCCAAACCGGAAATATTCGAACCGAGACTCGGAGAACCTGACGCTCGCGGTAATGACGTGGATCTCGAACGAGAGGTCGGCGAGAAGATGAAGAACAGCGGAATGTACAAGACGAATCTCAGGTTGATGGCGAAGTTGTACAGCCAGATGAACATGGCGATTAGCGACAGGAGCTAAGGCAATGGCAAAGATAGGTAACTCGGTTGATATAGCGATTTCGGGTTTGCGAGCCCAAGCGATGCGGATGAATGTTATCAGCAACAATATCGCCAATGCTAACACTGCCAAGACAGAGAAGAACGATGCCTTCCATCGCAAGTTCGTGGTTCTCAGTACGAACTCAGGAGATATCGCGGGCGTGACCATAGATGAAATAGCACAGGACGACAAAGCCGAAATGCCCAAGATATGGGATCCCGGGCGTCCTGAAGCCGATGGCGATGGCTACGTGACGATGCCCAATGTGAGTATTCCGATGGAGATGATGAATCTCGTTATGGCTTCGAGAGCTTACGAAGCAAGTGCATCGGTACTGAAGAGTTTTCAGCAGAATTTGGACGCAACCTTGGAACTTCTAAGGTAACAGGAGCGGATAATGGCCGGTATATCAGGAATATCAGGTGGAATGCGGCAGATCTGGCCGCAGCAGATTCAGGGAACGTCGCAGCCTTCGGCAACCGCAAAGGTGCAGGGAGCGGCGAAGGAGCCTGGTTTTGGAGACATGCTGGAAAAGGCGGTTTCCGAAGTTAATCTGAAGCAAGAGAAAGCGGCGGTAGCTATTGAAGATTTGGTGATGGGTCGAACCGACGACGTGCTTCCGGTAGTGGCTGCCACCGCCAAAGCGGATATGAGTTTTAAGCTGCTGATAGGTGTTCGCAACAAGGTAGTAGAAGCCTACAAGCAAACCATGAACATGCAGATATAACATCTGAGTTGTTAGAAGGATGAACAGAAGTGGCTACATCGATTCATAATCTTGGCGACATATGGCACCGGATGGGGATGGCGCAGCGAGTGTTGTTGTTGGGCGTCGTACTCGGATGCGTGGGAGCGGCGACATTCCTTGTCGGATGGGCGAGCGAACCGGAATACGTGATGTTGTTCGGAGGCCTAGAGCCGGCCGAGGCGTCACGCATTGTCGAGAAACTCAGAGACGGTGACACGTCCTACAAGCTCCGCGATGGCGGAACTACCGTGATGGTGCCCGAAGATAAAGTGTATTCACTCAGGCTATCACTTGCTGGTGAAGGCCTGACAGGCGGCGGACAGGAAGGCTATCAGATTCTCGATAGGAGCGGACTGGGCCAGAGCCCCTCCAGGACAAAGATAGACCATAACCGTGCGATTCAAGGCGAACTGGCCAAGACCATCAAGGCGTTTGATGTGGTGCAGGATTGCCGGGTTCACATCTCCCGTCCCGAGCGAATGATATTCGATCGCGGGAAGAATGTTGCCACAGCAGCGGTTAGCGTCAAGATGAAGGGCGGAAGAGGCCTTTCGAATTCGCAGATAGCATCCATCCTAAATGTCGTGGCCGGTGGTGGCGGAGGTGGATTGGTTCCGGAAAACGTAATGTTGGTTGATGCCCGCACGGGTAACAGCCTGTCCGGTGGATCCAAGGAAAAGGGCAGCGCTTCGGACGGAGCGGATCGCTATCGCAGTGGTGTGGAAAGCAGTATGGAGCAAAAGGTGTTGCAGTTGCTGGAGATGGCGGTTGGCCGCGGCCGCGTGCAGGTTTCGGTGACAGCAAACGTGATGCGGGAAAGCACTATTGTCGACACAGTTGTTCATGCCAAAGGCGTTGAGACTCGCAAGAAGACAATGGAAGATACAACCACGCCGGCTGGTGGCAATACCTCAGGTACCAAGGTAGAGAAGAATGAAGAAGAAATCATTACTCTCCCCAATACGACCACCACACATCGCGAAGAACCCGCAGGCAAGGTAATATCGCGGTCGGTTGGCGTGATTGTGGACCTGACTCCTCCCAAGGCAGCAGAAGGGGAAGACGCGACAGCACCGAAGATGCTTTCGGTTGCGGATGTTCAGGAACTGGTAGTGAGCTCCTTGAATCTCGATATAAGCGGAAAGAAGAACAAAGATGGCATCCTGATTAAGGACAATCTCACGGTCAAAGAAGCAACCCTCATCGGAACGGCTATGCCCGAGCTTGATATGGAACCAGCCGGCATGTTCAGTTCCGAAATAATTCTGGAAATGCTGCGGCAGGGTTCGCTTGGAGTCCTCGTAATCGGCGTGTTGATTGCACTGAGAATGCTTGGCGGAAAGAACAAACGCGCCCAGGCATTGTCGGGCGGTGAAGCGGTGGGTGCTCTGGAAGGTGCAGCGGCCGGTGATGTGAGTGCTTTGCTTCCGGGAGTGGACACCAATACGGATCCACAAATGCTTAAGAGCCAGATAAGCTCAGCCCTCCAGGATAATCCTGACGAAGTGAAGAGACTCTTCCTTAGTTGGGCAGAAGAACGATAAAGGATCTGATAAGTGGCAGGAGTCGCAAAAAGACGAGCAGCATTGCTGCTGATGAACCTCGACGCTACGACTGCGTCTGAGCTGTTACGTGCATGTCCGGCAGAGATGACGCGCGAGATAGCGGCCGAACTCGCTTATCTGCATGCATCGGGCAAGGGCAAGGGCAAGGTCGGACGCAAGACTATCCAGGAGTTCTTCACCACGCTGGCAGGTGGCGAAGAGCTTGGCGGAACGTCCTTCATTCGCGAGGTGCTGGGCGACTCCAAGGAAGCGGTCGACGATGTCTATGACATGGTAGCCAATCGCGATCCCTTCCTGGGAATCAAGAGTTCCAGTGCCGAGGATATCGCGCTTGCCCTCAGGAGAGAGGCTCCCGAAGTGGTGGCCGTCATTCTGGGTGAGCTGCCGACCGGGCTGGGCGGTGAACTGTTGGCGACACTGGATCCCGATGTCAGGGAACGTGCAGTTTGTTGCCTGGCAGTTGGCTTGGATATCTCACGCCGTGCGAAGATGAAGATCGCCAGTGCCATTCAACGCACGATGGACGAAGTACGGGATTCCGGCGCCAAAGTGGTGGACGATGATACAAAACTCCGTCAGGTCGCGGTGTTGCTGCAGGGACTGAAGGCGGATGTCCGCGACAGCCTGGTAGGGGCCTTGCGGACCGAAGACACGCAGCGGGGGGATACCGTCGCGAGTCTGATGGTGATATGGGGCGATATTAAACGCATTAATGATCGTTGCATGCAGGAAATCCTCCGCAGTGTGGATGCAAGGAATCTGGCATTGGCACTCGTCGAAGTTGATCCTGTTACAGCCGACAAGATTCGCGACAACGTTTCGGAACGCGTCAGGGATATGCTTGAGGAAGAATCGTCTCTCCTGTCGAGTCCGAAGGAAGAAGATGTCCAGACTGCTCGCGAAGAAATATTGAATGGATTAAGAGATATGAACCAGAAGGGCGATCTCATCTTCGATTACGAACGGACTGAGGAGGAAGAAGGTGAGTGATAGGATGGTGAAAGTCAGGATGTCTTCAATGCCTATGGCTGTGAAGGTAAGCAGTGGAGAGATGTTGAGCCCAGATGCTTGCCAGCAGCAACTCCTGCAGGTGAAGATCGACAGGCAGGAAAAGGCGATCGCCGGACTTCAAGCCCAGCTCCACAGCGCAAGCGCAGAATCCCGTCAGGTGGAGCAGGCTCTCACCGATTGCCTCAGGCAACTCAGGGAATTTCAGGAACAACTGGTGAAAGATGCCGAGGGACAGCTTGTCGGTCTGGCGGTCGATATCGCCGGAAAGATCCTTTGCAAGGAAATCGAAGACGGAAATTACGATATAGACGCCATAGTTACAGAAGCACTGTCGCACCTGTCGTCACGGAATGATGTGGTTATTCACCTGAATCCCGAAGACCTGGCCGCCTCGCAGTTGAGCAATGGTCAGTCCACTGGAACGGACAATGTGCAATTCGTGGCTGATTCTGGCGTTCCGCGTGCACAATGCATGCTGGAAACCCAGGAAGGAATAGTTGAAACCGCAATCAAGCAGACGCTCGACGATCTGGCGGATGCCCTTACGCAGGAATGAGTATTTCGTAATGACGAAACCGGCGGTTGCAGCCGTTAGTGAACGCCGACCGGCCCGCCGCGATGTGCGGGCGAATATCGATTAGTGTTACGCGACATGAGTTAGCTATGATTCTTGATCTTGATAAATATAGAAAGCGGCTGAAAAACTTGGACCTGCTGCCTTGCAGGGGGTCGGTTGTTCGCGTGTCGGGAATGACGGTGGAGTCCAAAGGTCCGCCCGTTGGTATCGGCGAGATATGTGAGATTATCGTCTCGGGCGGAAAGCGCGTGCCGGCTGAGGTGGTGGGTTTCCGCGATAAGCTTCGCGTGCTGCTGCCGTTGGCGGGTATCGAAGGTGTAAGCCCCGGTGCCCAGGTGGTCGCAAGTGCAGTTCACAGGCATATTGCGCTCGGGCCGGAACTGCTTGGCAGAGTGATTGATGCAATGGGCAAGCCCATCGACGGGCTGGGCCCACTGATGGGGACTGATTACAGACCTCTGGATGCTCCGGCGCCTGCCCCGCTCAGCAGGACCCCGATTACCGAACCACTGAGTTTTGGTGTGAGGAGCTTTGATGGTTTGCTTACATGCGGAAAGGGCCAGAGAATAGGAATCTTTGCCGGTAGCGGAGTTGGCAAGAGCACGCTGCTCGGTGAAATCGCCCAGGCCAATTCCGCAGATGTCAATGTCCTCGTGCTCGTTGGGGAACGCGGCCGCGAGGTAAGGCACTTCCTGGAAGAGTCTCTGGGCCCCGAGGGGCTCGCCAAGAGCGTGGTTGCGGTGGCAACGTCAGATACTTCACCTATACAGCGGGTTAAGGTGGCATTCACAGCCACCACCATCGCGGAATACTTTCGTGATCGCGGGAAGAACGTGATGTTTATGATGGATTCCATCACGCGATTCGCCCAGGCCCAGCGCGAGATAGGTCTTGCCGCCGGCGAACCTCCGACGACTAAAGGTTACACGCCGAGCGTATTCAGCATGTTACCAAAACTGACCGAACGCCTTGGATGTGCAGAGAACGGAAGTATTACCGGTATCTACACGACTCTCGTAGAGGGCGACGACATGAATGATCCGGTGGCTGATTCTGTTCGCAGTCTTCTGGACGGGCACGTTGTTCTCAGCCGCAAACTGGCAGAGCAGGGACATTATCCTGCAGTTGACATCCTTCAGAGTGTCAGCAGGTTGATGACTTCGGTAGTCAGCTCCGATCATCAGGCTGCGGCCCGGCGTATGCGGGCGATCTACTCGACATACCGCGATGCCGAGGACCTGATAAACATAGGAGCTCTTGCCCCTGGCGCCAACCCGAAGATAGACATGTCGATCGCGTTGATGGACCGGATTCTCGATTTCCTGATACAGGAAACGTCGACTCGGACAGGGTTTGACCAGACCGTGAAGCAGATGATGGACATAACCGAACCGTGGGCTGCGTTGGAAGGTCCCCAGGCAATGCAGAGGCAAGCCAAGGCTCTTCCCGTACATCAATAGAGATGATGGATACCGATGAAAAAGTTCGTTTGGCCATTACAGCGTCTTCTGGACGTGACGAAAAAGCGCGAGCAGGCAATGAAGTCGGAGCTTGTGGCACTGAATCAGCGGATAGTGCGGCTGGGTCAGGAAATCGAAAGCTGTCACGCCGATATCCAGCGAATGATTCAGGAGATATCGCGGCAGCCGATAGAAGTGCGGATGACCTATGCCCAGCAGGTGGCAGCCTACACAACGGTGATCGAACGGCGTGCTGCGTCGTTGGGATTGGATCGCTCGAAACTGAACGAAGAGAAGACACAAAAGACAGAGCAGTTGATGAAGGTTCGTGCTTCACGGGAGGCGATGGAGAAGATGCGGAATATCGCTTTGACCGAATATCGCAGGCAAGCGGTAGTTGCCGAACAGAAACAACTGGACGAAAGCGCACAAATAGGCTTTGCAAGGCGACTTGGCAACTCAAGAGCCTAAAAATCTGGGAGCAGGGAAATGTTTGATAAGAAGAATATCATAATACTGGCAACCGTCGCGATAGTATCGTTTGGAGGGGCATTGGTCGTCTCGATGCTCATACCCAAGGATGTTCCCATGCCGCCGGCAGGACAGGGCAGCGCAAAGGATGCGGTGGCCGATATGATAGGGCCTTCCGGCGTTCCTGCGGGCGTGCCCGTAAACCTTGATCCCACAAGGAGACAGCTTCACAGACTGATTGTTTCTCTTCGGCAGGAGAAGAACGAAGTGGAAGAGATGAAAAGGAAGCTTCGTTTGAGGGAGAAGAGGATCAAAATAGCCGAAGAAAGTCTTGTGCGGCGAGCCAAAGACGTACAGGCACTGGAGATGGCACTTACGGCGCCCCTCAAGAGACTGGACGAGAAGTACAAGAAGATTACCGAGGGGCAGGTATCCATCACACGTGAGGATGAAATAATGATTCGTCATATGGCGGCCAAGCATGAGAAGATGAGTGCAGAGGCATGTGCCAAGATTATTGAGCGAATGTGGCAGAATCAGGAACACGATGATGTCGTAAAGCTGATGACTTATATGGACATAAAGAAGGCTGCAAAGGTGATGAACCAGTTGGATGTGGATATAGCGGCTGCGATGAACGACAAATGGAAACGAGTTCGTATACCGGCAGAGGATAGGTAAGAAAAAGTGGATCTTGCAACATTAATAGGATTGCTTGCATGTTTCGGGTGTGTGACCTCCTCGATTCTGCTTGGCGGCGACCCAATGGCCTTCATACACGTTCCTTCGATGGCAATTGTTGTCGGCGGTATGGTATCGTCGACGATGATCCATTTCTCGATGGACCAATTCTTCAGTATTTTTGCCATCGTGAAAAAGACGTTGCTGTTCAAGCTCCCCAGTGAGGGTGACTTGACGCAGCAGATGGTGAACTTCTCGGCCATCAATCGTCGCGATGGTGTTTTGGCACTCGAGCAGCAGATTGCGAAACTGGACGACCAGTTTCTTATCAAGGGTCTGCAAATGGTAATTGATGGGCAGGACGCTGAGACTATCGAGGATCAATTGATTGTCGATATCCAATACTTGCAGGAACGCCATTCAGTGGGCAAGAAGATCCTGGATTTCATGGGAGCCTCGGCCCCGGCGTTCGGCATGATCGGTACGCTCATCGGCCTGGTGCAGATGCTTGGCAATCTGTCTGACCCCAGCAGTATCGGTGCAGGTATGGCGGTGGCACTCATTACCACATTCTATGGTGCTGTGCTGGCGAACGTCGTGTTCATTCCGCTTTCCGGCAAATTGGCTATTCGCTCTCAGGGCGAGATGATTCTCAGGGAGATGACGGTTGTCGGGCTCCTGGGTATCTCGCGTGGGGAGAGTCCCACCAATGTCAGGGAACGAATGCAGGCGTTTGTGTCCGACAAGCACCGCGAAGAACTCAAGCCGAGCATCTAGTACTTTGTAACGGAGACTCTGACTTGTCGCGACGTAGCTCGCAGAGCGAAGACGGGTCGGTTCTTAGTACTCGTAAGTCAATAACCGGCCTCAACTGTGGCCGGCAAGTTATCGAAATACATTGCTAATAGATACTAATGGAGCATTAACCGGAACTCCGGTGTTATGGCCAAGCAACGCAAAAAACGTCCCCCGGATTCGGGCCCGAGCGAGGACTGGATTGTCACGTTCAGTGATTGCATGATGTTGCTGTTGTGTTTCTTCGTCATGTTGTTGAGCTTCTCATCCTTCGACGAGTCGTCCCTGCAACAGCTCGGCGGTGTCATATTGATGCCGAGCAATTTCAGCGTCAGCGACGATAGCGATGACACCAGCAAGCCGACTTTCGTGAAGCCGATTGATCGCCCGATGGACGTTACGACCGTGGGCTCGGAGATATACTCCGATGCTGAGCAGAAACGGATCAAGAATCCGAAGAAGTATGAGCAGGTGCTGGATGAGGATGCATACAAGGATCGCCGTGTGTTTTCATTGAGGCGCAGCGATCTGTTCTGGGCGAAAGGTGCAACGGTAACTGCGAAAGGGCGCAAGAAACTTAAGAAAATAGCTGCTTTCCTCAAGGTTCTTCCCTGCAGGGTGGTCATTTCCCTGCGAGGTGACAATGATCTGGAATTGGGCCTGAAGAGATCGGTCGCAGTAATGAGGTACTTCACGCAGCCGGGCAAGGGCGGCGCGGATGCCAATCTATTCAGCGTGGCTGCCGGTAGCGGTAGTGATGAGAAGAAATTCGATGGAGAGCCATATATTGAACTGGCGCTTCTTTCCGGGAAGGCTCTACGGTGAGCAAGAAAGTAGAAAAACCCGATGAACCTGATCCAGGAATTCCAGCGTGGATTGTTTCCTTTTCGGACATGGTTACACTGCTGCTGGCGTTCTTCGTGCTTCTTCAGTCGTTTGCCAAGCCGATCGATCCGAACAAGTTCAATTTGGGCAGAGGAGCTTTTCGCCGCGCGATAAGCGGACTTGGTTTGCCTTCATGGCTCACCAGCCAGGCTAGCAGGATGGATATGGACCAGGTGGCTCCCAAGAACCCCATGGAAGAAGATGAAAACGCGAATGAAGAAAGTGTCAAGGATGCGGATGATGATCGGATTCGCGATTTTTTCAACAGGGTACGTGAAGATTTAAAAACCGAAGTTGATGACTCTCGCCAGAGAATGATAGACATTGGTGCCACGCGAGTGAAATTCGCCAAAGGCAGATGGGATCTTGATCAAACGGCGAAAAGCCTGCTGGATAAGCGACTCAACAGCTTCCAGATGCTTTCTCCCCAAAAAAGAATACGGATATATGTTGTGGGATTGGCAGGTGACGTGGGAGGCGGGCCGCGCAAGTGGCTGGTCTCGGCCAGGCGGGCAGAGGCGGCTGCGAATTACTTGCGAAAAAGGCTGGCAACGAATATATCCCAAGGTAAATGGCAAATACACACATGGGGCGAAGGCGATGGTGGTCAGTGGAGCAAGGCCAGGCAAATTGATGCCAGGCATACTTCCATCGCCTTGGCAACTATGGAGATAACGCAGTAAGGCAAATTGACGAGGTAACAAACATGGCCGACGAAAAAGACAATCCATTTGCGAGCAAAGACACCGGCACATCGGGCGTTGTGGGGTTGCTGGGCAATATCGGGATGTATCTGCTTGTGTTGGCTATTTGCGCCACAGGCGGGTATCTTGCCGGTGCCCCGCTTCGAAAGGTCCAAGGCGGGGTGGATGCAAGCCAGCAGGATATGCAAGCTCAACCGCAGCAGGGAGAGCAGACATTGGCGACGAAAGACCAAACAGCCGCCAAACCTGTTGGCAAAACGAAAATGATCCCGATGAAGGATGTCATCACGGTGAGCCTGAAAGGTGCCCGGGGCAATCGCCATCTGCGATGCAAACTTAGCCTCGAAGTGCGAGAGGAGGATCATAAGGGTGCTAGTACGCTGATGGATGAGAAAACTACTGTTCTCAAGAGCTGGTTGTTGATGTATTTTAACGGCAAGACTGTGCAGGATCTGGCAGGCAATGAGAATATGCATCGGGTTGCCAGAGAGGTCGCTGATGCCTTCAATGAGGAGTTGTGGCCCAACGAGAGCGGGCAGATCTTGAAAGTGTACTTCGAGGAGTGGCTTACGAATTGACGGAATCAACAACAAATCCTGCAAGCGATATGCTGGCTCAACTCGTCAAAGCCGGACAGCACACGGGTGAAGTGTATTCCGGTTTGAATGCTGACGACCCACCGCCCGTTGACTATGACTGGAAGTCGCCAAGCCTGTTCATGCCAGCCCAGCAGAGGCAGATGGTTGATGTGTTGGCACGCGCTGCGGGAGAGATGTCCTCTTCGCTGACCAACCTGTTCCAGTCACCCGCACGCATGACGGTTACAGGATGGTCGCAGCATTTTATGGGCAAGATCGAAATGGCCTCCAAGGGGTGGAAAGCATATTGTACTCCGCTACTTGACGGCGAAGACAATCGCATTGGGTTCGTAATGCTCCAGCCGGAACTGGCTTACAATTGGGTCGGAAAACTCCTGGGCGGCATGAGCATCAGCCGCGATGATCGGGATTTGTCCGATCTGGAAGCCACCCTCGTTCAGGATGCTGTAGGGGAAGTAGTTAAATCATTCTCCAGGAGCCTTGAGCACTTCGAAGCAAACCCGATAACCTTTTCCGGCGATTCGGTGGTGCTTAACGATTATCGATTACCCGGCGAACGCATAGACGAATTTATCAGGGTGGATTTCCGCTTTCGTCTTCCCAAGGTACTTGAGGATGAAGAAGGCAACGCCGTAGAGGTTGTGGCAGATGAGGACGAAGAGGGGGCTTTGGAACCCGAAGGTGAGAATATCAGCGGGCAGACCGTATCGCTCACGATGAAAGTAGATGTTCTAGCCCCAACAGTGGGCCTGAGCCTTGCGAAGGATCACGTTCAACCGTCCGAGAAACAGCAATCGCATGTCCAGAGACTTCTTATGGATGTGCCGATAAGGGTCCAAGCCGTGCTTGGGGAGGCGCAACTGCCGCTTAGGAAAATACTTGCTGTTGAAGTTGGCGACGTTCTCGTTATAGATCAAAAAGCCGCTCTTCCCATCAATGCCAGGGTTAGCGATACTAATGTACTTATGGGCTACCCGGTTACCTCGGGTGGGCGATATGCCTTGCAGACTGTTACGGTTGCTGGCGATATCGGGTAACCCCGGCACCCGAATCCTGTAACCCACAATCGAAAAAAGGACCATTGCGATGGCAGAAGATACCGAAGCGACAGACCCCCAAGCCAATTCCGCCGCAGAAGGTGCTGACAAGGACGAAGTTATTGATACTGTAGAGGTTAGTGATGCTAAGCTATCCGAAGCCCCCGAGCAGGCCATAACCGGCGCGGGTGGGCAGATTGACGTCCTTCTCGATACCACAATGTCGGTTACCGTGTCTATGGGCGAAGTTCAGATGCGAGTGAAGGATCTTTTGCAGTTGGGGCCAGGGTCAGTACTTAAGCTGAGTAAACAGGTTGGCGAACCGGTGGACCTTCTGCTTCGCGGGATACCGTTTGCCAATGGTACGATTGTTGTTG
Organism: uncultured Phycisphaerales bacterium; assembly: GCA_965369385.1. Lineage (GTDB taxonomy): Bacteria > Planctomycetota > Phycisphaerae > SM23-33 > SM23-33 > CBDUQP01. The sequence goes on from CBDUQP010000005.1 coordinate 43,434, forward strand.
TCGGCGAGCAGTTGGGCGTGCGGATCAAGGAGATCCTTTCGCCGGCTGAGAAGATTGCCGCAGAGTAAAGCTTCGGGCAGCAATTTGCGGCTGGCGAGCAGTCAGGCATGGGCTGAAGGGAACCTGCGAATGTGGAATTGTGCAGGTTTTGTCCGGTGAAAGTGCTGGGGGCGCCCACTTTTTTAGCATTGCGCGTCCGTTTTTTGCGGCGGTGGGAGACACAATTCTCGTATGCCCTTCTCTTTTGGGAAGTTCTCTGTTTGGCACGCCTTGTGCACACAATATGGGCATGAGGTTCCAGTGCGCAAAACATGACAAGTGTTCAATATGCCTGATTGCGAGTCTTCTGTCCCTGCTGGCAGTGACGGCCGGCGGAGCCAGTGTCGCCATGGGTGCAGACCAATCTGTCCCCACAACTCAGCCGGCAGAACTCAAATCTACCACTCAGCCGACTACCATGGCCAGTACTCAACCTACCACCAATAAAGCTGATACGGATGGTGGAGGTGCAAGATTAGCGGGTGGAGGGCACGAACGCACAGACTTGTTGTGGCCTGACAAGGACACCGATGATGACGATAACCTTCTGTCGAAGCTGCTCGCGAGCATCGTGGTTATTCTCCTGCTGGGTGGGATTGGGTTTGTTGTTGTACGTAAAGTTTTGCCCGTCATGAAAATACGCACTGGGGGCCGCATAACGGTAGTTGAAACGGCATATCTGACGTCCAGAAAGGTTCTGCACCTGGTTTCAGTCGGTTCGCAGACTTTTCTTGTCGGTGGAAACAGGGACGGCGTAACGGTTATCACCGAAGTTCAGGGCGGTAGCGATCAAGCCGAAAGCTCCCTTTCGGATCCAGTGGAGGTCACCTCGTGACATTCATTCGCAGTGCAATAGTGGTGTTGGTTGTGTTGTCCGTAGCCGGCGTGTGCCATGGGCAGGTGGACGCTGCGAATGTCTCTCCGGTTCCGGGCGAAGACATGCCTTCACTGGGCAAAATCGCAGACGTTGTGGAGAAGGCGACCAAGGGCGACGATGGGCGCGACTGGTCGGCTCCGGTGAAGTTGGCGGTGGTGTTCGCAGGCCTGGCGGCGCTGCCGAGCGTGTTGGTGATGATGACATCGTTTACGCGAATTGTCATTGTCTTGTCATTCGTGAGAAAGGCGATGACGACGCAGGCTATTCCGCCGAACATGGCTATCATCGGTTTGGCGCTCTTTCTTACCTTGTTCACGATGGCGCCCACGATGACTCGCATTAACGTCAAGGCGCTTACACCGTATACGGAAGAGAAGATTGATTTTCGTACTGCCTGTACCGAAGCAAGTACCGTGATGAAGGAGTTCATGATCGGCCAGGCCAGGCAGGAAGATTTGGGGTTGTTCCTGAAGACCGCCAATCTGAATCCGGAATCGGTTCAGGATATACCGCTGCACGTTGTGATACCTGCATTTGCGATCAGTGAATTCAGGAGAGCATTCGAGATGGGATGCCTTCTGTTCATACCATTCCTGTTGATCGATATGGTTGTAGCTGGAATTCTGCTGAGCGCGGGCATGATGATGTTGCCGCCTACGATCATATCCATGCCATTCAAGATAATCCTGTTCGTGCTTGTAGACGGTTGGAGTTTGCTTACGCAGACGCTTCTAAACAGTTTCGTTGTAACGTGAGGTTTTGATGGACGAGAGACTCATTCTTCATCTTGGAAGACGTGCGTTGGAGATAGCTCTGCTGCTGAGTGCGCCTGCGATGATAGCTGCAATCACGGTCGGAATGGCTACCGCCATGCTGCAGGCGATTACGTCCATAAGAGATATGACACTTGGTATGGTCCTGAAGATAGCCGCTGTTGGCGTGACGTTGCTGATCTTTGGCGGCTGGATGCTGACTATGGCAACGAAATTCACACGAGAGATATTTGAGCACATCGATGCTCTGAGTCATTGAAGATGGAATGGACACCGATATTCCTGCCTTTTGCACTTCTTTTGACGCGGGTTGCCGCGTTCATCTCGGCTGCGCCTATTGTTGGTGGCAAATCCACGCCGAACGTGTTCAAGGTGGGTTTTTCGTTGATCTTGACGATATTCCTAGGTTCTTACGTGGTTTTTCCGCCCTATCTAGGCGAGGTGCATTGGGCCAGGGCTATTGTGATGCTCATGCATGAACTCCTCTGCGGTTTGGCTTTCGGGTTAGCGGCAAGTTTGGTATTCGCAGCCGTTGAGCAGGGTGGGCGAATGATGGGCCGGTCAATGGGTATGGCAATGGCTCAGATAATGAACCCAGCTTCAGGCGAGAGCAGTCAGCCGGTTGCGTTGATATTCTCTATGTGCTTCATCCTGCTGTTTCTTGGTGCTGGCGGGCATCACGTTCTGATTACCGTGATTGTGCGAAGCTACGAGGCTTTCCCGGTCGGTAGTCCTCCAAACATCGCAGCCATGGCGGATTTGGTGGTCGAGGCGGGAAGTACGATGTTGTTGTTCGCGTTGCGTCTGGCATCTCCCATATTGGCGGCGACTTTGCTTCTGTCTGTAGTGTTGGGCATTGTTGCAAGGTTGGTTCCGGAGATGAACATACTGATGTTGTCGATGCCTATGCGTTTGGGGATGGGACTGATTGTTGCGGCCGCATTGTTTCCCTCGCTCACCGGATTTACTGAGGACATAGCGTCTTGGATGGCAAGGCATCTCATTGCTTGAGCCAATGGTACTAAACGATGGCAGATAAGCCGGCAGGCGATCCAACTGAAGAAGCCACTGATGAGCAGATTCGCAGCTCGCGCGAGGAAGGCAAGATCCCCCAGAGCAAGGAAGTTCCTTCCGCGTTTATGGTCGCCATGCTCTTGGTGTTGTTGTGTATCCTGGCCGAGCCGTTGCTTGATTGGTTCACCATGCAGGCACGCCGAGGTGTACAGTTTGAATACCCCGGCACAATGAATCATGAAGCGTTCAGAGATTGCATACTATTCAATGCCAAGGAGGCACTCGTTGCCATTATTCCGTTTCTGATTGCCGGCGTGCTGGTGTCCCTGTCCGCAAGCCTGATTGTGGGTGGATGGGCATTCAGCCCCAAAGCCGCCCAGGTGAAGATGGAGAGGATTAGCCCCGTCAAGGGCCTCAAGAATCTGTTGTCGTCTCGCAGTCTGGTGAACCTGCTTACGTCCATTTTGAAGATGGTCGTGATCGGGTGGATTGTGTGGATGTTTGTTCGCGACAAGATGCCCGGCTTGCTTGCGTTGCGATGGACCACGCCAGAGGGCATGGTGGCTATGACGGCTGAGTTGGTCTACGGAGTTGTGCTGCGGATAACGCTGGCTCTGGTGGTTATCGCTGGTGCTGACCTGATGTGGCAGAAATGGAAATACAAGCGTGAACTGCGAATGACTCGCCAGCAGGTGAAGGAAGAACGTAAGCGATTTGAAGCTTCGCCTGAACTCAAAGGGCGTATACGAACTGTACAGATGGAGATGGCCCGCAAGCGGATGATGGGTGACGTTGCGGGCGCGGATGTTGTGGTCACCAACCCCACTCATGTTGCGGTCGCATTGGTCTATGATGCTGACACCATGGGCGCTCCAGAAGTTGTAGCCAAGGGGCCGGACGTTTTGGCCCAGAAGATCAAGACGATAGCACGGGAAAATGACGTACCGATTATCCACCGGCCTGAAGTGGCACGTGCGTTGTATGCATCAACAGAGCCCGGACAGCCGGTTCCCGAAGAGATGTTCGTTGCTGTAGCTGAGATACTGGCGATGGTCTACAGGATGGAGAATCGTACGCAGAGGAGGCAGTCGCAGACAGTATGAGTGACGATATTGAAAAAACCGGTGAATTGCCTGGTGCGCCCAAAGCGTCAGGGAACACGCTGACTAAGACTCTGGGGCAGCATGATGTAGTGTTCGCGTGTGTGTTGGGCGGGGTGCTGGCTACGCTGCTTATCCCGCTGCCGACTTTCGTTCTGGACATGTGCCTGTCGATCAGCATCGCGGTGGCCTTGGCGACTCTGGTGAACGTTTTGTCCACTCGTGACTCGACCGAGTTCTCGACATTCCCTTCACTGCTCTTGTTCATCACCTTGTTCCGTTTAAGCCTGAACGTTGCCTCAACGCGTCTGATATTGCTTCAGGGAGATGCCGGGCAGATCATCGAAACGTTCGGCCACTTCGTTGTGGGCGGAAACCTGATTGTGGGTCTGGTGGTCTTCCTCATTCTCGTGGTGATCCAGTTCGTGGTGATCACAAAGGGTTCCGAGCGTATCAGTGAAGTCGCTGCCAGGTTCAACCTCGACGCCATGCCAGGCAAGCAGATGGCAATTGACGCCGACTTGAACGCCGGCATTATCGGTGAAGAAGGTGCCAGGGTCCGTCGCGAGAAGATCGTGAAGGAAAGCGAGTTTTACGGGTCCATGGATGGTGCCAGCAAGTTCATTCGTGGTGACGCGATTGCCGGACTGGTAATTACCGGCGTGAACCTGTTGGGCGGCTTTCTTGTGGGTATGATGAAAGGAATGGATGCGTCGGAGTCCATGCAGACGTACGCGATTCTGGCGATCGGTGACGGCTTGGTTTCGCAGATACCGGCCCTGATCGTATCCATATCTTCAGGCTTCCTTGTTTCGAAGACATCCAGTGACAAGAACATGGGCGACGATCTGAGTTCGCAATTGTTCAGCAAGGCTCGCCCCATGGGCATCGCATCGTTCCTTCTGGCGATGATGATATTCGTCCCCGGATTCCCCAAGGCCCCGTTTGCTGTACTGGCACTCTGTTTCGGATTGCTGGCTCGCTATCTCACACGGAAGGAGTCGGCCATCACGCAGGCAACCGAAGCGGGCAAGCAGAAGCAGAAGACGCCCGAAGAACAGCCTGTTGAAGAATTGCTGGATGTAGACCGCGTTTGCATCCAGGTTGGTCCGAGGCTGATAAAGGTGGTTGATCCCAGACGCAAGAACAGTCTGTCGCATCGCATTGGCCCGCTGCGTCGCAAGTTTGCGCAGCAGTACGGTGTTATCCTTCCGCTTGTACGCCTTCGCGACAATATCACCCTGGACGCCACGCTATACGAAATTCGGATCAACAATCACGTAATCAGCAGTGGCGAACTTGAACCGGATATGCTGCTCGCGGTGGATCCCGGAACGGTGCAGAATCCGGTTGACGGGATCGCCACGCAGGAGCCGGTATTCAGTATGCCTGCGTTGTGGATACGCGAGGACCAGAAGGAAGAGGCGGAGCTTCGCGGCTACACTGTTGTGGATCCTGAGTCTGTGCTTGTTACGCACCTTAGCGAGGTGCTCAGGCGTTATGCGTGGGAATTGCTCAGCCGCGACGATGTCAAAGCGCTGGTAGATCGTTTGCAGCAGAAGCAGCCGTCACTTGTGCAGAGTGTGATGTCTGATCCCAGCAGAATCGCCACGCTTCATCGGGTTATGCAGAACCTGCTCAAGGAAGGCATTCCGATCCGTGATCTGCCGCAGATTCTGGAAGCCATTGGCGACAATATCGCAAGGACGGGCGACCCTGACCTGCTCAGTGAACTGTCCAGGAAGGCTCTTGTCAGACCCATAACCGAGTTGCACGCTGACATGCAGGGACGGATACAAGCCATCACGCTCGAACCGTCTCTGGAATATGAACTGTGCAGCAGTGTGTCGGAATCCGACTCAAACTCGATGGTCCTTGCTCCTGACCGGGCGATGGAAATGAGCCGGGAGATTGGCCTGTGCTGGCAGTCGGCGATGGATCAGGGATATGACAAAGTGGTGCTGTTGTGTGATTTCAGAATCAGATTGTCGCTGGGCACGATGCTCAGCAGGCAATTGCCTCAACTGCCAGTAGTTGCATACGATGAAATTTCCGCAGGCACGGAGATCGAAAATGTTTCATGTGTTGCCATAAGCCAGGCGGCCGGCAGGGATGTAGTGGCAGCAAGATGAGTGTGCTAGTTGGCCGATAAGACAATGGGTGCGTCGCGAGGTAACGACGGCGCGAGCCAAGACTGGAGACAGAGTGAGACCGTTGGCTGTTAGAGTTGCTGTAATGGCCTTTTTCGTTATGGCTGCACTGGGATTCCTTCGTGGAGTTCCGACGGAAACCTGTGCATACAGGGCGATCGTTGGTGCGGTTGCCTTCTATGTGATGACACTGGTCGTTGGACATATCGTGGTCGGTGCGGTCACTGGTGCTGTGGCGAGTACTCAAATCCTGCCTGACGAGGCTGAGGAAAGTGCAATTGGAAACCGGAAGTAGTCAGACAATCTTAAATAGCGACGCGACAGGCAAGCACATGCGTGCACGTGCCAGTAAGATCTATGCCCATGAATCCCGTCAGGTGATGGAAGAGCGGTTGATAGTCAACTACCTTCCGTTGGTCAGGCATGTTGTACGCAAAGTGGCTGGCACATCCATGATAGACGCCGACCTGGAAGACCTGATATCGGCTGGCACTGTCGGCCTGGTCAAAGCCGCACGGAAGTTTGATCAATCCAAAGAGGTGGATTTCAAGACTTATGCATATATACGCATTCGCGGGGCGGTAATTGATGAACTCCGAACCTCCTCTCACGTTCCGGTGGCCGTCCATAAACAGATCAAGAGTGTCAAAGAAGCGTACAACATATTCGTCGCGGCCACGGGCCGTCCGCCGAGCGATGAGGAACTCGCCCAGAAATGTGATTTGAGCGTTGAGCAGTTGTACAAGATTCTCCAGGAAGACCGGCGAAAGAGTCTTCTCTCGATTCATGGAATTAGAGAGGACTCGGCAGATGCCTCTGCATTTGCTCCCGTCGATCAAGGGCCTTCTCCCGATGCCGTTGCCGAGAAGAAAGATACGCTCGCTAATCTGGCGGCCGCCATAGCCGAACTTCCCGAGCGGGACCGGATAGTGATTCTGCTTTACTACGAACGCGACCTGACGATGAAAGAGGCTGCGAAGGTTCTGGAAGTCACCGAGTCGCGAGTGAGTCAAATACATGCAAGTGCAGTATTTAAGCTATCAATGAAGATGGAGCGTGCATGATGACACCAGGTCTGGATGGCGGAGTGGGGAGGATTAACTCGAATGATCTTCCGATTCTTCCGCGGGTTGCGCCAGACCGCGACGGGCTGAAGAACAGCGTGCATGATCGCAACACCGGCCGGGATCGGCAAGAAGAGTCCGGCGGTGAAGAGTCGTCCGAAGAAGAATCCTCAGATGCTCAAGAGCAACCGTTTGAGGATGGGATTCAGGAATTGACAAATACTTCAGGCGAAGATGACCACGAGATAGATTGTTTGGCCTGAGATTTGCAACTAGTCATGAGGCGGAGTCGGTCCGTCAGGACAGGTTTTATCTATGGGAAGATTCAACGTACCAACTGGAATTGTGAAGAAGGACAAGATCCGCAAGGGGCAATCCGTCCCTATCGGTCCTGGCGGCGGTTCCGCATCGGCTGGTCGCCATGTGTCGCATGGAGGCGGAAACGCTCGGATAGTCGGCCAGAACGAGAATGGCGCAATCATTGAAGTCGTTTGTGGATGCGGAAACACGATGCAGGTCGTCTGCGAGTTTCCTGTAGAGGCAGGCGCCCCACCAATCGAAGCGGAAGTGCAGCAAGCGGTATCCGTATAGTTGACCGTATAGTTGACCGGACGAAATTCGGAAGAAGGCAGGAGTAAGACAATGCGAATTACATTGAAGAAGATAGCGATTGTGACACTGTGTGTATTGCTCGGCGGATGCGCTGGAGACATGGCCTTCGGGAGGCGAGAAGTAAGATCGCCTGCTGTTCGCTCGGCCGGCAGATCTCGCCCCGTTACAGTAGCTCAAACCCCTGCCCCCCCCGTGGCCGCCAGCGGTGCCAGGCACCTTGCCAAGGAATCCATACGCCACGATGTTGGGCGTCGCAGGACAGATGGAACCGTTGAGCAGGTGATGTCGTTGATGAAAGAGAAGGCGGACCTTGCCCAAGACCTGGTGAAGGCAGAGCGCCTCACCCATAAGCTCAAGGGCGATAATCGCCAAATGGCTTCTCAGATTTCGGCCCTGAAGCAGAAGATCTCGCAATACCAGAAGAGTCTTCGTGACGCCGAAGCAGAGGTGATAGCGGCCAACAAGGCGATTGACAGGTGGAAACGCCAGGTTACCGGTATGAATGATTTGCAGAACGAAGCCCACGCATCCCAAATGCGTGCTCTCGAGAGAGTTCTCAAAGCGCTTGGCGTAGAGAGCGTGAGCGTTAGTTCGGCAGGGGGAAAAAGTGCTTCCAGGTAGGAACATAGCGATGATTCTGGCTTTGGTTTTGGCCGGGGCTTTGCTGGGCGGCTGCCAGCAGGAGCCTCCCAGAGAGTTCGCAGTCAACAAGCACTTCCTGAGCAGTAATGAGGACGTCTTCGACCTCAGCCGCGTGGTGTTCGTGGAGCTTGCAGACGACACAGGCAATCCGAAGCAAGCCTGGTCCATGACGTCTGAATTGCATAAGCTGCTCCAAGACAAGGATTTTCACACTGATCGCGTAAAGGTCAACGATGAACGCTGTATCGATCTGCCCTTGAGGCAGCTCCAGGCGCTTAGTCTTGAGCAACTCCATATGATGAGGCGAGATCTGAAGTGCGATGCGATTCTTTTTGGCCGACTGACGCATTTTCAGCCATACCCAAAGCTGCAGGTCGGTGTTTATGCCAGGCTTATAAACCTGCGGGATGGAAAAACTGTGTGGGCTATCGACAGGGTCTGGGACACCACAGACAAAGAGGTCGAGGAGCGGATCAAGTATTTTTCTGACATGCATATGCGAAGCGGATACGGTCCGGAAAGAGGCAGGCTGGCACTGATAAGTCCCAGAATGATGCAAACGTACGTAGCCTGGGAGATTTCGCGCACAATTCCTTCTCGTAACGAGGTTTATCAGCAGCAGCAGCGAGACGATGCCGCAGGGAACAAACCGTCATTGATTAAGAAAAGTCTGAGGAAAATTGCTCGGATTGTCAGAAATAGCTTAAGTTCTCCGGAAGGAAGGCGACAATAGAGATGGCGATGCATGCTATGGGAGTTTCAACTGTGCGAATTGGACCGAAACAGAATTTTCAGACGAATGGATTGTCAGGTGACAAGCCTTCGGAGAAGACCGGCAAGACCGGCGACGGCAAGAAGTCCAAAGGTGCCTCCGCCAGCGAGCCGTTGACGTCCACCATCAGCACCTTCGTTCAGATGGCGATGGAAGGTGACGATGTGAACTCCGCGGCGGTTGAGGAAGCTCGAGCCCTGCTGGATAGCGGGCAGCTCGATACCCCCGAAGCCATCGGCCGAGCCGCCGAAGCGATTCTCACACGCGGTTTGTAATGTAGTTTGCTGTAGACAATCCAATACAGGACCCCCAAACGACATTCGATTTCGGCTGTCGTTTTTTTGATGCCCTGTGAATCCATCCAACCCCATCCAACCCCATCCAACCCCATCCAAGCTCACTTCACCCTTCGGTGCTCCTGAAGTTTGTCCGGAATTGTGCATTAATAACAGAATACCCATACATGGATATCACGAATTCTCGGAGAATCATTAAAGCGCAAGGGGCAATTTTACCGAGGTTTACCAACAAGCAATTGAGTTTGTTAAATGCGCAGAATCGAAAAACTCTGGAAAACTAAACAAGTCAGCTTAAGTAGCCCAGGTTAACATCGATAATGGTGTTGTGCTGGGAGAAGTTTCCCATTACGGCGGTGCACCCGCAAAAAAGCTGAGTTTTATTAGAATTTGTGTGAACTTGGGCAAGATGTAGTCGATGAGAGAAGTACGCTGCAAGATGCAAAAAGTAAGAAGGGTTCTTGTTGAGCCCAAGGGTGTCGTGCCGGAGTAGGCGCGGACCTATATAAAAACGTGTATTTTTCAAAGCTAGGAGAAGAGAAATGCTTTCTATTGCTAACAACCTTATGTCACAGAACGCTTCGCGCCACCTTGGCAAGAGCTACAACAACCTGAGCGTCAGTGTTGCCAGGCTGTCCAGTGGTCTTCGCATTAACGGTGCCCGTGATGATGCGGCCGGCTTGGCTGTTCGCGAGCTGATTCGTGCAGACGTTGCCCGTCTTGAGCAGGGTTCACGTAATGCACAGGACGCGATATCCATGCTTCAGACTGCTGAAGGTGCGATGGGCGTCATGGATGATATCCTTGTACGTATGGAAGAACTGGCTGAGCAGGCAGCGACCGATTCGTACTCCAGTGATCAACGTGCGATCATGAACCAGGAATTCAGTCAGCTCATTGAGGAAATTGACCGTATTGCCGGTGACACGAAGTTCAACAACATAGCTTTGTTGGATAATACCGATTCACTTTCCATTCAGGTAGGTTCGGCGAATACAGCGGACAGTATTGACTTGACTGGCGGTAAGATGACCTCTGAGGGCTTGGGGATTGGTGGAACAGTCGGCTCAACAACCAGTACCCTCAACTTTACAGGCGGTACTGCGGGCGCAGGTACGGTGACTACTGCTGGTGATGTTGTGTTCACATTTGCCAGTGAGACACTCACCGTTGGTTTTCTTGCTCAAGCGTATACGGTTGATGAGGTCGTCACAGAGATCAATAAGGTTTCTCGTGCGGACTTTGAGTATGACGCAGCTTCTTTGGTGACGGATATCGATACAGGTGCTGTGACTGTCAAAGTTCAAGGCAAAACGGGTGGCGCTGGAGCGGTTTCTGTAACGGACACCGTTGCGGGTGTGGATTTGCTTGAAGGTGCGAATTATATAACCCAGGCTGGTAGTGGTACGGACAGCAGTATCGATAGCGTTGACAACGCCAAGGCAGCTCTGACGGCTGTGGCCGAGGCCATTAAGACCAAGGATGAGTACCGTGCGAAGCTCGGTTACTGGATGAACCGCCTTGAAGGTGCAGCCGACGTGGCTGACATCGCATCTGAGAACCTCTCTGCTGCTGAAAGCCGCATTTCAGACGTTGATGTTGCCAGTGAAATGGCGACGATGACTCGTAACCAGGTTCTTGCCCAGGCCGGTATTTCGATGCTTGCCCAGGCGAACCAGATGCCGCAGATGGCTCTTAAGCTTCTGGGCTAGTAGTTAAGACTTCTCCTCCCCGGTAAGTCTCACACTTATCGTGGATTAAGTACGGCCGGGCGTCATCCTCTCTGTATGACGCCCGGCTTTGTTTTTGTATAGACACTTCGGTAGGCGGAAGATTGTTAAGCGAATTCTGAACTCCTGTGAAAGTCACATTGAGATAGTGTCGATGCAGAATTTTGGAGATTGTGATTTGTTGTGGCTCTCTGACCCTGAGTTGAAGGGTTGTGGTGAATCAGAGAGTAGTCGCAGGCGGAAGGCAGTGTCATGAGGAGATGGCATATGCCTGAACACGACGGAGGATAGTTATGCTTTCCATCAAAAACAACGTTATGGCGAGAAACGCTTCACGCCACCTTGGCAAGAGCTACAACAACCTGAGCGTCAGTGTTGCCAGGCTGTCCAGTGGTCTTCGCATTAACGGTGCCCGTGATGATGCGGCCGGCTTGGCTGTTCGCGAGCTGATTCGTGCAGACGTTGCCCGTCTTGAGCAGGGTTCACGTAATGCACAGGATGCGATATCCATGCTTCAGACCGCTGAAGGTGCGATGGGCGTGATGGACGATATCCTTATTCGTATGGAAGAACTGGCTGAGCAGGCCGCGACCGATTCGTACTCTCTTGATCAGCGTGGCATCATGCAGCAGGAATTCTCCCAGCTGATTATGGAGATTGATCGCATTGCAGGTGACACGAAGTTCAACAACATAGCTTTGTTGGATAATACCGATGACCTTTTCATTCAGGTAGGTTCGGCGGACACCTCTGATAGCATCTACCTGCAGGGTGGCCAGATGAATGCTGAGGGCCTGGGGATTGGTGGTACGGCCGGCACGGTGACCAGTATGCACAACTTTGCACTCGGTACTGACTCAATAGGTACGGTTACTGCTGGTAATATTGTGTACGACTTCGATGGCGCAGAGACACTCACGGTTGTTCTTGGTGCTGGAGACACTTCGCTTAGTGAGCTCGTCACGGAGATCAACAAGGTCTCTCGTGCGGATTTTGAGTATGATGCTGCTTCTTTGGTTAAGGATGCCGATACAGGTGCTTTGACCCTGAAGGTCCAAGCCAAAACCGCGGCAGTTGGCGACGCTACGGTAACAGCTACCGCGGGTGGAGCGGATATCCTTGTCGCTGCGGATTATGTGTTGCAAAATGGTGCCGGTACAGATAGCCAGATCAATAATGTTGACAACGCCAAGTTAGCTCTGACGGCCGTGGCCGATGCCATTAAGACCAAGGATCAGTACCGTGCGAAGCTCGGTTACTGGATGAACCGCCTTGAAGGTGCCGCCGACGTGGCCGACATCGCATCTGAGAACCTCTCTGCTGCTGAAAGCCGCATTTCAGACGTTGATG
>CBDUQP010000006.1:0-55097 GCA_965369385.1 uncultured Phycisphaerales bacterium
TGGGGTCGAATTCGGCATTTGCACGCCAGACATAGGCTTTCTTCTTGCCGGTTTTCTTGATGCTCTTGGCGTTGGATATTCTCGTTATGGCAGCCCATTTGTGGGTCTTGGTATGCAGGGCCTTCACGTTGATGGATGTCTTGAAATGCACGGGGTCCCTGTCAGGATTAACGGCGTAGCCGAACTGGTATGTCATCCAGTAGCTACCCATGAAGGGTTCTTTCTTCTTGGTGGTCTGCCAGATGAAGTAGGTCTTGCCTTTGGCGAATGCCTTTTCAGCGGCGAACTTCAGATTGGCGGGAATCGGTTTGGCGAAGTCGGCGGGACTTGTCATCTTGACGCCGCCGCTCTTTAGGCCTTCGAGCACTTCGGCGGGATTCTCGATTACGAATAGTTCGCCCTTGTTGTTCTTGGTAGCCGCCGCCAGAGCCTGCTGGGATTGACGATCACTCTTGCCCATGATGAATGCATATACATGCACTTCCATCAGGGGGTTACCGTGGGCGGAAGATGTCTTGAAACTATTGCGGTCGAAACGATATGAGCCGTTCGTAATCATGCAGACGACTCTCTTGCCCTTGTTCTTGGCGGTTCGCGATGAACGCTGGGCCGGGTACATCAGGTTGTCGAATGTCTTGGTCTCTTCCGTCGACAACTTCAGTTGCGCGGCGAGTGCGGCCTTGTTCTCGCGTGTGGCCGGCAGAACGTTCACGACTCCGCCGCCAGGCCTCATCATCATTCCGGGATGCCCCGGCGTTGCAGGGGTGGCTTTCTTGGCGGTCTTGCCGGCGGCTTTGGGGAACAGGATCGCATCGTACCCGTTCATCGGCTGCGTTCTGCCGAGCATCCCCGTCGACGGGGGCATGACCATTACGCGGAAATACTGGTCCTGCCGCATTGATTTTACTGCCAGGAGTATCGCCTGTTCGGCATCTTTCAGTATCGGCTTCATGCTTTCGCTGCGGTCCACGATAAACACGATGCTGTCGGCGTCCATGTGCTTGCCCAGCATCTTGACGCCGCCCTTGATCTGACTGGCGGGCCGGGCTTGCGTCTTCGTGCCATCGGCCTTGAGCCGCACAACCTTGCCTCCCGACTGGGTAACCAGAGCCTCCAGGGCCTTGGTGGTGGCGGTCTGCTCGTTTCCGTAGAGTATCGCGATCATTAGAGTTCTGGCAGCCTGGCCCTGCTTGGCGAGCGTCGCACGGATATCCGGATTGGACAGCATTGCGAGGGTCCCCGCATCGAATGTGAGCTGGCTGTTCGTTATGAGGTAGAGCGCATTTGTACCGGGCTTGATACGCGTGTACATCATTGGGTTCATCGCCTGGGTGACAAGGTTGTATCCGGGGGACTTGCCGGAGGCGGTGGTCGCATCCAGTGTCCTTATCGCCGCCGCCTTGGCTTGGGGGCTTGCGGGCTTAAGCTGTGATTTCATTCCCGGCATTCCCGGCATGCCAGAAGGCATCATTCCCGGATGACCGACAGCCGCACGCACGCATACCAGGGCGAAGTTCTGCTGTGGCGACAGGGCGTTGATGGCTTCTTTGATGTTGGCCTTGGCATCTGCCAGTTGTGGCTTCATGCCTTTGCTCACGTCGAGTGAGAATACCACGTTCTTGGCGGTGATGTTTTGCCCGTAGATGGAGGCTTCGCCGATAGCGCTCGGGCCGGCGTTTTTGATGCCCAGCAATTTGGCTATCAGCCCTGCGGCGCCAGTTTCGGTCTTGGCGGTGTTTTCAGTCTTGGCCGAAGGCGGTTTGGGCTTTCGGACGGGTGATTTGTGTCTTTCGACTGATCTGGCTCGCATGGTCACAACTATGTGTCGCCTGCCAGCCAGCGGGTTGGTGGTAAGACTATCCGTGATAGGCAGCTTTGTAGTCGAGCCCGTAGGGCGGTGCGAGGGTCGCATCCCGGGCATATTTGGCATCATACCTGGGTGTCCGGGTGTTGGCCTGGCGGGACTGGCCTTGGTGGTATCCTTTATTTTCGGAACTTCGGGGACCAGCTTCACGCTGCCGATCACGCCTGTAACTTTGATTCCGTCATAGGCCTTGAGTGCCTTTACGAAGGGCCAGTAGGACGTTTTGCGGAAAGTGATTTCCACCAGAACGCCATCAGGCGACCAGGCCTTCAGGATATAGACCGTTCGAGTGGTTTCACGAGGTGTCTGGTTTGGTCGGAGTCGGGGTCTGACGTAGCCCCCCCTGGCGTGCCCTGGTCGTGCGTGCGTGCGCGGCACAACCGTGCGGACGGCGGTGTTGCGAGGGCGAATGTCTTCCTTTGCCTTCTTCCACGACATTACAGCCAGTTGCCATGTTGCAGTGGAATTGTATCGATTCAACGAGTTGTTCCACGTCCTAAGCCCGCGTTCATACCTGATTATGAACGGTCTCTGCTTAGTTTGGGGCCAGTCGTCGAAGTCTTCATCCTCTTCTCTTGGATGCTTGGGCGGGTCTTTGATTCGATCCAGTAGTTTTCCCGGATCTGTTTGCCAACCCTTCAGGTTTCTCTTCCTGGTTGGCTTGGTTGTCTTTTCAGATTTCGTAACTCTGGCCGACTGCTTGAGGTTTGCCAGGCGATAGACCACCAGGTCTCTAATCCACTGTTCCTCAGCCTGTTCGGCCGCGGTGTGGTACTCCTCGGTGGCTTTGTCGTAACGTTTTTCGAGCCTCATCGTCTCCGCCCTGGAGAACGAGGCGTTTTGCGAGAGCTGAATGAGGGTGATTTCGGAGAGTCTCTTGGAGAGCTTCGCGCCGGTTCGATCAACGGTGAAAAGGACCCATTCATTCTTCACGTTGGTTACCGTTACCCCAGAGTAAGGCATTCTGTTGATGGTAATGGTGTCTGCCAATGCCGGCGTGAAGAACATTGCCGTAAGCAACATCACAACTATAGTTCGGTTCACGGTGCCTATCCCTGCCGGAGGAAAACCGGCGAATAACTATGTAGAAATTATGAAAAATGATATCTGATTAATATCAGGATTATATCTTGCCAAAGTCCAGTTCGCAAACACTGCGATGAATGGATTCCCCCAATGTGTACGAGCACTCTTTCTGGTCAGAAAGATTGCTCGTACACAGAGCGGTAGAGAGTAGTGTATATGTGCAAAAACAGCAATTGGCGCTTCGTTTGGGAATCAACGTAACTGCTATCTGGAGTCTACCGCGGTCTCCTGTTCACCTGTTCTACTTTCAACGCAGGCGCAACAACATCTGATAACTCAACTTAACGAGTGCCAGGGAAATTTATCGCACACTGCCCAATCGCTTCGAAGGGGACCCTCCTTCGGCGGGCAGGCCCTACATGCGGCGCGCCCTCGGCCTGCGCCCGTCTTCGCCTGCGGCTTGCGTCTTCGCCTATGGCTTCGTCGTCACAAGTCGTCGCGACAAGGCGCTGTCATATATCTACATATTGACCACTGATGGGCAAAAGGATGCAGCGAATTTGGTGCTAAATATTCCAAACCGCCTGAATTACGCAACAAACTACCAAAAACGTTGCGTTTGTTGCGTGTTTTGGCCAAAACGTCAGCTTGCACGTTTGCGTTGCAATCGTTTATAACAACAACACTTACGCCTCAGCAAGAACGCCAGATCATGGAAAGTTGGTTTACGCAACACCTCTGAAGGCAAAATTCCCAATAAAGAACGCCCCCGCCGCATATCAGCGACGGAGGCGTTCGTGCGTTTCTTCAGCTATTTGCCTTAATCGATCTTGTTAATGTTGCTGTAGTCCATCGCCGCCATGTGCTGCATGCGGTTCCAGCGGTTGTAGATGTCCTTCTGGGCTTCTTCTGCCAGCTTCTTGGCACCTTCGGGATCGATCTTCAGCAGTCCCTTGAACCGGACTTCCTTATAAGCGTAGTCCGTGAAGGACATGCTGGGTGCTTTGGAGTCTATCTGCAGCGGGTTCTTGCCTTCGTCGGCCAGTCGCGGATCGTAGCGATAAAGCGGCCAGGCACCTGAAGCAACTGCCGCCTTCTGCTGCTCGAAACCGTTGACGAGGTCATACCCGTGTGCGATGCAGTGCGAGTAGGCGATGACCAGGCTGCATCCCGGATAGCTCTCTGCTTCCTGAATAGCCTTGATCGTTTGTGCATCTGAGGCACCCATGGCGATCTGGGCGACATAAATGTTGCCGTATGTCATCGAGATCATGCCAAGGTCCTTCTTGGCCATTGGCTTGCCGCCGGCTGCGAACTTGGCGATGGCACCACGCGGCGTTGCCTTGGAGCATTGACCGCCGGTGTTGGAGTATACCTGAGTGTCCATGACGAAGACGTTATAGTCCCGGCCGGAAGCCAGCGAGTGGTCCAGACCGCCATAACCGATGTCATACGCCCAGCCGTCGCCACCGAATGCCCATACGCTCTTGTGGACCAGTGCATCTGCCACAGAAGCGAGGTGCTTTCCACGCGGGCAATCAGAGTTACACGCGTTGATCTTCGCCTTCAACTCAGCCACATTGGCACGCTGCTTGGCGATGCCTTCTTCGGTGTGCTGATCGGTATTGAGCAAGGCGTTGGCCAGGTCCGCACCGATATGCTCGGCGACCTCTTCAACCAGTTCGCGTGCGAATGCCATCTGCTTATCCAGCGTCAGGCGGAAGCCCAGAGCAAATTCAGCGTTATCTTCGAACAGCGAGTTATTCCACGCCGGCCCGCGTCCATTTTCGTCCACGGTGTAAGGCGTAGTCGGCAGGTTCCCGCCGTAGATGCTGGAGCAACCCGTTGCGTTACCGATAACTGCGCGATCACCGAACAGCTGGGTGATGAGCTTGATATAGGGCGTTTCGCCGCAACCCGCACAAGCGCCCGAGTACTCGAACAGAGGCTTGCAGAGCTGAGTGCCCTTGATGGTCTTGAGATTAAGCGTGGTCCTGTCGGCATCGGGCAGATTGAGGAAGAACGCGTAGTTCTCTGCCTCTGCCTTGCGGAGCGGCTCCTGATTGGCCATGTTGATGGCTCTGCGTTCGGGATTGGCCTTGTCCTTTGCGGGGCAGGCCTGAACGCACAGGCCGCATCCGGTGCAGTCTTCGGGAGCGATCTGGATGGTCCACTTCTTACCCTCGAAACCCTTACCCTTTGCGTCAATGCTCTTGAATGTTCCCGGAGCGTCCTTCAGGGCGTCCGTATCAGAAACCTTGCAGCGGATCGTGCCGTGCGGGCAAGCGATGTTGCACTTTGCGCACTGGATGCAGATGTCGGATTCCCACACGGGAATCTCGAGTGCGATATTGCGTTTTTCCCACTGCGTCGTGCCGGTGGGCCAGGTGCCGTCTTCGGGCATTGCGCTGACGGGCAGCTCGTCTCCGTTGCCGGCCATGATGTTGGCGGTGACGTTCTGGACGAACTCGGGGGCCTTTTCGGAAACAGCGGCGGGCCTGGAGAACGTGCTGGTTGCTTTGTCGCCAACAGCCACTTCGTTCAGGTGCTCTACAGCCTGGTCGACGGCGTTATAGTTCATCTGGACTATATTGTCGCCCTTCTTGGCATAGGTCTTCTTGATCGCTTCCTTGATGGCGGCGATGGCATCGTCCTGCGGGAGAATGCCGGACAGATAGAAGAAGCAGGTCTGCATGATCGTGTTAATCCTGCCGCCCATGCCGGTATCCTTGGCAACCTGGTCGGCGTTGATCACGTAGAACTTCATCTTCTTGCTGATGAGGTCTTCCTGCATTTCCTTGGGCAGCGTGTCCCACACCTTGTCGGCGGAAACGTGGCTGTTCAGCAGGAACGTGGCACCTTCGATCGCGTGACAGAGCATGTCGTACTTCTCGAGGAAGGACGGCTGATGGCAGGCGACGAAGTTGGCTTTGGTGATGAGGTAGCTGGACCGGATGGGCTTTGGGCCGAATCGCAGGTGGCTGGTGGTGATGGCCCCGGCTTTCTTCGAGTCATACACGAAGTAGCCCTGGGCGTAGTTGTCGGTCTTCTGGCCGATGATCTTGATGGTGTTCTTGTTGGCTCCGACGGTACCGTCGCTGCCGAGCCCGTAGAACATGGCGCGGACAACGTCATCGCTCTCGGTGCTCCAGTGAGCGTCGTAGTCGAGCGAGGTGTTCGTCACATCATCGTTAATGCCGATGGTGAAGTGGTTCTTCGGGGCGTCTTTTGCGGCTTCTTCGAAGACGGCCTTGATCATCGCAGGGGTGAATTCCTTGCTGCTCAGGCCGTAGCGTCCGCCGATCACCTTGATATCCTTACCGCTCGTGGTAACTGCATCGACCGTGTCGAGGTAGAGCGGTTCGCCTGTGGAGCCGGGTTCCTTGGTGCGGTCGAGGACTGCCAGCGTCTTGACCGTGCCGGGCAGGGCATCGATGAAGTGCTTGATGCTGAACGGGCGATACAGGCGGACCTTGAGGATGCCGATTTTCTCGCCGGTTGCCATGAGTGCTTCGACTGCTTCGTCGGCGGCTTCTGCACCGCTGCCCATGATCACGATAACGCGATCGGCGTCGGGGGCTCCAACGTAGTCGAACAGATGGTACTGCCTGCCGGTGAGGGCGCCGAGCTTGTCCATAGCCTTCTGCACGATTTCCGGGCAGGCGTCATAATACTTGTTGACCGTTTCGCGTCCCTGGAAGTAGACGTCGGGGTTCTGGCTTGTGCCGCGGAGGACCGGGCGATTGGGGCACAGACCGCGGTTGCGGTGCGCCAGGACCAGCTCGTCGTCGATCAGGGCCTTGAGGTCATCGTCGCTGAGTACTTCGATCTTCGATACTTCGTGACTGGTGCGGAAGCCGTCAAAGAAGTGCACGAACGGGAGTCTTGATTCCAGCGAAGCTGCCGTGGAGATCAATGCCATGTCCATGGCTTCCTGCACGGAGTTACTAGCCAGCAGACCGCAGCCGGTCTGGCGAACGGCGTTTATGTCGCTGTGGTCGCCGAAGATGCTCAGCGCCTGGCAGGCCAGCGAGCGTGCAGACACGTGCAGTACGCAGCTTGTAAGCTCACCGGCGAGCTTGTAGAGCGTGGGGATCATCAGCAGCAGACCCTGCGACGCGGTGAATGTGGTCGTGAGGGCACCGGTCTGCAATGCACCGTGAACGGCACCGGCGGCGCCGCCTTCGGATTGCATCTCGACAACGTCCGGTACGGTGCCCCAGATGTTCTTCGCGCCAACGGCGCTCCATGCATCTGCGTGTTCACCCATGTTGCTTGACGGGGTAATCGGATAAATCGCGATTACCTCATTTATTTTGTGTGCTACGCGTGCGACAGCTTCGTTGCCATCAATTGTTAACATTTCTCGTGACATTATGACCTTCCTTAGTAAGTCGGATTGTATTGCGTGCATGTTCCTGTCGTGTCGGCCTATCGTTCCCCTGAGTCGATCTGCCGATTTACGCAAGAGACTCTGCGATTGTGCATATATCATCTCACCATTGCAAAAGGATTTCTTGCCGAACATACGCCATCGAAGCAGATAGCTCTCCTCAAAGCGAGTATCGTGGTTCTCCTCGACGTCCAGTGCGAAACTCGATATGCTGGGCACACTATTGTGGAGCGCACGATGGCAGGCGAGAAAATTATTATCGGACTCAACAGCGGAGGCGCTTTCGATGGCGTAGACGCTGCCGCTGTCGCCATTCGAGGCGCTGGCGAGAAAATGAAGGTTTCCCTGCTGGGCCATTGCAGGGTGGATTATGTGCCCGCGTTGCGATCTCGCCTGGCACGTGCTGCCGAGAAGCCCCTGACTCCGGCAAAGCTGGCAGACCTGGCCGCCGATGTGACCACCTTCTTCGCACAGGCCTCCGAGGACATCATCAGTCTCTGCAACCTCGCTCCAGGCAGCATCAGGGCAATCGCTACCGAGGGGCAAACGAGTATCGTACTCGGAGGTATTCTCCAACCGGCAGCAATTGCACAGGATTTGCAAATTCCAGTCATATCAGGCTTTAGCCAAGGATCGATAGCGGCAGGCGGGCTTGGTTCGCCCATGGGGGCCTGGGCCGACTGGCTGCTTTTTCGCCACAAAAGAAGCTGCCGGACCGTGGTTCGCCTCGGGCATGTCGCCAGGCTTACCTTCATCGGATCGGCCAGCCTTAGCGATGATGTGATCGCTTTCGATATAGGCCCATGCACCGCAGCCTCTGATGCGGTGGCGAAAAAGCTTTTTGATTGTGACTCTGATCCTGACGGGGCAATCGCCGCTCGTGGCAAGTTGAATCCCGCTTTGCTGAACGAACTGCTGTCGAATCCATATTTTGGACAATCGCCGCCCAAGGCGTGCAAGCCCGCCCAGTGGGCAGATGTGTATGCACAGCGTCTGGGCATGATGGCAGACAAGCACCGTTGCTCGCCGGCGGACCTGATGACTACCGTATGCGAGATGACCGCTGTCAGCGTTGTCCGGGCGATAGGCCGCATGACGGAAAGGCCGCATGATGTCATACTCGCTGGCGGGGGAGCCCGGAATATTCATATGGCGTCACGAATTCGCGAGCTGATGTGCCCGGCAGGGACAGTTGGCACGGAGAAGCACCATATCCCCGCTAATGCGTATTCGGCGGTGTGTTACGCGATACTGGGAGCGGCGCGTTTGGGCAAGTTTGCGGCCCACTGTCGCCATGAAGACGGAGCCTCAAGGCGAGTAGTGCTCGGATCTGTTGTATTGGGCTAACTTTGCGGCCCCATCTGATGCTCATCTCGCCCCGGGCGCCGGTTGCCCCGGCGCAATATTCACGAAATAGGCGATTGGCACTGCGGATGTCTTGCACAGTGTGCCGGTAAGCGCTATTATGGCCCGCAGGTTATTGTCAGACAAACGCATTGGTTTACATTCCGACTGGACCACCTATGAGCAGCACTGCCGAATACACCAAAGTAGCGCCCGAGATCGTCACCGAGCTCAGAGAGATCATTGGCAAGCAGTATGTGATCTTCGAGGACAAGGACAAGCTCGAACCGTTCTGTCGCGACGAGATTCCAGACCCATCGTACGCATATATGCCGGAAGTGGTGGTGCGGCCGCGCACGGCTGAGGAAATCGCCGCGATCATGAAACTGGCGAATCGTGAGCACATTGCCGTGACGCCGCGCGGCGCGGGCAGTGGGCTTTCGGGCGGAGCTGTCCCGGTGCACGGCGGGATCGTGCTCTATATTGACAGGATGAACGATATCCTGGAGATCGATCAGGATAATATGATGGTGGTGGTTGAGCCCGGCGTGATAACGGCCGACATCAACGACGCGCTCGAACCATTCGGCCTCGTGTATGCTGGCTACCCCATGAGCCTGCTGACATGCTATATCGGCGGTAACGTGGCCGAGAATGCCGGCGGCGGCAAGGCCGTGAAGTATGGTGTCACGGGGCGATATGTGTTGGGCTTGGAAACCGTCACGCCTACCGGCGAGATTGTTCAGTTCGGCGGAAAGCTGATGAAGGATGTCACCGGGTATAACATGGTGCAGATGATGGTCGGCTCGGAGGGCACGCTGGGGATATTCACGAAGATTGTACTGCGATTGCTACCGTTGCCTCGTTGCAGCGTGGATCTGCTGGTACTGTTCAAGACGCCCGAAGATGCGGTTTCCGCGGTGCCCAAGATGATGGCCGTCGGCGGAATCATTCCCGCATCGATAGAGTTCATGGACCAGGGGTCGGTGCGAGCTGCGTGTGAGTATCTCAACGAGACTATTCCCTACGAACAAGCCGGCGCAATGCTGCTGATAACTGTGGACGGGCAAGACGAAGAGCAAGTCCAACGCGAATATGACACTATCGGCGAGCAGTGCTTCGAAGCCGGCGCGATAGAAGTATACGTGGCCGATAACACCACTACATCCGAACGCATATGGAACGTGCGACGCAATATCGCCGAGGCGTTCAGCCTGATTTCTCCCCATCAGATCAGCGAAGATCTGGTGGTCCCGCCGGCATCCATTGCCGAGTTGGTTCGACAGATGCAGGAGATGGGCAAACGCTATGGCGTGCCGGTGCCCTCGTATGGGCATGCGGGCGATGGCAACCTTCACACTCGCATAATCAAGAATCCCGAGTGGTCGATGGAGCGATGGAAAGAGGAGAGCCCGAAGATCCAGAAGGAGCTTTACGAGATGACGGCATCGCTCGGAGGGATGCTGTCGGGCGAGCACGGTATCGGCCACAAACGCAAGAAGTTCATGCCGATGTTCGTCTCTGATGTCTATCTGGACATCATTCGCTCGATCAAACGCGCGATGGACCCCAACAACGTCCTGAATCCGGGCAAGATTATTGATGTGTAGTTGTTCACAGCGGGGAACACCGTCGAAGAGTAAAACAATGGTTTGCATCACGTCTTGTGGCGGATATCATGCCACGTGCGGTTGTTCCCACGTGCTGATTCTTGCGATATGTGGCGTGGGGCTTTGTTGTGATATGGTATGAACAATCCAACCTTTTGATGGGAGATCGGACCAAATGGAACCGAATAAGAAGATCGCATCTCAGCCGTCCTGGGTAATTCGCAACAGGCAGATGGAGCTGGCTGTCACGCAGCTTGGCGGGCACATGGCCCCGGTCACGTTCTGCCGCGACACCAAGACTCCCGTTCAACCTTACTACATCAGTCCGTGGCAGGATGAGGGACTCAAGATAGACGATCCCGTCCTTCGCCCGTTGCGTGGTGATTTCTTCTGCATGCCGTTTGGCGCTAATGCGCAGGCATACAAGGGAATGCAGTTTCCTTGTCACGGCGAGCCCGCCACCGGGAAATGGCAGTTCGTCGGTAAGAGGAAGACTGCCGGTGTGACTGCACTGTCGCTGGAGATGAATACAAAGATCGCCAAGGGCAAAGTCACCAAGAACATATTCCTCGTTGATGGGCAGAACGTTGTCTACTCCCAAAACGTGGTTGAGGGTATCGGCGGCAAGATGCCGCTCGGCCATCATGCGACGCTCGCCTTGCCCGAAAAGGACGGCGACATGCGAATTGCGACCAGTGCGTTCAAGTTTGGCATGGTTGCCCCCGGCGTCGTTGGCGACCCTGCCGACGGTGCGTATCAGTCATTCGATGCCGGCAAGAAATTCCGGGACCTGGCGAAGGTGCCGGTTATCTGGAAGGGGCAGGTTGCCGATTGCACCAGCTTCTCGGCTCGTGAAGGTTTTACCGATCTTATGGCGATTTTCAAGAAGCCCGGCGACTCACCTGCCTGGACGACGGCTACTTTCCAGTCGAAGCGTTTCATGTGGTTTTCGCTCAAAGACGCTGCCGTCCTGCCGGCCACCGCTTTCTGGATTTCGAACAAGGGCAGGCACACTTCTCCGTGGAACGGCAGGAACCGGTGCATCGGTCTGGAAGATGGGTGCGGGATGTTTGCAAACGGGATCGCCGACTCGGTGAAGAAGAATGTGTTGAATGATGCGGGCATTGCCACTGCCGTCAAGTTGTCGGCGAAGAAACCCACCGCGATCAACTACATCCAGGGCGTGGTGAAGGTGCCGGCAGGTTTTGACGTGGTTGCCGATGCCGAGTTCGACGCCGATGGTGTTACGTTTGTGTCCCAGTCCGGTAAGAAGGCCCGCGCCGAGGTAAATGCGGCGTTCCTGGCTGCCGGCGCGCTGTAAATGAAGTTCTGCAAAGGGCGATTGAAGGGTTGATCTGTTCGCCCCGCGTTATTAGTATTCAGAAGCAAAGCCCGGCGGGATTCCGCTCCGGGTCAGGTAATGTCGCACACAGTGCCCGTCACGCAGTGGGCGTACGAGCAAGTTCTGTGTGGGCAAACTTAATTCGTATGTGCTCCCGGTTGGGGTTCCACCCGGGTATGCACGGGAAGGTTGATTATGAAAGTACCACTGTTAGATCTTAAGGCTCAGTTTGCAACGTTTCGCGCAGAAGTAATGCCGGAAATCGAAAAGGTTATCGACAGCCAGATGGTCTGCAACGGGCCGGCTGTTCGCGACCTCGAAGCCGAGATCGCTTTTGCGGCTGGGTGTGCGGAAGGCATAGGAGTTTCAAGCGGTACCGACGCGCTACTCGTGAGCCTGATGGCGATGGAGATTGGCGCGGGCGACGAGGTTATCACCACGCCGTTCACCTTCTTTGCTACGGCAGGCAGCATTTGGCGCACCGGCGCGCGGCCGGTGTTTGTGGATATCGAGCCGGACACGTTCAACATCGATGTGACGAAAATCGAAGCGGCCATCACCGACAAGACCAAGGCGATCATGCCTGTTCACCTGTACGGCCAGGTTGCCGACATGGACCCGATCATGGATATTGCCGCCCGGCATAATCTTTACGTGATCGAGGATGGCGCCCAGAGTATCGGCGCGACTTACAAGGGACGTCCGGCATGTTCTATCGGCACTGTCGGTTGCCTGAGCTTCTACCCGACGAAGAACCTCGGTGCGATGGGTGATGCGGGAATGGTTTTGACGAACGAGTCCGAGCTGGCCGACAAGATTCGCATGTTCCGCAATCATGGCCAGGGAAGCACGTATATGCACAAGTGGGTCGGCGGTAACTTCCGCATGGATTCGTTCTGTGCGATCGGGCTGACGGTGAAGCATCGTCATCTCGCCGGCTGGTCTGCGGGGCGCAGGCGTAATGCGGATATCTACAATGCCCAGTTCGCCTCGTGTGATGCGGTCACCACGCCGGTGATTCGCGAATATAACGAGTCGGTATATAACCAGTACATCATTCGCGCGGCCAATCGCGATGCGGTCCGGGCGCATCTTACCGAAAATGAGGTCGGATGCGGCGTCTACTATCCGCTGGGTCTGCATATGCAGGAATGCTTCGCCGAACTCGGCCACAAGGAAGGCGACTTCCCCGTCACCGAACAGGCGTGCAAGGAAGTGCTCGCACTGCCGATCTTCTCCGAGCTGACCGAAGAGCAGATCATCTTCACAGCCGACAAGGTGAAGGAAGTGGCCGGCTGCTGATAAGCTGCGATCAAAAAGCAAATAAGAACAAAATCGGGCTCCTCAGCAGAATTCGTGGGTTAGTTTTGGTTCTGGTAGATGTCCAAGTTGGTGATATAGCGAGACAATAGGTTGAAAACAACACGTATTGTCACGCCGACAAAGAATTACGCCGGACAGACCGCCGCTTTCAATAATCGGTGCGATGCACTAGTACTCTGTCCCACGAATAATGACCGATGGCAACCTGCCAGTAGTAACTGGCAGGCAAGAACCTATGAAGACTTAACACCCATCAGTTTCGCCGGTACAAAGAACTAGACTCTTGCCAGAGTTAGAGTTGACCGTTGATTGGGAGATGGTATTGCGTTTTCTTGAAGATAAACTTCGCCCTGCCGACATTGTCGATGGCAGCAGCAGCACGCGTGACGCTGCCGTTGCTCTGCTGATCTTGGGTTTGATGATGATTCTCCTGCCCGGTTGGACGGGCAAAGTGTCTCCAGAAGGGACACCAGTTGGCAGCGATGGCACGCTGTGGTCAGGGCTTGGGGACATGGTGTGGCGACTCACGCGTCAGATGGCGTCGCACACGATGCTGATGTCGATGGCGTTCATGCTTTGCCTTCGCCGCGGAGTGATTGATCTCAGCGTATGGGCTGTGGCGGCCTTGGGGGGCATTGTTTGCGTGGGTGCGGCAAATGCGGGCGTGCCTCTTGTGCCTGCCGGGGTAATTGGCGTGTTGACGGGTGCAGGCGTGGGGGCGTTGAGTGGATTTATAGTTCTGCGGACCAGAATACCTGGAGTGGTTGTCACCTTGGTGGTTGGCGTTGGTCTGGTGGTGGTGCTCAGCCAGGCAATAGGGGGGCGAGTAGTATTGATGACCATTTCCGGCGGGCAGTTCCCCAATATCGAGAATCCGATGTATGTGGAAGTGCCCGCGATCGTATTTGCGATGGTGTGCTACGTGCTTACGATGTTGGTGATGATGCACTGTCGGGGTCTGTTGGGCGATAACGAGCCCACCAGAAACAAGCGTGGGATGTTTTTCACCTTGTGTGCCTCGGGCGCATTGGCTGCTGCGGCAGGGGTGCAGTGGTCCTGGATTCACTTTTCTGCGCCGGTTCCTACGCGAGTGGTTGACGACCTTACCGTTCCGGCTGCTGCGATTCTTGCCGGTGGTTGCCTGCTTGCCGGTCCGAAGCGTACCCTGCTGGCGGGTGTGTGGTTGCCGGTGGCGGTGGCGGTGACTGCGGCATGGCGTCAGAGCGTCCTGTTTCCGCAAATGTCATTCGAATTCGGTTACGCGCCGCAGGTGGCGATGTTGCTTTCAATGGTGGCGGTGAGTTACTGGTCCGTTTCGCTTTCGACAAAATTCAGCAGGTGGCGGAAGGTGTCGCACTTGGTATCGGGGATGGCTATAATCGGGATTATCGTTTTCGGAATATCCGGACAGATGGGCAGCAGGGTCTCGCGACAGGGGGCGCAGTGGCTTGGTCTGGCATTGTGGATTTTCGGATCAGGCGGCGTTATCATACGTCATTGCGCCCTGCGGGCTGCGCGTTTGACGCACGATACCCACGCGGGCGAGGGGAACAGTGATGAAGCCAGTCAGGCGGAAACGGCCGACTGATCTCGTTGCTTATCGTCTGCCAGAGCGGTTCACTTCGCGGATGCAGCCGCCAGCAGGACCATATTTCGCATCAGCTCATAGGACGATTTGGGTGAGTATCCGTCAACGGTAAACGCCGAATTTCCAACCAGTCCGGCAGTAAGGTCTTCGGCGGAGAAGAACACTGCGGGGCGTCCCTTAATGGTAATCGCCTTCAGGTTGGGGTGGTCGGTGCGAAGCTTGGCGTATGTTTGCTTGCGGTATTGCACGGACCTTATCCGCATGTCGGGCAGGTGGAACAGGTCGGACCGCAACGAGAGCTGGCGCAACTTCTGGCGGCGTTTTGGGAACATGTCGGCAAGGATATCCTCAGCCGATTCGGCGAAGTCGATATCTCCGGCGGCAGCGTCTATTATCAGGGTTCCGCCTCCGGTTATGAATTTCTTCAATACTTTGCGTTCCTTATCGGATAAATCGAATTCGCCGACGCCGCTCATTACCGCGGTCTTCGTTCCAGATTTTGGCAGGTCGCTGAGGGGAATCGGCTGAGACACTTTCAGATCCGTACCGGTGCGTTCTCGCATGAGGATCGCAAACCTTTTCCATGCAAGAGGCTCGGGGTCGTAGTTGCCGGTGAACTTGAGGCGAGCTATGTTGACGGTGCGTTCGATTCTCGCATCGGACGCGATGGGCCAGTGACTGACCCCTCGTTTGCGGAGCGAGCTGAGTGATCCGGTGGCATAGGTTACTACGTTCAGTCCTGTCTGGAAGTACCTGAGTGTGCTCTTGTTTACGACACCGGCTTGCCATTTTGCGGGCAGATCGCCGTCGCAGTGGATGGCGAGCGGGCGAACTCCGTTTGAGAGGATCCAGATTTTCGTCTGGTTGCCGAGCTTGAAGTATACCTTGTCGGAGTAGATCGGATGTGATGCGTCGGCGATAGTGAGCTTGTAGTGCGGGAAGAGTTTCTTGTAGACCTGTCGCATTTTGCCGGAAAAGCTTTTGTTGTTGAATTCGCCGACAGACCAGATCATTCCGCCTTGTTTTACATAGGTGCGGAGTTTTTTCAGGTCCGCGTCGGAGAAGTTGGGTGCCTCGTCGCCGGCGATGTAGAGGATCGGCGCGTCGTGCCAGTCCGCAAGCGGGCTTGTTCGCAGCTTGATGATTTGCCAGTTCATCGGGCTTTCGAACGTCTTTCCGATCCATCGGGTGAG
This sequence comes from uncultured Phycisphaerales bacterium, assembly GCA_965369385.1. GTDB lineage: Bacteria > Planctomycetota > Phycisphaerae > SM23-33 > SM23-33 > CBDUQP01. The sequence goes on from CBDUQP010000006.1 coordinate 15,684, forward strand.
CATTGCCATATCGCGAGGGCGGTTGTTCCAGTCGCCCGTATACTGGAGTTTGTTTATGAGTACCGGGTGCTGCCCTCGCACGAGAAAGAGGATCGCGAATGCCGTGTTAATGTGATTTCCCCATGCCCCGTTGGCCTGTTGGGTCTGCAGCAGCCTGGTCGCGCCGATTTTGTACCAGTCATTAGCGCCGAAGTGCTTCTGTCCCGAAGCCAGTCCCACGCGTTCTATCGAATAGAGATAGTAATACAGGTCCGACAGTCCCATGAGTTTTGTGTGGTCGGCGATTTCCTGCTTTGTCGTGGGGACGGCCATGGTGGCCTGGAAGTTATTATTCAGCCACTTCATCCCTCTATTCATTCGGTTGACTATTGCAGGGAGCTTGGTGATCTTTTTCTTGGCGAATTTGCCGGCGTAGAGATTATCCAGCACGATGAAAAGCGTCGCCACGCCTGATGCGCTCATGGCTGCGGTGCTCCTGCCGCCATGATATCCCCACCCTCCGTCCTTCTGCTGGTACTTGATCCAGTGATCGCGCACGGCCTTCCAGTACTTATTGGGTACTTTCAGATCATTTCGCACTGCCGACCAGACACCCAGCACCGCCAGTTGGCTGTTTGAATTGCACCATCCGCTACCGTAGGCGGGCACGTCATAGTAGTAATGTCCTTCCACGTGATTCTTGAGCAGAATTGCTGCGTCGCGCTTCAGGTCGCTCTTGTAGGCATCAAGGGTGTCGCTATTGGCCAGGTGCCAGGCGTTGCAGTTCATTGCCAGCGTGTAGGTGGCGCGGTAAGGGTATTTGCGGATCTGTGATTTGCTTTCGGCCGGGTCATGAACCTTCACGCTCAGTCCCGCATACTTGACTTTGTCGTGAGATACTTTATGTAGTTCTCTTCTAAGCTTATTGAGTTTCTTGCGTTGTTTTCGCAGATCGAAGTCTTTGCGGAATGTATCACGGCGTTCTTTCAGGGCGTCCTTGTCGGCGATATTGGCGCCTTTCCAGTTGCGTCTGGCTTCGTGCCAGTTCAGCATTTTGAGTTTAATGTCGAGTTTTCGATATTCCGGCGACTCGTCATAGTGTTTCTTATCACGCAGTTTCGCCAGTTTCCCCTGCAGCTTCTTCCTCTCGTCGCGGATGTCCTGGCGAATCTTGATCAGGGACATCTTATTGTCGATGGCTTCCCACTCAATGGTTTCGGGGTGCTTCTTGGCGAGTCTGCTTATCTTGGTGTTTACCTTGGCGATGGATTTGTTCACTGCGGCTATCTGTTTGCGGATATTTGCTTCCTGTTTGCGATAGGCGTTGATCTGTTTCTGTTTCTTTGTCTTGGCGGCGCCCGACAGGTGGCCAAGTTCGCCCTGGGCGGCAGCTATGCTGCGGAGCAGCCCGATGTTCGATTCATGTCCATAAAGTCCGTAATTCAGCCGCGCTATCTTGCTGGCCTGGCGTTCCCGGGTGATATACCCGCGATACGCTGCATTTGTTCGCAGCCACATGAGGGCGCGAGCCATTCGCTCTTCTTGTGGGTTCACATCGCTGGCAAGGAGTGAATATGAAGCCAGGGCTGTGGGGCCTGCCACAAAGCCTCTGGCTACGCCAGCCCATGAGCCATCGGGGCGTTGTTGCGACCAGAGATAGTCCTGGGCGCGACTGATGGCTTGTTCTACGGCTTTGTCGGAGAATTGGACCTGGGCATCTGCGTTCGGTGCAGCCAGGATGAAGGCGATAAAGACCAATACCAGCGCTGGCCAGGTCCCGGTGTGTTTGCTGCGGATTGTGGGCATGTGCCTTTCTCCATCGTGTGTTTTAGTCCGGCGATGTGAAGCTTTCGCCGGCTCTACATTGACTATTTCTTGATGCTGGCGCGATGCCTCAGGTACGCGTCGATAAACTCCTGCAGGTCGCCGTCCAGCACTTTGTCGGTGTGCGGGCTCTTGAGTTCCGATCTCTCATCCCTCACCAACTGATACGGATATAATACGTAAGAACGAATCTGGTTTCCGAAGGCTATTTCGCCTTTGTCGCCGTAGAGTTTTGCCAGGTCTGCATCCCGCTTCGTCATTTCGAGCTGGTAGATTTTTGCAGCAAGCATTTTGCGGGCTTCGGCGCGGTTCTTGTGCTGGGATCTCTGGTTCTGGCACTGGACGACGGCGCCGGAGGGTGCATGGGTCAGGCGGACGGCGCTGTCGGTCTTGTTCACATGCTGGCCGCCCGCGCCGCTCGCGCGGTATGTGTCTTCGCGAACATCCTTGTCGAAATCGATATCGATATCAATGTCAGCCAGTTCCGGTAGGACATTGACCGATGCGAAGCTGGTATGCCTGCGGTTTTGGGAATCGTAAGGGCTTATGCGGACAAGGCGATGGACCCCACGCTCACAGGACAGATAACCGTATGCACAAGTGCCTTTTACGTGCAATGTTATCGAGCGAATGCCAGCTTCTTCGCCGTCTGTGCGATCTACTTCCTCGTACTTGTATCCGGAGCGTTCGAAGTATCGAACGTACATTCGCATAAGCATGTCGGCCCAGTCGCAACTTTCTGTCCCGCCTGCGCCTGCATGGATGCTGAAGTAGCACGCGCCGCTATCATGCGGTCCGCTTAGCAGCGTTCGCAGTTCGACGCGGTCAAGTTCCACGATGAGTCTACCTGCTTCTTCGGCAGCTTCCAGCAGATCGTCGCCGCTGTCGGCTTCGACGGCCAGTTCGTGCAGAATCTGCAGATCTTCGACCTTGGCCAGCAGATCGGTCACTGGTTGGGCTACTGCTTTGAGTGCCTTCAGTTGGCCGATGGTTTCCTGGGCGGATTCCTGATTGTTCCAGAAGCCAGGGGCGGCCATCTGGGTTTCGATCTCGGTCATCTGTTCATGAAGTGCGGGTACGTCAAAGAGAGTCCCGGATAGCGATTATCCGGGCGCTGAGGGTTTGAATCGTATTGGCAAGATTCTCTATTTCGGTCATTAATGCATCTCCTGGGGTCCTGATGTTTCGTCCCGGCAATAACGCTGGGCAGTGCCCAGTCCGCTGTGGGGGCCGGGTTGCCCGCCATAAGCTAGACAAGGACTTAGGAATTTCCGAACCCTGTAGATTCGGTCAGGACAGAATGTTAATGATATCCAATTGATGGGGCGGCTGGCAAGGGTTGGGTGCTACGTCGGTGTTATTTTGGGCACATCGGGGGCAAACGCCTTGTTGAACAGGTCTATCATGGCAGTTTGAGCGGTAATACCAGCCGCCGCCAGTGCGCCGGTGCTCAGAATTATCGTCAGCCTGGCCCATGTGGCGGCGTTTTCGCCCAAGGTGATGTCAAACAGAGGGATCAGTCCTTCAGATACGATAGCGGCAGCGGCGAGGATTGCCATGGTTGCGCCCAGCAATGCGGATATAAGGATAACGCTGATGCGGATGGTGCAAAACGTCAAGATGCCATAGAGAAGACCGCCGATAGCGGAGATCGCCAGCGGCCAAGCTGGCAGGTTGACGGATTCGGTTATGTTGGGGTCAAGCCGTTGGATGCAGATTTCGATTGTTCTGGAATCAAACCATCCCAGAAGCGTGCCGGCGACGAGGATTATGGCAGCGGCGACGGGTATTGACAGAATCGCGCAGACCGCTCGATAGAAGAACCACGCAATCGCGGTGAAAATCAGCGAGAGCGAGAGGCTGCAGGCCAGATAGGCGATTCCGTTTGGAGGTTGTTGGATCAACCACGCAGCTACTGTTCCGCACCAGATGCCAAGGGCTGCTGCGTTTGCCACAAGGCAGATGCGGAAGAACTGGTACCCGAAAAAGCAGTATGTGGCTCCCAGCAGAAGGATTCCGGACAGCGCGATGACAGCATTGGGAGATGTGATGTTCTGGAGATTGATGGTAACGGGCATTGACGATTCCTTTCGTCTTGCCAAGATGGCTTGTGGCGGGGTGCAAACGCCGCTAGTTCTTTGTCCCGGCGAAACTGATGGGTGTTAAGTCTTCATAAGTTCTTGCCTGCCAGTAGCAACTGGCAGGTTGCCATCGGTCATTATTCGTGGGACAGAGCACTAATTAGTAAAAAAGGCGACGCTCAGGTGGAGGGAGACCTGAACGTCGCAAAAAAGCCGCAACCTTGTTATAGGTGGAGGGAGACCTATATCATTAAGGGTGCAGCGGACAACATTATTGAATAGGTGCAACGGATACCGGATAAATGCCTAACCGCCCAAACGTGGCACCCGGGATTATATCTCGTCATATGCACTTATCAAGCTTAAATCGAATTCGCGATGCGCACTAAACCCTTTTGTCAGGAACTGATGCAGCCAAAACAGCCAGGTGATAACTCACCGCAGTCACCACCCGGGCATATCTGTACGGCCAGGCCGCAACCACCTTGGCAAGCAGGTCCATTCTGGCAGATTCCATCATACCAGGCGGTGTTGTAACCTGCTTCGCCGGATCTGGCCTGTGGAACCCGGAGTTATCCGCCATAACGGTGGTACCGGGTTCTCCGTGCCATACATAACGCCCGTCCCTGGACGCCCAAGCTGCAACCGTGACAGATCCTTCCGTCCTCTACTGCAGCCGTCTTCTTCTATCGACTCCTCGCACAAAACCTTGCCAAGAGTCTTTTCGTTCGATTCCCGTGATCAGCCCGTTGAAAAAGCTATTCCTGCTGCGTGCGAGTCTTTCAATTGCGCGTCTGCGTTACGAAAACTCTGCAATCCCACGGGATTGACAGTGCTTTCGTTCCTTGATGCTCGTTAAAATCCTGCGCACTCGCTACGGAATCCATTTTTCAACGGACTGCTATCACAGGACCCATTGCGACGGCCAACATTGCTGCCGGGGCACGTTACATCATTAGCTGCAGCCGAGCGACGATCCGCAGTTGTGACACTTGTAGCAATTACCGTTACGAACCGTGATCGAACCGCAGACATCGCATGCGGGTGCGTCTTCCTGGAAGTGGGAAAACTGCTGTCCCATGCGTTCGATACTCTGCGGGATTCTCTTGGCGGTTTTGGCAGTGCCTACGGTTGCCTGCAGCAGGCCTTCACCTGCCGGCTGGGCATTCTTGGTAGTGCCCGTTCCTGCGGAATAAGTTCCCGCAGAAGGTGCGTCGATGGACCCATGAACGTCCATGTTCAGGTCCCCGACGCTGCCAGATTCCGAGGTTGTGTCATCCTTGACAGCCTCGGGCGCTGTAAGTTGGGTGTTAAGAATACTTGTGGCTTCGGGAGCATTGTCGCCGCGTACGGGCAACATCTTCTTGCGATATTCTTCTCCCAGGAACTGCAGTCCCATCCAGCGGAAGATATAGTCGATAATGCTCTTTGCCATCGGGATATCGCGGTTATCGGTCATGCCGGCCGGCTCGAATCGCTGGTGGGAGAACTTGCGGACCAGGCTTTCGAGGGGCACTCCGTATTGGAGGCACAGGCTGATCGACGTTGCGAAAGCATCCATCATTCCGCCGACCGTTGAGCCTTCCTTGGACATACTGATAAACAGCTCGCCCGGCTGGCTGTCCTCGTAGAGACCCACGTTGAGGTAGCCTTCATGCCTGGCGACGGAGAACTTGTGTGTGATCGATTTGCGAGTTGCAGGTAGGCGATGTCTGTGCGGTTTGGTGCGTGCGGCTTCAAGTTGTTCGGCACTTATAGCGTCAAGGATATTGGTTGTATCCTGGGCTGTTTGCTTGGCGGTTTCGGTTTGCCTGGTGACGTTGAGCGGTTGAATCCGCTTGGAGCCATCGCGATAGATCGCCACGGCTTTCAGGCCGAGTTTCCATGCGTCGATGTAGACCTTTTCGATCTCGTCCACGGTGGCTTCGTGGGGCATGTTCACTGTCTTGGAGATTGCCCCCGACAGGAACGGCTGCACCGCAGCCATCATCCTTATGTGGCCCATGTAGTGGATCGCACGCGAGCCGCCTGCGGGCTTGAACGCACAATCGAAGACCGGAAGGTGTGCGTCACGCAAGTGTGGCGCGCCTTCGATCATATCGCATTGGTCAATATGGGCTACGATTTCGGCGATCTGGTCTTCAGTGTAGCCAAGACGCTGCAATGCCAGTGGGGCAGTCTGGTTGACTATCTTGAACAGTCCGCCACCTGCCAGTTGTTTGTATTTAACCAGGGCGATATCCGGCTCGATACCGGTCGTATCACAATCCATCATGAAGCCGATTGTTCCGGTAGGTGCAAGCACCGTTACCTGTGCGTTGCGATACCCGTTGTTCTTGCCGGCAGAAAGTGCGTCATCCCATGACTGGCGGGCAGCGTCGAGCAACGCTTCGGGGCAGTCGATGGGGGAGATTCCTTCGACTGCTGCCCGGTGCATTTTGATTACTCGGAGCATGGAATCGCGGTTCTTGTCGAAGTCGGCAAATGTGCCCATCGTGCTGGCGAGCTCTGCACTTGTGCGGTATGCCGTACCGGTGAGAATGCCAGTGATGGCTGCGGCGGTGGCACGTCCCTTGTCGCTGTCATAGGGCAGGCCCAGCGACATTATCAGTGCGCCAAGGTTTGCGTAACCGAGTCCCAGCGGACGGAACCTGTGGCTGTTCTCGCAGATAAGCGGATTGGGATAGCTGGCGTTGTCTACAAGGATGTCTTGCGCGATAACGAATATCCTGATAGCAGATTGCAGGCGTTCGATATCGATCGATCCATCTTCCATGCGGAAGTGCATGAGGTTCAGGCTGGCCAGGTTGCAGGCTGAATCGTTTACGAACATGTACTCGCTGCACGGGTTGGACGCCTTGATCTCGCCACTTTCGGGGCATGTGTGCCACTTGTTGATCGTGGAATGGAACTGGACACCGGGATCGCCGCAGACATGTGTGCCTTCAGCGATCAGATGCATCAAATCTCTGGCTTTATATTCTACTGAGGGGGCGTCAGTGGTAACCTCGCGGGTCTGCCAGTCTTCGTCATTTTCGACAGCCAGCATGAATTCGTCGGTCGTGCGGATCGAAAGGTTTGCGTTCTGGTACATTACCGATGCATACGCATCACCATTGAACGAACCGTCATATCCCTGCTCGATCAGTGCCCAGGCCTTCCTCTCTTCGCCCATCTTGCATTCGATGAACTCTTTGATGTCAGGATGGGAGCATTGCATTGACTGCATTTTGGCTGCGCGGCGGGTCTTACCGCCTGATCGCACCACTGCCGCTATCTGGTCGAAAATACGCATGAAGCTCAGCGGGCCCGATGGCGTTCCTCCGCCGGAGAGCTTCTCGCGACTCGAACGCAGGGTCGAAAGGTCTGTGCCCGTGCCCGAGCCAAACTTGAAGAGCATGGCCTCCGCCTGCGCCAGACGCATGATATCTTCCATCGTATCGTCGACGCTCTGGATGAAACATGCCGATGCCTGCGGATACTCGTAGCTTCGCATCGTGCGATCTGCCTGGTCAGTTTCGGCGTTCCAGTGGTAGTTGCCTTCAGAGCCTTCGACACCGTATTCGTGGAACAGGCCTACATTGAACCATACCGGCGAATTGAACGCGCCGTGCTGGTTCAGACAGAGGAAGCTCAGTTCGTTATAGAAAGACTCGGCGTCTTCATCGCTTGCGAAGATGCCATCGGCTTTGCCCATGTCGGCAATTGTGCGGGTGACGCGGTTAACAAGCTTGCCAACATTGTTTTCGCGCTGGTCAGTATTGTGTTCACCGTAGAAGTATTTGCTTACGACAACGTTTGTCGCCAGTTGGCTCCAGTCGACGGGGACGTCTATGTCCTTCTGTTCGAAGATCGTGTTGCCCTTGTCATCGGAGATCTTCGCGGACATCTTTTTCCACTCGGCCTGCTCGAACGGGTTGGTGTCGGCGGTTGTGAAAACGCGGTCTATCTTCAAACCATCCCCGGCAGAGCCCTTCTGGGGGTTCTGTGTTTTCTCTGAGGGTAAAGGATGATTTGTTCCGTCCCGCTTTGCCATAACCAATGTCTCCCGTGACAGTCTATACAAAACAACTTCCGTGGAACCGCACATCGCCGCAAATGTGTCTAAAAGGCTCCAAATGAACGCACAACGGCCTCAAAGCGAACACAAAGTGCCCGTAAACCTATGCCTTGTAATGCCCTAAATGCCCTATGTGCAGATGTCAATTCGTCGAAGTCGTCGAATTAACGCAAAAACGAGATGTCATCTCAGTCCTTTTGAACACGCGACATACATAGGATACGCAATATATAGGGGGCGTCAATATCAAAAAGACAAAATATTGTTGTTTGGGCTAACTCCCGGCTTATTGCGACTTTGCAAGGCTCCCGCCCCGTTGCCAACAGGCGACAACATCCTTACAGAATACTAACGCAAAATCGTCCTTTTGTCCATGCCCCAATATGCAGGGGTTTCATATTTAATTGTACCCTACAGGTGGACACTTGTGTGGAGAAGCTGTGGCTTGTTGTGAATTCATGTGGATAGCCTGTTGCGCATTGCCGAATACGTTTGTTTTTCGCGTGAATCTCACCAATATCCGGCCGGTTTATACCGGCATTCTGGTGCCGGTGAGGGCCGGTTTGCGTAATTAGGGACGGTGCCTTATTTAATTCGGTGCCCTATTTAATTCAGATCATTCCCATTTAAATAGGGCACCGTCCCTAGTTGTTTGTAAACCATCCTGTGGTTCCAAGCCTGATTGTCTTGCACTCCCTATCTGGCCACTTCGGATCATTCCGGCTGCGGTGTGAATCAATGAAAAGGCCCGCCGGGTTTATTCGACGGGCCTTTGGTGTGTTTGGTTATTTTTGCGTCGGGTTATACTTGGGCGGCTGCCAGCTTGGCCTTTGCCTCTTGTTTTACCAGCAGTCGCTTAACTTCGCCTACCAGGTAGAACGAGCCTGTCACGCAGATAACGTCTTCTCTTCCGACTGCACTTCTGGCGATTTCCAAGGCTTCTTCGGGCGTATCGGCTATTTGTGCCTGTTTTCCGGAAATCTCTTCATACTTTGCGATCAGGTCTTTCGGTTTGGCGGTTCGGTGCGTTGAAGTTGCCCGCGTGAAGATTACCTTGTCAGCGCCGCCGGCGATCTGCATCATCATGCCATCGATATCCTTGTCCGGGGCACATCCGAAGACAAGCACCAGAGAATCGCAGCGTACGTGCTGTCCGACAGCTCGCATCAGGGCCTGCATCGAGGCCGCATTGTGTGCTCCGTCCACGATAATGTGGGGATCTTTGTGGACCGTTTCCATTCTGCCTGGGATGTACACGCCAGCGAGGCCCTTCATGGCCAGGTCGTCGTTGATGTCCATTCCCTGGTTCTTGAGCTGATCGAGCAACGCAAGTGCAAGTCCGCAGTTTATGGCCTGGTGTTCGCCGAGAACCGGAACGGGCAGGTGCTCGAACTGGCTTGAAGGCGTAGTCAGGCATATCCGCGTAGTGCAGCCTTCCGTTCGCGACGATTCCACGCGGAAGCTGAAATCGATGTCTTTTCCGGTGAACTTCAGCGGAGTCTGGGAGGTCTGCGCGGCTTGTCTCATCACTCGCTCAGCCGTCGGGTCCTGCGGAACGGATATCACCGGGATGTTCTTCTTGAAGATGCCCGATTTCTCGGTCGCGATCTTTGCTACCGTGTCGCCCAACTGGTATGTGTGGTCAAGCGAGATGCTGGTTATTCCGCAGACATCGGGCTTGAGCACGTTGGTACTGTCGAGCCTTCCGCCCAGGCCGGCTTCGATGATGGCGATGTCCACTTCCTGATCGACGAAGTGTACAAACGCCAAGGCTGTCATGATCTCGAAGAAGGTGGGCTTGTCCTTTTCCAGTGCCTCAATAGCGGGCTCGACCCTGCAAATGAGCCGGCGAAGATCCGCCTGGGAAACCATCTGTCCGCCGATCTGTATCCTCTCCCGCACATCACTGATATGCGGAGACGTATACAAACCTACCTTGTGCCCACATGCGCCGAGCATCTCCGACAGCATCGTAGCCGTCGAACCCTTGCCCTTTGTGCCGGCGATGTGCACCGAACGTAACTTCTTCTGCGGGTCATCCAAAAGTTTTAGTAGACGTTTCATGCGAAGCAGATTGAACGTGTCGCTGTTATAGCGCACGCGGAGCATCTGTTCATAATCTGTCTGCGAAAACAAATATTTAAGAGCCGAGTCGTATGTACGCCTCAGGCTCTTCTTGGCGGGAACCGCCCTTGCTTTTTTGCCTCTAGTTGTACTTACCATAGTACGGGATTATAGAGAGGGGGTACCCTTAAGTCAAGTTGTGACAACTCATATATGATTTGCGACTACCTTAAGTCTATTTGTGGTAAGGAGTTCTATGTTTCAAGGCTGTTATCAAGATGGGAAAGATCTGAAGAAGTTAATACAACTAGTTAATAGGAGGCTTTGTCTTTGTCTGAATGGGGTTTCACTCCGCTATGTTACGGTTTGTTTCGGCCCCAGTGGCATATGTGAACTTTGCCCTGTTGGTCGGCTGGGTGTGTATGCTTGTTCATGCGGCCCAGGTGTCCATTTTATCTACCTATATATGATGCGTGCGCCCGCTGGAGTACTTGAACATCTCTGGAACAGATGCTTTAATGCGATTTGGAATAAAAACTTACATGGTTCATTTGGAAATGCGCACAGAAAGGCGACTCCATGGCATACCTCCTGGGAATAGATATCGGGACATCGGGCACAAAAACGCTTGTTATGGACTCCAACTGCCGCGTGCTTGCCACCGCCACCGCACCTCACGCCATATCCACGCCCAAGGGCGGATGGTCTGAGCAGGATCCTGACAACTGGTGGCAGGCAACCATCAAAGCAACTCGCGCCGCGGTCAGGAAGGCGAAGATCAACGCGAAGGAAATAACCGGTATCGGACTCAGCGGGCAGATGCACGGGCTGGTGATTACCGACGCAGCCGGAAAACCGCTTCGCCCCAGCATCATATGGAACGATCAACGCTCGGCTCCGCAGGCGCAGCAGATCGAAGAAGCTGTCGGCGGCAAGAAGAACCTTATCAAGCTTGTCGGTAATATCGCGATGACATCGTTTACGCTCACCAAGCTTCTATGGGTCCGCCAGCACGAGAAACGCATTTACGATCGCATCAAGCACATGTTGCTGCCCAAAGACTACGTGCGTCTGAAGCTTACGGGCGAATATGTTGGCGACGTGTCTGACATGTCGGGCACGCTGATGCTGAACCAGAAGAAACGCACATGGTCCAAGGAGATTATCTCCAAGTTCCAGCTCGACGCCGACATTCTTCCGCCAGTGATAGAGTCTCATGAGCCCAGTGGTTTGCTTACCAAAGCGGCGGCTGCGAAGCTCGGGCTGGCGGAGGGCACGGTCGTTGTCGGCGGGGGTGGCGATCAGCCGGTGGGTGCGGTAGGCAACGGTGTGGTGGCAGATGGGCTTACCAGCGCCACGATGGGCACAAGCGGCGTGGTGTACACGCACTCAAAGCAATACAACACCGATGCTGCCGGCAGGGTGCAGACGTTCTGTTCGTCGGTGGACGGCGAGTATTGCATGTTCGGATGCGTGCTTGCGGCCGGCGGGAGTTTTCAGTGGTATCGTAACGTGCTTGCTCAAGAGGAGATACGCCAGGCGAAACGTAGCGGGAAGGACCCTTACGAGCTTCTCACCGCCCAGGCTGCAAACGCGCCGGCCGGGTGTGAGGGCGTATTCTGGTTGCCTTATCTCACCGGCGAGCGCACGCCGCATGCCGACCCGATGGCGAGGGCGTGCTGGATTGGCATGCACTCGCGGACAACGCGAAACGAGCTTGTCCGGGCGGTGGTCGAGGGTGCTACATTTGCCATGAACGATGTGGTCACGATACTCCGCGATGAGCGTGGAATGAAGATTCGCCAGGTTCGCCTGTCGGGCGGCGGCGCGAGAAGTGAGTTCTGGCGTCAACTGCAGGCCGACATCTACGGAACCACGTGCGTTACGATCAACACCGAGGAAGGCCCGGCCTACGGTGCGGCGTTGCTGGCGGCGGTGGGCACCGGTGATTACAAGCACATATCGCAGGCCGTCAAGGCAGGCATAGAAATCACCAGAACCATCAAGCCACAAGCCAGGCTCAAGAAGCTCTACGCCAGGCACTACGAGCAATACCGGCGACTTTACCCGGCCCTGAAAGGCGAGTTCGCCGCGATTGCAGAATTGTAATCTTGCGATTGTTTCAGGCAATGGGGCATTGCCTGATGCAAAGTCGGCGCGATCTTCCCCGGCATCAGAGCCCGGGAGTTACCGTTACGTCCAGTTTCACTGGCACCGAGTCGATCTTCATGTAGTAATCGATCTCGACTGCGGCGATTTGCGCCTTCTTCCTGAGGGCATAGGTCAGGACGTATTCGATGGCGGGGGGGGCGTCATCCTGCCAGGTGGTCTTCTTGCCCAGTGATGCCAGGCGGCTTGTGAGTTTGCCTCCGTTTGCGTCGAAAAACCTTACTTCGCGGACCTCGATCAGTTTGCTCTTGCTCGCCAGTCGAAACGGTTGTTCAGATGCGAGCACGCCGGTGTTGCCTTCGACTATCTTCAATTGCAGTTTACCGGCAGGCAACATCTTGCCGATTGGAGTCCCGTCAATTATGTGGCGAACAGTCTTCATGTCGCGGCCGCAGGTTATTATCAGATCAGCCTTTATCACTATGCTGCGGGCGGCTTTGGCAGGGGTTTTGCTGGAGTTATAAACGCTGAGCATGCACACCGGACCGGAGATATCGTTGCGTTCCAGCCACATGTACGAGTCCATGTCGGGCGATTTGCCCGCGGGCATCAGGCTGGTGCGGGTGTCGTCGGCGAAGGCGATCAGGCGGGTTGCTTGTTTGTCGAGCGAGATGATATCGCCTCCAGAAGCGCGAAGCAGGAAGAACGCCTGTGTGCCCGGTATCAGTTCTGATGCGATAAGCGGGCAATCTTCGGGCAGGGGTTTGGCGCAGGCGAGCCCTAGCGTGGATACTGTGAATGTGATTGGGCTGGCCGGCTGGGTTGTCGGTGGCGTGGGCGCAGGGGGTTCAGTGGCATTATCGCCAGTGGTTTGGGCGTAGACCGCAAGTGTTGCCATTGCCAGTAAGACTGCTGCTATTGACGTGATTTGATATTTCATGTTTCTCCAGGCTATGTGGGTATTGTTGGGTGCCCATATTCTGATATCTTACGCCGCATTAGGCAAGCGCGTTGAAGCCGGACCGCATGTGTGCTATCTTCGCCGGCCATGCAGACGCTCCACGAAATACGGGAATTGCTGGCGTCGGTTGGGGCTCACCCCAACAAGAAACTCGGCCAGTGCTTCATGATAGACAAGAACCTGCTTGCCAAGGTGTTGGACCTGGCGGAGCTGAGCGGTGGCGAGACCGTTCTGGAAGTCGGCCCGGGCACAGGCACTCTGACTGAGGAATTGTTATCGCGAGCTGGGCGTGTGGTGGCTGTCGAGATCGACAGGGCGCTGCAGCAGCTTATCGCCGGTCGTTTCGGTTCTGAGGAGAATTTTACGCTGATCAGTGGCGACATCCTGGCCGGCAAGAGCTCGCTTTCGCCTGAAGTGCTGGCGATATTGGGTTCGGATGCGCAGCTTGTGGCGAATCTTCCTTATAGTATTGCAACTCCGCTGATTGCCCTGTGCCTTGGCGAAACATGGCATGGCACCGTTGGCGGCGAAGCAGGCAGATGCAGGTTTAGCCGCCTGACATTTACCGTGCAGAAAGAAGTTGGCGACAGGCTGATCGCAACTCCGGGCTCGGGTGTTTATGGTCCGGTGAGTATTCTCGTGCAATTGCTCGCAAGCGTTATTCGCGGACCGATGCTGCCCCCCGGCGCGTTCTGGCCAGCACCCAAAGTGGATAGTTGCTGCCTGAGAATAGACTTTGACCCCCAGGCCGCCGCCGAAGTAGCCGACGTGGCAGTTCTTCAGGGCCTGGTATCCATGGCCTTCGCCCAGCGGAGAAAGCAACTCGGGTCAATGATGAAACGCCGGGATTCGCAGTTCGATCCCGACAAGCTTCGTCATGCGCTGGCGGTCGCCGATATTGATATAACCGATCGTGCGGAGGTAGTGGAACCGTCCAAGTTTCTGGTCGCGGCAAACGTTTTGTCAGGGTCATCTTAAAGTAGTGCATGTTTGTTGGGGCAAGCGGGCATTTTGGGACGATACCCGAGTGCAGGACTATTGCGGATCGAGGGCTATTCAGGTACATTCTGCATGGTTTTCTACACGGGTTTCCGAAGAACCAGCCCGCTATGGCTATGGCGGCGTATGGTGGCAGCAGTTTTTCCACTCCAGAGGTAAAAGTATGACGCAGCAAGATACAAACGCGGATCCTAACGCCGGCAAAGGCAAAGCCTTCTTTGAACGGGCTTCGGAGATCGCCGAGACCGGTAACTGGGATTACGCCATTGAGATATACCTCGAAGGGATAAACCGCGAACCACTCAACGTTGAAGATGGGCACACGCCTCTTCGCGAAGTTTCCATGAATCGCAAGGTTCAGGGCGGCAAGGCTCCTGGTTTGATGGACAAGCTCAAGCATCGCCAGGGAAAGGATGCTTTGGAGAATTTGTCCAATGCCTGCTACCTTCTGTCTAAAGAACCGGGAAGCCTGACATATATGGGGCAAGTGCTTGGCGCAGCGAGGGATCTCGGTGCTACGGAGCTCATCAGTTGGATCGCCGGTATCCTCCTGGATTCGCAGAAACAGGCAGATCGCCAGGATTCGGGCATACGCAAGGATGCCCGAATCCTGATGAATGTGGCGATGGCGCTGAAGGATATTCAAGAGTATGAACGTGCGATTGTCGCCTGTGACATGCTCGTAAAGATGAAGCCCAACGATGGTAATCTGCATAACCTGTTGGGCGATTTGTCTGCCCAGTACACCATCCATAAGGGTAAGTATGGGCAGGAAGGCGACTTCACCAAGGGCGTGCAGAATCTGGATGAGCAAAATGAGCTGATCCAGAAGGATATGCTGACTCAGGGCAAGGAGTATGTGGAATCCCAGATTGCCAAAGCACGCCAAGACTATATCGCCAATCCTACGGTTCCGGGCAAGGTGAACGCATTTGTCGACGCCTTGTTGAAAATAGAGGAAGAAGCATCGGAAACCGAGGCGATAGAAGCCCTCACCAAGGCGAATGAGGCAACGGGAGCTTACCAGTTCAAGCTGCGTGTGGGTGATATCAAGATACGCCAGATGACTCGACGGTTCCGCCAGTTGGTGAAATCCGGCGACAAAGATGGCGCAAAACAACAGATGAAGGACCAGCTTCTGTTCGAACTGACCGAGTATTCCGAGCGGGCGATTAACTATCCGACCGATCTGGGGATAAAGTTCGAGCTTGGACGTCGTCAGTTCCTCGCCAGGCAATATGACGAAGCGATCGGATCGTTCCAGCAGGCCCAACGCGATGCCAAAAGGCACGTTTCGGCGTTGAATTATCTTGGGCAGTGCTTCTCGGCCAAAGGTTTATATCGTGAGGCGGCAAATACCTTTACGAAGGTTCTCGATACGAGTATGTCTGAGGATCGCAAGAAGGACATACGCTATAATCTGGGAGACGCCTATGTGAAGCTCGGCGAGTTTGCCAAGGCCCGCGAAGAGTTCTCTACCGTGGCTCAAATGGATTATGGGTACAAGGACGTGTCCAAGAGGCTTGAGCAGGTTAATGCGGAAATCGGGGAAGACGGCTGATAAGCTGGTCTTGAACGGGTGATAAACCGCAAGTTTTTTGCTTGTTATCCACCGACTTGGCGGTATAATTTCGCCTCCTTCCCAAAGCGTGACGTTTTGGGGTTGTGTATACGAATAACTAGTTCTGCCATGTTGGCTGGAACAAAAAGATGAGTAGGAGACGTTTGTGGCTCACTCTGCTTCCGCAAAGAAACGAATTCGTCAGAACGAAAAGTGCCGTGCCCGTAATCGCTGGCGCAAAGACCAGGTGAAGGACGCTATCCGTAATTTCACCGATGCGATTAAGCTGCACGACGAAGCACTAGCTAAAGAACGCCTTAGCGAAGTCTACAAGCAGTTGGATCAGGTTGCCGCCAAGGGCACAATCCACAAGAAGACCGCGGCACGTCGCAAGTCGCGTCTTGCTGTCAGACTCGCAAAAGCACTCGCAAAAGCGTAGAGCTTTTCGGTTCTCTCGATAAGACATTCCAAGCAGCCCGTGAGCCGATAGGTTCGCGGGCTGCTTGTGCTTGTATGCTCGGCCAGAGCGTTTTGAGCATTTCAAGTTCCAATACCCGCCATCACGCCATGGCAAATCCGGTATAATCCTATCCATGTCAGAATCTCCAAAATACGCCAGCCGCGCTGGCCTGAAGCTTGACGGCGCACTTGCCGAGTTCGAAATCTCCGTCACCGATGCCATATGTGCGGATTTCGGATGCAATGTCGGCGGGTTTACCGATTGCCTGCTCGCACGAGGCGCTCAGAAGGTCTACGCGATCGATACCGGCTACGGGACACTGGCATGGAAGCTGCGAAAGGATGATCGCGTGGTGGTGATGGAGCGAACCAACGCCTTGTACGCGGACGTAGCCGAACCGGTGGATCTGGTGGTAATAGACGTAGCCTGGACCCCGCAAAAGCTCAGTATCCCCGCAGCCGTCAAATGGCTCAAGCCCGGCGGTATCATTATAAGTCTGCTCAAACCGGTGTTCGAACTGGCTAAACAGACTGACGCAAGCGGCGTTTGCGACGGTGGCTCTGGGAGAAAAAAGGGCGGAAAGAAGCGCAAGCAACAACTGACTGATGCCCAATCACACCAGATATGCAGTGACGTGTGCGAGCAACTCACCCAGGCGGGCTATTCGATCTCAGCTATCACCCAATCAGTGCTTACAGGCAAAGGCGGCAACCACGAGTACCTTCTGCTGATTCGCACCTGATTCGCAATATCTGTCGGATTTGCACTCTGAGTCTGCAAAAAAATGTCATTCCGGCCGGGTTACAGTTTGGTCGTATCGGTTACCGCTCTGATGTCGATCATTCTTTGCAGGGCCACTCGGGCGCTGGCGGCTATTTCGTCGGGCACGGTTATTCGGTTCACGATGTTGCCTTCTGCAAGGTTGTCCAGCACCCAAAGCAGGTGGGGCAGGTCTATTTTGCACATCTGGGCACATACCGCAGGCCCTTGGTTCAGCACTACCACGGTGCGGTCTGTGTGGCGCTTGGCGAGGCGGTTTACCAGATTGCTCTCGGTGCCAATTGCCCATTTACTACCCGGGGCGCCCGCAGCTACTTCGCGGATGATCTGCTCGGTGCTGCCGGCGGAGTCTGCCAGCATTACTACTTCCCGAGGGCATTCGGGGTGCACAATCACTTTGATGCCCGGGTACTCCTGGCGGACCGCTTCCACATGTTCGGGTCTAAACTGCTGGTGAACGTAGCAGTGTCCTTTCCAAAGAATGAACTTCGCCCGTTCGACATCTTTGGCGTCCAAGCCGCCATCGGGCAGTGCGGGATCGTAAACCACGCATTCATTTTCGGTGCAGCCCATCGCATACGCGGTATTTCGGCCGAGATGCTGGTCCGGAATGCAGAACACCTTGTCGGCGCCCGCGCCATCGGCTTCTGTGGAGCGGAAAGCCCACTCGAACACATTTCGCACATTGCTGGACGTGCAACACGCTCCGCCTGCCAGGGCGGTCACTGCCTTGATCTGGGCGGTCGAATTAACGTAGGAAACCGGAATGACGCTGGCGTCGGTGAGTGCGGAAAGTTCGTCAATCGCCGCAGACACGTCGTCGGCGTCGGCCATGTCTGCCATTGCGCATCCCGCCATCATGTTTGGCAGGCATACAATCTGGTTCTTTGCAGAGAGCGTATCGGCGGACTCGGCCATGAAGTGCACGCCGCAGAAGACTATGAATTCGGCATCCCGCTGCTGTGCGGCCAGTTGCGAGAGCTTGAGGCTGTCGCCGGCGAAATCTGCGAACTGGATCACCTCGTCGCGTTGGTAGTGGTGTCCGAGGATGCACAGGCGCAGGCCAAGCTGTGATTTACGTTCGGCAATTCGCGTCGCGAGCGTTTGCGCGTCGAGTTTATAGTATTGATCTGGTAATTGTTGTTGAGTCGGCATTGCTATTGAGGCTCCAAGTCGATTTCGCCCTGAAAACCGGGCGGGTTTGCGTATTGTAGCTTTTCAGGCGGCGGATTGCTCGGTGGTTTTGCCCCGCAGTTCCCGCAATTCTGGGCATCGCAGGGAGGCAGCGGCTGCAAGGAACACGCCTCCGCCGGCCAGACCGCCGACGATGACGGTGGTCAGTGATGTCCAAGTCGACTTGTCCGATCCCTGCCACCACCTGCTGATGAAGTACATCGGTATCGCCATCGCGACCGTAGCGATTGCGGTGCGGGCGATGGAGGCGAGAATCGTCTTCAGCCCCAGATGCCCCATCCGCCGGTGGAGTACCCATGTCAGGAAGAGAACGGTGGCTGAGCTGGTGATAGCCGTTGCAAGGCCCACCGCGCCTGCGTTCAGTGGGGTAAACACGAGCACCGCAACCAGCACTATGTTGGCGGCGGCACGCCAGATTGAAGCAATCACAGGCGTCCGCGTATCTTTCTGTGCGAAGAATGCCCGCAGCAGAATGTGGTTCAGGAAGTACGCCCACATGCCCACAGAGTACATCTGCAGCACAAACGCAGCGGCGCCCACATCGTCATGGGAGAAGTTCTTGTGGCGGAAGATGGCTGTGATCGACGGGCCCGCCAGCAGGATCAGTGCGGCCCCCGCCGGCACGCCCAGGAATATGCAAAGGCGGATTGCACGATTGGTTGTGTTCCGCAGGCCGGTGATATCGTTGCGTGCGGCGTATCGCGCAAACAGCGGGAATATCGCAGTCGCAAGCGAAATCGCCAATATGCCCAGTGGGAAGTTGTATAGGCGCTCGGCTGCGTAGATGCGGACAACCACGCCTTCGCTGAGCGGCTTGGCGATCTTCCATCCGAGAATGTGAAGATCGGGAACCTTGTCGGTAGCAGTCATGATCCACACGTACAGCCGGTCCATCAGCGAGCATATCTGCACCACGCCAAGCGGAATCATCGTGGGTAGCAGCAGGCGTGCCATGCGCTTGGTCTCGTCCAGAATCGGACGAAAGCGGGGCACTATCGCCAGGTTAACGCGTTTCAGCAGCCACACCACACCCACGAGTTGCAGTATACCTGTTAGCACAATCGCCAGGCTGAGCACCACGAACCCCGGCAGAGATGCACCGAGGTCCAGCAAGTATACCACCACCGCAGCCGCTATAAGAACGATGTTCAGTATGACAGGTGCAAACGCCGGATAGGCGAAATGCCCCTTGGACTGCAACGCGGCTGCACCCAACGCCAGCATGCAGACTGTGAACATGAACGGCAATTGCAGCATTATGAGTTGAAGCAGCAGGGCGTTGTCGGAGCCGGCTGGTATGAAGTAGAGAGATATCGCCAGGCCAACTTCCCCTATCACCAGGATAGTCGCCAGCAGCATTGCCAGCAGGGCGGTGGCGTTGGCCAGCACGAGTCTCGCGCGGTCCCAGCCGCTGGTTTCGCCCGCTTCGGTGAATACCGGCACAAACGCAGCCGACAGCGCACCTTCGCCGAAGAGCCTGCGGAACATGTTCGGTATGGCAAATGCCGTCCAGAATGCATCGGTCTTTCGCGATGCCCCCAGGAGCGAGATTATGGCGATATCGCGCACCATGCCCAGCAGGCGTGAGAGCATGGTGATCATCGCCACCAGCTTGGCGGCACTGAAGAATTGCTCGCGTTCTTTGTGTTCGCAATGTTCCGGTTCAGTCATTGTTGAGATTATCGGCAACTTTGGCCCAAAGCGAAACCGAAAACCGCGTTCTGTTCTATACTTGACCCCCAGCCGCCGAGAAGAGACCATAGAGTCACATATGAAGATATGCCACATAATCACGCGTCTCATACTCGGTGGCGCACAGGAAAACACGATATTAACCTGCGAAGGGTTGCATAATCGCGGCCATGATGTTACACTTATTACTGGACCGGCTCTCGGCCCGGAGGGAGAATTACTCACCCGCGCCCGCTCTGGCGGATATCGAGTTGTAGTTCTTGACGCTCTTCGTCGTGAAATAAACCCATGGCGTGACTGGCAGAGTTATAGGCAAATATGCCAATTCCTCGCCGATGATCGCCCTGATGTGATGCACTCACATTCGTCCAAAGCCGGTATCATCGCGCGGAGAGCCGCAGCGAAGGTCGGCGGGATGAAGATTGTGCATACGATTCACGGCCTGCCGTACCACCGATACCAGGCTGCGTGGCGGAATCGGCTTTATATCATGCTCGAAAAGCGAGAAGCGCGGCGCAGCGATGCCATTGCCTGTGTTGCCGATGCCATGACAAGGCAGGCACTTGAAGCCGGGGTAGGCACGCCGGAGCAGTACTGCACGATTTACAGTGGTATGGAGACAGACATCTATAGCACTCGGCCGGCGGGGGCCGACGAGTTCCGCAAATCATTGAATTTGCCTGACGATGCGGTGCTGGTCACGCAGGTGGCGCGGCTTGCCGAATTGAAGGGGCATGAGTATATCATTGAGGCGGCGGGGCGGATTGACGATCCGCGTGTACACTTTTGTTTCGTTGGCGATGGACACTGGCGGGAGCGTATCCAAGCCGATATTGCCAGTCGCGGTCTCGGCGAGCGATTCCACCTGACGGGCTTGGTCTCGCCGGACTACGTACCGACAGTCCTGCACGCCAGCGATATTCTGGTGCACTGCTCGCTCAGGGAGGGCCTGGCGCGGGCGCTTCCGCAGGGGATGCTGGCGGGTCTGCCGGTTATCAGCTTTGATGTGGACGGGGCACGCGAAGTGGTGGACGAGACAACCGGCGTGCTGCTGCGGCCGAAGGATGTGGACGGGCTCACAGAAACCATCGGCCGCCTTGCGGGCGACGCAGCGCTTCGAGCGAAGTTGGGCGACACCGGGCGAAGCCGATGCACCGAAATGTTCTCACATCACAAGATGGTTGATGAGATTGAAAAACTCTACGCATCGCTTGGTTGATAAGACGCATGATTGCGTTGTTGCCTGCGGATGTCGTGGAACACGTTGGTAGACATAACACACTACACATAAACAAAACACTCTGCGAATCGCCGGGTCGAAAAAGTCGACAATGGCACGAATGCCGCCGAGCAGATCGCGGAAGAACAAACAACTTATAGAAGTTATTGGAGTGAAAAATGCCTGAAGGGTATTCACAAGCAATTTTGAAGTACATGGCGGATAAGGAATATCAGCCGCTGAAGGAAAAGCAGCTCGCCCGTATTATGGGCGTGGCTGAGAATGATTTCGGAACGTTTCGTGATGCGATAAAACGCCTCCACGATGCGGGACGAGTGATAATGGGTGCGGGCAGTTCGTTGAACCTGCCGGCGATGCCCGCTCGCGTGGTGGGCGTCTATCGTCGTAACCCCAAGGGGTTCGGGTTTGTCTCTACCGATACCCCATACGCACAGGGCGATCTGTTCATTCCGCCTGATGGTTCAGGCGGGGCAATGAGCGGCGACCGCGTTGTTGCAAAAGCACGCAAACAGGGCAAGCGCGACGGCGAGACGCTCTATCGCGGCCAGATCATCGAGATTCTCAATCGTGCAAGCGGTAAGTTCGTTGGCGAAGTGAAATGTGCCAAGGGTATTTGGTTCGTCGTGCCGGACGGCAGGCAACTGTCCCAGCCGATAATCATTCGTGATATCGGCGCTGCGGGTCCCAAGGAGGGTACCAAGGTTGTCGTGGAGATAACCAAGTATCCCGACAAGGGCGATCTGCCCGAAGGCGTAATCGTGTCGGCAATAGGCCCCGCCGGCCCGCTGGATACCGAAACGCGAGCGGTTATTCTTGCCCATGGCATGGAGGAAGAGTTTCCAGAACAAGCCATCGCCGATGCGCGGCTGGCGCTGGAAGCCTTTGACGCTGACAAGACAGACGGCAGAGAAGACATTACCGATGTGACGATTGTTACCATCGATCCGCCGGACGCCCGCGACTTTGACGATGCGATAAGTCTGGTTGATAACGCGGACGGCACGTGCACGCTGGGCGTTCACATTGCCGACGTTTCACACTTCGTGACCGAAGGCACCGCGCTTGACCTCGAAGCTGCCAGGCGTGCGACAAGTGTTTACTTCCCCCGCAAGGTGCTGCCGATGCTTCCGGAGATCCTCAGCAATGGCGTGTGCAGCCTGCAGGAAGGTCAGCGGCGTTTCTGCAAGTCTGCGTTCATCACCTATGACCAGGATGCGAATGTTGTTTCAACGCGGCTTGCTGAGACGGTTATCTGTTCGTCCAAGCGTCTGACATACATCGAAGCACAGGAAATCTGCGACGGCAAGACCGGCGGTTTTCCGAAGAAGGTCGCCGAGCTGGTCAAGCAGATGGAGGCGCTATCCAAGCGCATAATGGTTCGGCGCGAAGCGTCTGGCATGTTGCGGCTTGATCTGGGCAGCGTGGAATTGGTCATTGACGACAACAATCGCGTGACGGATGTTGAGCCGGAAGACACGTCTTACACTCATACGCTTATCGAGATGTTCATGGTGGAAGCCAACGAGGCGGTGGCGGAGATCTTTGGGAAGATGTCGGTGCCCGTGCTGCGTCGTATTCACCCTGCCCCCGAGACGCGCAGCAGTGCGCGGCTTAACGCGTTCATAAAGGCCAGCGGGCATCGTATACCAAAAGATGCATCCCGCAGGGATTTCCAGCAACTCATAGAAGAGGTGCGAGGAACGCCGGCCAGTCATGCGGTGAACTTGGCATTGCTCAAGACCATGCAGGCGGCTGAGTATTCGCCGATGCTGATCGGGCACTATGCACTGGCGAGCGAAGCCTACTGTCACTTCACCAGTCCCATTCGCCGCTACGCCGATCTCAGCGTGCATCGCCTTGTGCGGAGCCACTGTCGCGGCGAGCTGGAAAAAGGGTCCATTCCGAGTGTTTCGGACTTGGTGGCGCTGGGCGAGCATTGCAGCGAGATGTCGCAGGAAGCGGAATCCGCAGAGCGAGAGCTGAAGACGGTTCTGATCATGCAGCTTCTGAAGACTCACGTGGGCGATACCATGGAAGGCGTTATTTCCGGTGTGAACAATGTGGGCACGTTTGTTTCGCTCACGCATTGGGGCATCGATGGGCTGGTTCGCGTGGACATGCTCGGCGATGACTGGTGGGAAGTGAACACATCACTTGGCATCATCACCGGCCAGCACACCGGCATCACCTATCGCATGGGCGAGCTGGTGCAGGTGCAGCTCGTGAGCGTGGATGTGCCTTCCAGGCAGATAGATTTGCGAATGGTTCGCAAGATGGATTCGCCATCGACGGGCAAGTCCGGCAAGTCGCGCAAATCCGGCGGCACCCGGAAGAATTCAGGCGGCAAGGGCAAAGGTAAGGGAAAGACGGCGACTGGCGGGAAGACCGGCGGCCGCAAGACGACCCGAGCCAAGAGCAGCCGAAAAGCCTCCTCGGCTACGAAATCTCGCAAGAGCGGACGCAAACGGAAGTAGCCCGGTGCCTGTAGAATGCTGGCTGGCGGCATGATAATACAGTTACACAGCTTCGGTGGAAATTTGCGGGCGGGCGTTGCTTGAGTGCAATCGCTCGCCTGCTGGCCTGCTGATACGGAATCAAGGATTATTGTGATGGAAGATTCAAACCTTACAAAGTTTCCGCTTCATGATATGCACGTGGCGATGGAGGCCTCCATGGGCTCCGAAGCCGGGTGGGCGGTCCCCATGAGTTACGCCGGGCCGCTGGCCGAGGCGACAGAAGTTCGCGACCGCGCGGGCGTGTTCGACATATCGCACACCGGCCGGATCAGAATTCGCGGTGACCAGATGCTGGACCTGATGGAACTCCTGTGCGCGCACGACGTGGCCCATCAGGAAGATGACACTGCGGTGCGGTCACTGCTGCTGAACGTCCAGGGCGGGGTGCTGGCAGACTGTCATGTTGTGCGGCTTGACGATTTCTGGCTGATTCTCTGTGATGCGGGCAATCGCACGAAGGTGCTCGAGCACGCCCAGTCCGCCGCAGAAGGCCTTGAGGCGAAGGTGGATGACCAGACGGAGAAAGGCGCGATGTTCGCAGTTACAGGTCGCGCGGCCGCGGATGTACTGAAAGCGGCGCTGCCCGAAGACCCGAGCGACTACCCGCCCGGCGGCGTGAAACTGGGATCGCTGCTGTTCGCGAAGTACATAATGATGCGAACCAGCTATGCCGGACTTTGGGGACTGGAAGTGATCCTGCCGAAGATGTTCGCGGGCAAGGCGTGGCGGTTCGTCACCGACAAGGCCGGCGATAACAAGGTTGCTCCCGCGGGCATGGGCGCGAGGGACATTCTTCGCCTTGAAGCTGGCCTGTGTCGCTACGGGTATGAGCTGAACGAGACGATAGACCCGTTCACCGCTGGCTTGGGCGATCTGGTGACCTCGTCATATGACTTCATAGGGCACGATGCCATTGAGAAGTTGCGAGGCGGAAAACCTTCGCGAAAGCGAGTGGGTCTGGTGTTGGAGTGCGAGAAACCGGTGGCCACGATGATTCCCACATTGGGTGCGTCTGTGTATCGTGAAGACGGATTCGAGGCCGGTCAGGTGACGAGTGCCACATACTCTCCGACGCTGGAGAAGATCATTGCCATGGCCTACATCGCCACCAGCGACAGCGCCCTGGGCGGCAAGGTGAGTGTGGAAGTATGCGGCCAGTCCGAATCGATTCGGGCAGAGATAGTGGAGCTGCCTTTCATCCCGGCTGTGGAGTGACTGACCCGGAAGTAACCATCCCCGTGCCTCTCTGTGCGCATCGGCCAAGCAACGCAGCCATTACCAGCAGGCTCGCGAGTGTAGTCTTCATCATGACATATTCCCTCCCAAGGGAGCAACGTCGCAATTCACGGGAACTTGGACGTTAACTCGCCCACTGATTAAGTATATGGAGATACTTGCCCTGAACACAAACCGTATACTCGCGGGCGCATTCCAGCAATTCTGTCTGGAGTTTTCGGGTAATCATGGTAGAGGTATTCTACCCCCCCCCAGGGGTGCTAATCTCAAGTGCAATTTGAAATTAGCACCCCTGGGGGTGAATGTTGCGCGGTGTGCGTGGTTCTGGTGTTGGGGCGTCTGTCGGGCAATTTGCTGCTGGGCAGCGCTTGTGGCGAAGGTGTGAGGTTGGCTAAGTGTTGTGTTGGAAGTTGGTTGCGGGAGTTGAGGAGCCGAGTGGTTGTTATCTTGTGCTTGACTTGGGGGGCCTTGGGGACGATCATCGGCGTTCTGGGTTCTGGCAGGGCGATCAGGCTGGGTGGCGATGTGTGCTGCTGCTGCGGGTTGTTGCTGGAACAATTGCCGATAGACGTGTGTCCTGCAATGGGCCCGCTGGCGTGCAGGCAATAATCACGACAAGCATCATATAAAGAAGCAGGTAAGAAAACATGCTGCAGAAGGTACAGGAAGACAGGCTGAAGAAGCTTGAGAAGATCAAGGAGCTGGGGATCGATCCGTATGGCATGCGATACGACACCGCCAAGCCTATCGATGGCGTTCTTGAGGGTTACGTCGATGACCAGGAAGATCAGGCTGCCGACATCGCCGGCCGGCTGGTGCTCATTCGTGATATGGGTAAGATGATGTTTGCGCATGTTCGCGATCAGAGTGGGCAGATGCAGGTGGCATTCCGCAAGAATAAGGTCGACGAGGACACCTGGCAGCTCATGAAGGCGCTTGACCTCGGCGATATTGTAGCCGCTTCAGGCCCGCTCCAGCGCACTCGCACCGGCGAGATAACAATCTGGGTAGACAAGCTCACCATGATGTGCAAGAGCCTGAACCCCATGCCCGAGAAGTTCCACGGCTTGCAGGATGTGGAGACCCGTTATCGCCAGCGATATCTGGACCTGATGACTAATCCGGAAGTGATGGCCAACTTTAAGCGTCGCATCGCGATTATCGATCACTTCCGGTCAGTGCTGAAGGCCAAGGACTTCCTGGAAGTGGAAACGCCGATGTTGCAGTCTGTCTGCGGCGGGGCGGCTGCGAGGCCCTTCATAACTCACCACAACACGTTCGATACCGAACTCTACATGCGAATCAGTCCGGAGCTTCACCTGAAGCGTCTGCTGGTTGGCGGCATGGAGCGAGTGTTCGAGATCAACCGTAACTTCCGCAACGAAGGCACCGATACCAGCCACAATCCTGAGTTCACGATGATGGAGCTCTACCAGGCCTATGCGGACTACGAAGTGATGATGGATATCACCGAGGAGCTGATCTCCACCGCGGCGGCCGATATATGCGGATCGACGAAGCTGCCTTATGGCGATACCGAGATCGACTTCACGCCGAAGTGGCGCAGGGCGACGTACGCGGAGCTGCTCAAGGAATACGCCGGCGTTGAGATGACTGATATTGATGCTGTCCGGGCCAAGGCTCGTGAGCTGCACATTGCCGATATCGACAAGAAGGACGACGCAATTGTCATAAACGAGGTGTTCGAGGAGACCGTCGAGGAGCATCTGGTGCAGCCGACGTTTGTGAAGGATTACCCGGCTGCATTGTGCCCGCTGACGCGTCGCGACCCGAACGACCCCAGCATTGCACTGCGTTTCGAGCTTTATATCGCCAAGATGGAGATCGCCAACGCGTATACTGAACTGAACGATTCGCAGATCCAGCATGATAACTTCTCTCATCAGCTCAAGGGCGATGAGGAAGAAGAGACGATGCGAACGATGGATGAAGATTTCATCACTGCTCTTCGTCACGGTATGCCGCCGGCCGGCGGTTTGGGCGTGGGTATCGATCGCGTGGTGATGCTGCTGACCAACACGCAGAGCATTCGTGATGTTGTGCTGTTCCCGCAGCTTCGTCCTGAACAGCAGTAATTTGTGAGCACAGTACAGTGAACATGGAATAAGAATTAGGGGCGTGTGCGGTTGTCGATGGGCTTGTAGAGGTAGTGATGGCGATAGCGGCTGGGATTTTGAATTCAGCATGCTGCGTCATTCCCGCCGGCAGGGTTGCACGTGAATGATATGTATAGACTCGTCCTTTGCCTGAGATATCTGAGAAGTCGCATCGTCGCGTATTTCGCGGTGATCGGCATGGCGTTGGTGGTAGCGATGATGGTTATCGTCGTCAGCGTTATGACGGGCTTCGTTGATAAGGTGGAACGTGCAGCCAGGGGGCTGTACGGGGATATTATTTTGGAGGCTGACAGCCAAGTAGGCCTCCCCCTATACGATGAATTCATTGCCTACACTTTCAAGACCGCAGCCGAGCTCAAGGATGTGGATCCAGACAAGATCGTAGATCCCGTCCAACGCAAGCGGACCACAAAGCTCAAGCATCTTGCCAAGTTGGAGGCAGCCACGCCTTATATTCAGGTGCCGGCTATGCTGAGAATTCGCGGGCAGGAAGCTTATCGTCAGCCCGTGCGGGTGGTGGGTATTCGCCTTCCTCAGCATGTGAAGGTTACATCCTTTGGCAAGGGTCTGTTCGTGCAGAAGGGCATGACCGAGCCTACGTGGGATCCCCCCGTCGAATTGATGAAGAAGCGGGTGGTTGAGGATATCGAACGGGCCGAGGGCTTGCTGAAGTCTTTGCCGGAATCGGAAGACGTTATTCGCGACCGGGTGTCTGATGCGATAGGTTTTGAGCGGACCGGTCTTGGTCGCCTTGGTAATCGGAAGGCGGCGGAGTTTAATCGCAAAGCTGCCCAAAAAGAATTGCAGCGTCTCCAGGAGGATGGCGCGGGCCCAGACGATGTTGCATACGATAATGCGGCTCGTACTTTGCGATGGTGGTCGGCGCAAGCCTATGAGGAACCCGACAAGCGTGCGATTCTGGGGCTGGGTATTCCGGCATTGGCGTTTCGTCTGCCGAAGGGCCAGCCGGTGCGTATTTGGGGGCCGGGGCATAAGATAATACTTTGGGTATTCCCGCTTGGCAGCATCGGGGCGATGGATGCCGACAGCATGAAGCCCAGGACGCTTGACCTGTCGGTGATCGACGATTGCAGCACTGACGTTTCCTCTGTTGACTCCAATACTATCTATGTACCTTTCGATACACTGCAGAAGTTCAATGACATGGGGGCAACCCGGCTGGATTCGGATCCCAGCGTGATCGACACGCCAGCAAGGTGTAGCCAGATACTCTTCAAGGTGAAACCCGAGTTCAGCGGAAAAGAAGATTTGTACAGGACTCGGCAGGCGGTAGAGGCCGCCTGGACACTTTTCTGTGCTGAGAATCCAGACGTGGCATGCATGGACGCGGTCGCTCAGACATGGCGTCAGCGGCAGGCATCGATCATCAACACAGTCGAAGCGCAGCGGATGTTGATGATAATTATTCTGTGCATCATATCTGTGGTGGTAGTGGTTTTGATTCTGGTTATCTTCTATATGATCGTTCTCCAGAAAACGCATGACATCGGCGTTCTGAAGGCAGTCGGAGCTTCCAGTTGGGGCATTGCGGGGATATTCCTTCAATACGCTGCGGCCGTTGGCGTGGTTGGTTCGGCGATGGGCGTGACAATGGCGTATTTCTTCGTTCGCAATATAAATCCAGTAGCCGACTGGCTCAGCGATACGTTCAACTTCCGTGTGTGGGATCGCGAGTTCAATATATTCGAAAAGATCCCCAACGAGGTGCAACTGTCGACGGTGATTGTTGTGGTTATCGGTGCGATAGCGGCAAGCATGGTCGGTGCACTGATACCCGCGATACTCGCTGCCCGGATGCAGCCGGTGGAGGCACTTCGCTATGAGTAGTCCCGCCATTGAAATCTGTGATGTGCACAAGTCCTACAAGATGGGACGGGAAAAGCTGCACGTGTTGCGTGGCGTCAGCCTGCGCCTGGCCCGCGGCGAGTTTGCCGCTATTGTCGGCGCGTCGGGTAGTGGCAAGAGCACGCTGCTGCACATTGGCGGATTGTTGGATACCCAGGACGCCGGACACGTTTATCTCAACGGGCTGGACGCAGCCGGTTTTTCCAATCGCAAACGCAACGCCATGCGATGCGGCGATGTGGGCTTCGTGTTCCAGTTCTACCATTTGTTTGGCGAGCTGAACGTTCTGGAAAATACAATGCTTCCGGCCCAGGTGGATTCGTCGGTGTTTGGTTGGCTGAAGAGGTCCAGGCGGGATCGAAAGCATGCCACGGAATTGCTCGAACGCATGGGGCTGGGCGAGCGTATGAAGCACAAGCCCTCGGAGCTGTCTGGTGGCGAACGCCAGCGAGTGGCGATTGCAAGGGCACTTATGAACAAACCTGATATCCTGCTGGCCGACGAACCCACGGGAAATCTTGATAGCAAGACCGGCAAGAAGATAATGAAACTGCTGGGTGACCTGAATAAGGCTGGCCAGACCATATTGATGGTAACTCACGATGCATCGATTGCTGCCGTCGCTCACAAAACGCTGCATCTTGCTGATGGCAGGATGGTTTGATACGCAGAGAGGTTCTTTGTGTGTCTGTGATTGAGATTATGATGACGAAACCCGGAGAAAATGTATGACGCTGGATTTGTGTGACCATCCAGTAGGGCTGATAGCCGGATCGGGCAGGCTGCCTTTTCTTGTGGCAAATGGCATTCGCAAACAGGGCCGTCCGGTTATAATAGTCGGCCTGAGCGGACAGGCTTCGCCTCGTCTGATGGACTTTGCCGACAAGTTTGTCTGGGCGGGCATAACGCGCCCAGGCAAGTGGATCAGCCATCTTCGCAGTAATGGCGTGCACGAGACGGTAATGATCGGCGGGGTGACGAAGCGGGAGATCTACTCCCCGCTGCGAATCCTGCGATACATACCGGACTTGCGTGCGGTTCGCCTGTGGTACTTCCGCCTGAGGAAGGACAAACGCGATAATGCAGTGCTACTTGGAATAACCGATGAACTCCGAAGTGAAGGAATAGAATTAGTGTCCAGCGTGAAATACTGCGAAGAGAGCCTCGCCAGCGAAGGCCTTATGACAAAGATCCAGGTTCCGCGATCCGCAGAAGCCGATGTCGAGTTCGGATGGCGAATCGCCCGGGCCAGTGCTGACCTGGATATTGGACAGTCAATCGCTGTCAAGGAACGCGATATCATCGCCGTCGAGGCAATGGAAGGCACCGATGCGATGATCCGCCGGGCGGGAAGGGTCTGCCGTGTGGGCGGTTGGACTATGGTGAAAGTGGCGCGTCCCAAGCAGGATATGCGGTTCGACGTTCCGACGATAGGTCCCAGCACGATACGCAACCTTAAAGATGCCAAATGCATATGCCTGGTTGTGGAAGCAGACCGGACTCTCATCGTCGACAAACCAGCTACCTTGGCCCTGGCAGACAGGCTTGGCATAGCAGTAGTTGGAAAGCTGGCGGAACAGAAGATATCAGAGGTGAGTCAGGCAAACGATGCAACGTGATTGTTTGACCGGCGATACCGACAGGTTACTGTCCGACAATGTCGCACGGACAAAGCACTGCGAGAGCTGCCGGTAATTGGCCTGGACGTCATGCGGCATTGACAGCGGATGAATCCTGCATGCTGGCTGCAAGGACTATGTGTCGGAGGCGGTCAACAGTCAGTGAATCGAGATAGTCTCGCGTGAAATCCAGTTTGAAGCTCCCGCTGAACTTGCTGAGCATTCCCACAAGTTGCGTTCTGGACATTGTCGTGAGCATACAGATCATGTCGCCTAGTGAATCTGTCGGTATCTTTGACATCGCTCTTCCTCGAGTTACGTGCCTCTCTGGCAGTAGACGGACAAACACATGAAGCCCGTATGTTGCTACTTATCGGCAGGTAATGCAGGCGTCTTTCGCAAGCAATATTAATCCGGCTGCATTTGCAGTCCGCACGTTGAGTAACAATCATTCACAATAACTAATACGCTTCGGCCGCGATGATGGTTCGCGTCGGCACACAGCCGCGCGGGCTGCCCGGTGGCTTGGCTCTTGGCAAACCGAGGTTTCAGGAATACATGAACAATCTTCGCACAATTGATTTTGATTACGAACTTCCGAGCGAACTGATCGCCCAGCGTCCCCCGGACCGCCGCGACAGTTCACGCCTGCTCTGTCTGAATCGCTCGAATTCAAATCTGACGGATCGCAACTTTTCGGAATTGCCCGATTTGCTTCGCGATGGCGACCTGCTGGTCGTGAACGATACCAGCGTCATCCCCGCCAAGTTCGATTCATTTCGCCGGACAGGCGGGAAAGTCGAAGGGTTGTTCCTGCGTGAGACCGATGGCGGAACATGGCTGGTGATGCTGAAGAACGCCGGAAGGTGCAAGCCGGGTGAGCCTCTATCGCTTGGGAGTGTGGATGGGGAGTTTACGCTCACGCTGCTTACCTCGCATGGCGAGGGACGCTGGACTGTAGAAGTTACGCCGCTCATGCCCGCGGCAGAAATACTCGAAACCGTTGGCCAGGTTCCGCTTCCGCCATATATAAGGCGTGACGATGCCCAGGCGTTTGGTGAGGAGGATCGCAAGCGATACCAGACCGTTTACGCCGCCAATCCAGGCGCGGTGGCGGCTCCCACTGCGGGTCTGCATTTTACCGACGATATTTTCGCAAGGCTAGCCCTGCGAGATATTAACGTTTGCCACACAACTTTGCACGTGGGTGCAGGGACGTTCCTGCCCGTGAAAACAGAGGATCTCAACTCGCATCAGATGCACTCGGAAGTTTACGAACTGACTGCGCCAGCGGCCGAAACTCTGAACTCCGCCAGGGCGCAGGGACGTAGGATAGTAGCTGTCGGCACAACTGCGGTGCGAGTGTTGGAGACCGCCGGGCGAGGATGTGAGAACGGGACTTTTGTGGCGGATTCGGGTAGTACCGACATATTCCTGTACCCGCCGGCCGAGTTTTGCGCGGTGGACGCCCTCATAACCAACTTCCATCTTCCCAAGAGCACGCTTGTTATGCTGGTGGCGGCGTTCTGTTCGCCGGGTGGAAGGTCGGGAATCGAGACTATCCTCAACGCATACCGTCACGCGGTTCAGCGGCGTTACCGGTTCTTCTCATACGGCGATGCGATGCTGATTGAGTAGAGATAAGGGGTCAGGAACCTTTTAGAGACTGGAAGTATAGGCCAAAGAGAAGCGTAAAAAGGTTCCTGACCCCTTATCCTGGCGCCAGAGGCTTGAGCAAGTGCAGATTTGCGTTAAATATATGCCCCCGCGTTTGCACATCGGTGTTTTTGAAACATATAGTTGTGGCAGAAGGGTTTCATGCCAACTGATCGCAGTTGTGTTGTTTGCGTTGTCCAGAAGGGTTTGGGACCGGCGTCCTTGTTGTTGCCGGGAAGGAGATTGTAGTGGTAAAGTCTGGAATTCTGCGGATCATCCGTAGGCCTGAAATATTGCTTAATGACGATAAACGCGTCATTACAAGGTACTTGGATTTTGGTGATCCTGCCCGCATCAGGTCTATCCTGAAGCGATTGCTGGCAATACCCCGCAAACGGATTCCGGTGATTCTTGCCGAGGTCGAGAAGGATTTTCATGCCCGCCATCGCAATATCGAAGCCGATTTTCTGAGACACTACAGGCAAGCGGTGAAGCATGTTCGCGGTTATGGCGAGGTGTCGGAACTGAGAAAGTTGCTTATTGGTGCATATTTCACGATGGAGTATTCCATCGAGTCGGCCGCTCTTTTCAACCCGTCAATTGTTCCGCATCCCGACCAGGGTGGGCTGGAAGACGGTGACATACGTTTTCTGATGAGTCTTCGCGCAACCGGTGAAGGGCACGTTTCGTCAATCGTGTTTCGCCGCGGCGTGATTCATAAGAATGGCGGAATCAACTTCGATGCGCCTCCGAAATATGCCTCCACCACGAAACCCGAACCAGATGCCTTGTTCGATAAACGCGAGTTCATCCGGAAGCTGCCCGAAACTCGCGGTGTGCGAGGGCTTGCATCCAAGATACTCAAAGGCGTCGGCGACCCGTGCCGCCCGTCACAGATTCGCGATGCCGTCGAAGCCGCCCAGAAGAAGGAATGGGGCTCCCATTTGCAGTTCGATAAGGTTAGCGAGGAAATGGTCTGGCTGGCACGTGCGAACTACAAGCTCTCCTTTCCCGACGACTGCACCGCGGGCGATACGGTTATCTTCCCTGCCACCGGGCATGAGTCCAAGGGCATGGAAGACCTGCGCCTTGTGAGATTCGCCGATGACAACGGCGAGGTTACTTACTACGGTACTTACACCGCATATGATGGGCATCGTATACACCCGATGCTGCTTGAAACCATGGATTTCAAGAACTATCACGTCAGCACGCTCAGCGGCAGATACAGCCGCAACAAGGGCATGGCGCTGTTTCCGCGTAAGATCGGCGGGCAATATATGATGCTGGCCCGCCACGACGGCGAAAGCTCATACGTGCTGAAGTCCAAGAACCTGTATGTGTGGAATACGTCGGCCAAGCTGCATACGCCGTCGGAGATGTGGGAGCTTGTGCAGGTAGGCAATTGCGGGTCTCCGCTGGAAACCAAGGAAGGCTGGCTGGTGCTCACTCACGGCGTTGGCCCAATGCGAAAGTACTGCATTGGAGCGATGCTGCTGGACCTGGAAGATCCGACGAAAGTCATCGGCCGCACGGCTGAGCCGATCCTGATTCCCAGTGCGGAAGAACGCGAGGGATACGTTCCCAACGTGGTCTATTCCTGCGGCTCGCTGATCCACGGTGAGC
Source organism: uncultured Phycisphaerales bacterium (assembly GCA_965369385.1). Taxonomy (GTDB): domain Bacteria; phylum Planctomycetota; class Phycisphaerae; order SM23-33; family SM23-33; genus CBDUQP01. Next base: position 49,345 of record CBDUQP010000006.1, read on the forward strand.
AACTGGTGATCCCCTACGCCATGAGCGATTCGCGAACGGCGTTCGCCACCCTATCGCTGACGTCACTGCTGTCTTGCCTGACATCATAAGCGGCGCTTGTCTTGGTCGTCATAACGAAGCAATAGAAAGCACAGGCCGGTTGCGCGGAGATCTTCCGTTGCTGCCGGCCTTGTGTTTTTTTGGACTTGGGCATGTCGGGAACCGGTTACCCGGCGAGCAGGTTGCGCAAGAATAGGCTGTTAGTGCCTATAATATGCTATTTTACAGCAAATAGGCATTCTCTCTTGACATAATAGTCTGAGTTGATAGTATATATGGGTAACCGGTTACTTGGACGGTTGCCGTGCCTTTTCGACTTCTTCGAATCTTTCGAGTTCTGCAATGTCAACGATCAAGAGAATTACAAGTCAGGATGTCGCCAAGCTGGCGGGCGTTACCAAGGCCAGCGTCTCGCGCGTGATGAACAATATCCCCACCGTATCCAAGGAGATACGCGAAAGGGTGTTGTATGCCGCAAGAACACTCGACTATCGTCCATCGTCCGCGGCAAGGGGTTTGGCGCGGAGTCGCCTGGAAACGCTCGGGCTGATCTGTGGTATCGGAAGGGCGATTGGGGCGTATTACAGTGCCCAGCTTATTAATGGTGTCTCGCAGGCACTCACTCAGCAGGAACACAGGCTGACCATCGCTGCCGTTGAGTGCGAAGACACGCTCAGCGAGATTCGTCAGCTCCCGATTGTCACCGAGCACTCGGTTGACGGTTTGATAATAGATGTGCTTGCCCAGAGCGCAGAGCAATACGAGACGATCATTCGCGATCTGACCGCGCCGCACGTAATGGTTAACCCGCCCACGAAACGCGAGTATGATTCGATCATCCCTGACGATATTACTGCCGCAGCAGATGCCACGAATTACCTGATCTCTCGTGGCCACCGCCGCATCGCGTATGTTCCAGGCGAAGCTAACCACTACAGCCAGGTATTGCGAAGGCAGGGATATCTTGAGGCCATGGCCCGGGCCGGGCTGCCTCCCTTGCCCTGGTGGGATGAGCATGTTCCCGGAACGGACAACCCCGATGGCAGCAGGATTCTGGATGAGCGGATCGGCGCATGGACAGGCCAGCACGGATGCACTGCGATGCTCACGTATGATGCCACCGACGCGATGCGTTCGCTGTGGATGTGCGGAAAGCGGCAGCTTCGCATACCGGAAGATATCAGCATCATGAGTTGCGACTACATGCCCGCATTGGAATATGCGGGTTTGCCGATTTCGTGCATGATGCTGGATCGCAGGACAATGGGCGAGACGGCTGTGTCGATGTTGCTGGCTAAACTCAAATCGCCCGACAGGCAGATTCCATCCGAGCTGATCAAACCGAGCATGATGGAAAGAGAGTCGGTCAGGAGTATCACGGACAATGTATAAACCACCCCAGAATTGCAAACGAGTGGGCGGGAGAAGTGTTATGCACCGCACGAAACAAGGTTTCACGCTGATAGAATTGCTCGTGGTAATCGCGATCATAGCGATACTCGCATCGCTGCTGCTGCCTGCAGTGGAGAAGGCAAGAGGACTCGCCCGCAATGTTTCGTGCCAGTCCAATATCAGGGGGATGGGCCTGGCGCTATCTATGTATGCCAATGACAACAACAATGCCATCCTTCCGCTGTCGGCCGGGGCGCCGCTTGTGGCCGGAGGTACCAGTCGATGGGACGATTGGCTTCGCAGGGAGTATATGGAGGGAGAAGGGGGTGATGCTTATTACGCGCCGGGCGAGAGTACGACCTGTCCGGAAACAGATGAGGAAATGGGATCTCGAAACCCGGCGTTCAGGAACGCCGGTTACGGTATGAACGGCATGTGCCCGCCTGCAAACGCCATCACCATCCACTACCCAGGCTATGAAACCAAGCTATTTCGAATTGATGACATTGTACTGTCTCCCTCCGACGCGGTGTACATAGCGGATTCAAGTACCATAGAGTCGCCGTACGCAGGATACAACGTGCATGTGCTGTGGCCATCCGCCAACCCAGCCAGTCCCAACGGCGATTGGGGTGTCGCCGGACCTGCCCGCAGGCATCCCGGACCGTCATTCAATGTGGTGTTCTTCGATTTCCATGTAGAGAATGCCAAATGGCCCAGCGAAATATCCAACGGCACCCCCAGTCGCTGGAATATCATTGGGCACCAGCTATGGAATGTGTACTACTCACACTAGTCGGCTCCATCGCAAGCAATCATAATTGGTAACATTCATTCTGTCGGCCGCCATCTGTCCCGCTGTCCTCACCACACCTGGAAGCCGACACGGTCTTAAGAAAGGACTGTCCCGCATGTTGTCTATCAAAAAGAACCGCATTGTTCGCACTGTCTGTCTGCTGTGTGTTTCTCTGTCCTTCGCTATGTTTGGGCAGTCTGCACAGGCCGCTGATAAGCTGCAAGATGAACTGACGCTCTATACCAGTTTCGATAAGTCGATCAAACCGGATAACTATGCGGGTGCGGGAACTTTCTTCGGGAACTACCAATCAACGGCGGGTGTGGCGGGCAAGGCCTTTGATAACAGTTCGCTGAGAGGCGCGGCCTTCGGTTGTGTGGGCAATATGCCTGGCGATAAGGGCACGATGAGCTTTTGGTTCAAGCCTGATGCGAGCTTTGCCAAGAAGACCACCAGGATGTTCTCGACCACGAGATTTGCTCTGCGTGTGGACGCACCGAAACGAGCGGTATTTTTTATGACGGCCTACACTCCGCCCCGGCTGGACTTTAGATGGGACTACAGCACTTTCCTGCGAACACCATCGCTGACCCCGGGCAAGTGGGCTCACATCGTGCTCACTTGGGACACGCGAGTAGCAAGCGGCGAGGGTCCTATTCTTGGCAGCGGCAAGATGTCGTCTGTGAAGAAGATATATCTTAACGGCAAGCTGGCGACTCGCCAGGAAGTCGCGGGCATTGACAAGAGCACCGAGGGCAATCTGAATCTGGGCGCGAGCACGCCGGGTGCGTATGACGAGCTTATCATCTGGAATCGTCTGCTGAGCGATAAGGAAATCGCCAAACTCCATTCCGCTCCGAAACGAACAGCTCGGAAACTGAAGGCTCTCGCGCCATTGGCAAAGATGGTCATCTGGAAGGTATACCCCAAGCTTGTCTACCTGAAGTATCAGACATCGTTGATCGCACCGGGCCAGACATTGAAGATCACCGCGCCTGTTGTGAACCGCATGAAGAATACCCAGGAAGGCACCCTGACGTTGACTATGCTCGACGTGTGGGAAAAGCCCCAAGGCACACCGAAGCGGTTTGCGTTCAAGCTGGCCGGCAAGGCGAAGGCGTCTTTCGTCGCGAGTTTTACGCCTGCCGGGACCGGCGCATATAAGATTCAAGCGGCAGTGACTATCGGCGAGGAGACTACCACGCGAGACATTACCAGCTTCGGTTGCGTGCCTGCTGGCAATCCGCCATTTCACCCGTTCTTTGGCAGCCACGTCAACCAGACGCCGGGCATGCCTGAGATGGCTCGTCGTTTGGGCGTGTCGGCCAACCGTAGCCATAACATGACTCAATTCACGTGGTGGCGCAGAATGCAGCAGCATCGCGACAAATGGAATATGTCGGACGGACATTTCTATCCCGCGATCAACAAGCTCGGAATGGAGCACATGGGCCAGTGGTTTGCCGCTCCCTACTGGGCCGTGACCGATGCCAAGGGAAAGGCCGTTAAGCAGCGTGCCATGAACTCCTATCCGCGCGGCTGGATGCCGACTGACCTTGAGGCCTACAAGACGTACATTCGTGAAACGCTGAAACGTTACCCGCTCATCAAGGAGTGGGAGATATGGAACGAGCCCTGGAGCACGTTCTTCTTTGCCGGATCGGTGGAAGATTACGTCAAGCTGTGCAAGATATCCTACGAGACCGCCAAGGCCGTCCGCCCCGATCTGGATATCTGGGCCTGCTATGCAGACAATGCATGGGGCGACGCTATCCTCAAAGCCGGCGTGCTGAAATACTGTGACGGGCTGACGTTCCATCCGTACACAGGGCCAGGCGACTGGGACAGGATGCGACTCACAGTTCAGGGGATACGCAAAGCTATCAAGAAGAGTTCCGGCCGGGACGACGTTCGCCTGCTGAATTCGGAGTCCGGCGTATCGGGAACTACCTTCCTTCGCGGCCTGGACTTCCCCGCACTTCAGCCTCCCCACAAACGCCGACCTATGGCATTTAGAAGCACGGCCAACAGCGCGGTGCAATACTACGTAACGTCGATGGCCGACGGTGTGAAGCGATGGTACTACTACTTCCACCAGCCTGTCGGGCCGTCCAACAGCTATTCGTCATGGTCTAGTGTTGAGGTGACTCGCGGGCCCAAGCCGTTCGCCGTTGCGTTGGGAATGTTGGCGTGGCAGATCGATGGCGGGAAGTTCGCAAGTGAGCTCGCACGGGATGGCGAGTTCCACGCCTTTATATTCGCGCGCAAGGATGGCGGGTCGGTGGCTGTTGCGTGGACGGGTGACGCAGCTGAGATAGACCTGCAATACGCCGGCAAGGTTTATAATATGATGGGCAACGAGATTGCCCACAGTGGTAGCATCCGCGTGACAACGGAGCTCGTGTATCTGCGGAGCAAGCTAGGCGCTAAGGCCCTGGCTGCACAGTTGGCGAAGGGGCCGATCAAGATCGTAAAGAAACCCGTGAAGAAGGTAGTCAAAGTAGTGGCAGGCCGCGTGCTGCAGAAGATGGATGACTATACGGTCGCACTGGAGATGGGTCCTGACAAGATGCATCCGCTGGATATATCGCCGTTCATTAACATGGGCCTCGCCGACGATGGGGCATGTAATGGCAAGGGCGGGGCAATGGATGAAGGTCCGTTCAACGACCTGCGGGATGTAAAACCGGGAGTTCATACGTGGCTTGGCGTTCCGGTGAAAATACTCGATCCGGAGAACAATGGCGGTAAGTCGATTGTCACGATGGCGGGCATGACTTTTCGCAATGGTCCGTCGAAGATCGGCCCGGTTGCGGTGGGGCGTAAGGCTCGCGGGATATTCTTCGTCCACGCTGCTAACTATGCCCAGAGGCGCGGCCAGCAGGCGGGGGCTTATATCGTGGAGTATGCCGACGGTACCAAGCTGGAACTGCCGATAGTCGTAGGTGAGAATATTCACGATTGGTGGCAGGATCGCAAGGAAGGCGAAGACAGTAGGACAATCCCCATCGTGTGCAGCCAACCGATCTCGAAGCCTAACGGCTACAGATTCATCCGCATGTGGTGGTGGCAGAATCCCAAGCCGCACATGGCCATCAAGAGCGTCTACCTGACAAGCAAGAAGGGCGTAGCCACAATAGTCCTGCTGGGTATCACGGTAGTAGATTCGCTATAAACCGTAGCGAAAAACGGGGACTGGCTCAAGAAGCGAAGCGCACGTGCCTGTCCCCGCTTTTCGCGTTTGTACGCGATTAACCGCAAAAAAGGGGACAGTCCCAATCCTGTCCGGCATGCAGATTGCAACGTTTTGGATTTGGCGGGGCATGGTCGGCTTTGAACTTGCTCGCTGGGTTTGTGGAGAAAAGGTGGCAGTGCCATTGGTTCCTAACCTCTTTTTCTCGTAAGCGAAACAGGACGTTGTGGGTTGTATGTCGTGGGTTATGAGTCGTGCGATGTACGTTATGGGTTGCCGTGCCGTGTTGTGCCGTGCGGTGTTGTGTTGTGTTGTGTGGTGTTGTAAGAGGCC
>CBDUQP010000007.1:0-50019 GCA_965369385.1 uncultured Phycisphaerales bacterium
CGGGCGCCGTTCGAATTAAATAAGGCACCGTCCCTAATTATCGTCCCTAATTATCAATTTACGTCGGCGCGGCCGTCGTTTTCCTGGCATCCCGCTATTTCCTCCCGCCCCGTCGGGGCGGGAATCTATTGGGGCATTTGTTCCGGGGGCTGCGTCTCGTTCCTGCTATTGCAGGATCGAGTCTTACCGCCCGACTACTAACCCTGCGGACCTTCGGCCCGCGACGACAAGAGAATTGACGCCCAGAAAGCGGCCGCCGTTTTCTGATATCCCAAAATTTCCCCGCCCACGGCGGGTGGCACATCAAAGACGGGCCGGCAGTCGCAAAACGCATTACAGGCGCAATGCAAGGACGGCGGGCAGGCCCTCCTTCGGCGGGCAGGCCCTACGAACGACAGCGCGCTGTCATATATCTACATACTGACCAGGCGGGTGGGAATTGATGCAGGATTTGATGCAGAAAATCGGCCGGGTTTACAAAGAATCCGCAATCGCCACGGCTGAGGCCGGCAAAAACACTCGATGCAAACTGCAAAATAGAACGCAAAACACACGCAAAACACATGCAAAACAGAAGTCATAACTCGCATTTTCGAAATTGTTACACGTCAGCGATGGTCGACAACTCCCCAAAACAACTAACGGCCGACACAATTGAGAATTAGCCTACGCCCCCAACGCCCAAAACCTGGTGCACAAGTACCAAAATCTGTAACTTTTTGCAACTTTTTGCACCTTTTTACAAAACGTTTACGCGTCCTGGCCGAACTCGATGGCGGCCGGCGGTTTTCGATAAATCTACGCTTCGCCCACACCCCCTGCCTTCCCGCGTACCCATTTCACCTAATTACACAGGTTCCTGCTGAAAGTACTGTCCGAGTTCGTCAAGCTCTTTCTGAAGGCTGAGGACTCGCATAGCGGTGCGAAGACGTATCTTTAGCTCCAGTGGTTCACAGGGTTTCAGTAGATACTCGTCTGCGCCACTGACCAAGACATTCGAGAGATCCTCCTTGGTTGCCTTCCCCGTAATCATGATCACGTACGCGTCTCGACAAATCTCGTTCTGGCGGATTTCCCGGGCTACTTCATATCCGTCCATTCGCGGCATCTCACCATCGAGGAGTATCAACGGCGGCGAGTCCTCTCCGGTCATCACCTCCATAGCCTCCTGGCCATCTGAGGCAAGCAAGACATTGAACTGCCATTCAGTCAGCAGGCCATTCAGTACGCTTCGATAGACAGCATCATCATCGGCTACCAATATATTCATTTCTGTTTCTCCATGACAAACTCACATAGACGAATGTGCAGCGCTGTCAATTCTTTGTCCAATTGCTTAGTAGCCTCGATGGCTCGGGCACAATCTTCATTCTTCCCAGCCACTTCAATACTCTCTGACAGAGCCCTGCAAGATCCCGCACCCACAAGGCCGAGTGAGCCCTTGAACATGTGTCCCAACTTGCCAAGTACCTGCCAGTCTCTTCTCTCAAGGGCGGACCGCATCTTCTCCATGGTATTCGGTGAATCTGTCATGAAGGCTTTCACCATGCGAAGCAAGGAATTCGGATCGCCGTCGACATACCTGAGTGCGTCGGCTGGGTCCCATATGGAAATACCTGACATGTCGGATTTCGATTCTTCCATTTTGAAACCGCCAGTGTTGTCACCCGGCTGCTTCACGCTTGCCTCCATCACATCTTCGATCGCAAGGCGAAGTGTTTCCCGGGACATCGGTTTCGAGACATACCCTTCCATGCCTGCCGCGAAGCACTGCTCGCGGACAGAGTCCTCAACATTGGCCGTCATGGCAATGATGGGCACGTGGCGCCCCGTGTTGGTCTCGATATCTCGGATGGCGGCAGCGGCGGCCAACCCATCCATTTCAGGCATTTCCAGATCCATTAGAATCAGGCCGAACGACTCTTCCATATAGCGGGATACTCCCTGTCGCCCGTCTTCGGCACACGCAACCTCGTACCCCCATTTCTCCAGAAGCATTGTCGCGTGTTCACGGTTGACGTAGTTGTCTTCCACCACGAGAACCTTCAGGCAATCGAGACTTTCACGCAGCACATGGCGAGTAATCAACTCGTTGGGACCGCTTTGGTCACATGACGCAATTGCGGCAATGAGTACGCCCTGCAATTGTGCCTGTCCAAAGGGATATGGAAGATAAGCTGTAATGCCCAACTCTCTGCACATTTCCGCATCGCCACGCAAGCCAACAGAAGAGAGCATAACGATGGCTGTGTATTGTGAATCCGACAACTGCCGGAGATTGCGTGCGACATCAAAGCAGTGCATATCCGGGATGTCTGAATCGAGCAGAACGGCTTGATACACATTGCCTTCCCTGCTCGCCATGGATACTTCCTCGATGGCCTTCTCACCAGTGGTAATGCACGTGGAGTCCGCTCCGAGCTTCGCCAACACTTCGTCGATAACCATAGCATTGGACTTGTTCGATGTTACGGTCAGGACGCGACATCCAATCAGATTCTCTTCAGTGCATTCCTCATGAAGGCAACTGACTCCTGAATTGACAATCCCGAATACCGCAGTGAAACGGAAAGTACTGCCGTGCCCCAGTCGGCTCTCAAGGGACATCTCGCCATCCATCATCTCCACCAATTGGGTACAGATCGCAAGGCCCAACCCCGTACCCACGCAGTTACGAGACGCAGGACCGTCCACCTGTTCGAATGAATTGAAGACTACAGCCTGTTTGTCACCGGGAATGCCAATGCCGGTATCTGTTACCGCAAATGCGATTTCCTGACGTTCTTCGGATTCCGAAACAACCGTGACCTCCACCGCAATGCGGCCATGTTCCGTGAACTTCAGGGCATTTCCGATAAGATTCGTCAGCACCTGGCGAAGCCTTCCCGGGTCACCCAACAGCGAATTGGAGACATCAGAACCGATGCTGAGTGTGAGCTCAAGATCCTTTTCGGCAGCCCGAGGTTCGAATGCGTCAAGAGTGTCTCGCAGGCAATCTCGCAGACTGAAGGTGATGCAGGAAAGCGATAGCTTGCCGGCTTCGATCTTCGAGCTATCAAGAATATCATTGATAATGGTGAGAAGAGAGTCTGCTGACTGCTGTGCCAGTTGCAGGCATCTCCGTTGCTTGTCCGTCAGGTCGCCCTCCAGCGCCAGTTCCGTCATACCCATGACACCGTTCATCGGGGTACGAATTTCGTGGCTCATCTTTGCCAGGAACTCGCTCTTCGCTCGATTTGCGTATTCGGCTGCGTCCCTTTGAGATATTTCCTTTTCGATTCGGGCACTATCGCCGCGGTAGACAACATAGATGACAGCCAGGTATACGAAGCTCAAGGCACTCAAGAGCAAATAGATGAGCCTCTCGTGAGCAATCATGGGAACAGAGACTGCCGACAGGCTTTCAGCGATGGCCACCCCGTAACGACGATGGCCGAGCAGCACTGGACTGAAGGCGGTGGACATAGGCCTGTCATCAATGGTAATCCGTGCTGTCCCTCTGCTGTTTGGCTCTATACACTCACTGACGATGATGTCTGCTCTGAGATCTCGCTCTTGGGAGTTAGGAACGTTCTGTCCGTTGTCGAACATCCGCTTTGCCATACCTCCTGCTGCGATGAGGGTTCCTTCCTGCGTAACCATCCAACTCATCGCTGCTGAAGTGCTTCCCGAATATTGCCGAGAGTGCCAGAACAGCCTACGCAAGTCGACTTCACAGCGGAGCTCCCCCTCCGCCTTTGCAGCGGACATGATCGGTAGGATCAACTCAAGCACGTCTCGCTCCGGCAAAATGCTATACCGTATTAGATTGACGCTCGGCAACGGGCTAGGTCGCCCCGCCTGTGTTGAGTATTGCCGGGCTTGTGTACCGGGCTTTCCCTCGAGCAATCGCTGCCAGAGAATCCTGCCATTCGTATCAGTGACGCCAATATGCCTGACGATATCCCCATGGCTATCCGTGAACAGCGCGAGCGACTTTTCAAGTGCGGATGTGCTCGTCAGAATGTCCGAATTGCGACCAAGCGCCGACAAGCCTTTCTCAATCTCGGCCAATTTGGACTCCATGTCGGAAGCCATTCCGCTTGCAAGGGCAATCTGCCTCACCTGGAATGTAGCAATAATGCTCTCCCTGAATTCAGCGTAATGCAACCGGAGCAATGCGGCAAAAGCTGCTCCGGCAACGCACGCTAACAGGACGGCACGAATCACTCCAAGTCGAAGCCGACCGGCCCCTCCCTCCACGGAGCCGGCCAATATCTTCGACTTCTTCTTCCAACAAAGTATTGCGTGAAGATTCATATGACATCCCACCTAGTGATTCTTTCTCAAGAACCGCGTTGGACAGCAAATCCTCGCGTAAGAGCAACGACCCGGGAGGATCCAATTCTCCCCATCCTATTCGGACCGGGGATCGTTCTGATCCACGCCATATTCTTCTATTCGGGCACCCTAACTAAGTATATGAATAAAATCCCAATTAATGCCATTTTTCCCATCATTAATATTACAGCCAAACGCGCGCCACATTTCATACCACTTTAACCAATCGGTAGTTGCGCGAGATTTGTGGTGATGCTGGCCGATCCTCCTCACTTCATCTCAACTTGGAGGCATCAAGCCAGTAGACACCGTGTGATAACTAATCTACTCTTTTGTCCCGGCGAAACTATCGGGTGTGAATATTCGTAAGTACTTGCCTGCCAGCTATTGCTGGCAGGTTGCCACCTGACATTCTTGGCGGGACCGAGTACTACCATAGCGTCACGGCCGACAAGAGATGGATACTCCGCAGGAATGCCTATTTGGGGACTGGTATCTTGCCGCACCGGCCCGATCTTGGCAGAATCGCAAGTCCTTTATGATTAGCGTGGCCGGAATTCTCCCCAGGCGCAGGGAGAGAGGCTATCCATGAAATTTCGGTCTAAGCTTTGTATTCTTTGTATCTTTGTGTAAAAATACTCCGTCATGACACGAAAGAAGCGAAAGCCTACAGAAGCACGCCATAACAAACATGTTAACCTTTCTGCGCCGTTGCCGCAGCTTTCCCCAGATGAACTGTATGACCGCGTTGCATCGCTGGACAATCCTTTGCTGCTGATCCTTGATGGTGTTGAGGATCCGCACAACCTAGGCGCGTGTTTGCGTTCGGCAGATGCGGCAGGTGTTGCTGCGGTGATCGCGCCAAGACGTCGTGCGGCTTCGGTTACCGAGACGGTGCGCTATATCGCAGCCGGTGGTGCGGAGCAGGTGCCTTTTGTTCAGGTTACGAATCTTTCGCAGACGATGAAACGGCTTCAGGAAATGGGACTTCAGCTCGTGGGCACTGCGGATGGTGTGAAGAAGTCACTTTACGATGCGAAGCTATCAGGCCCGCTTGCTATCGTGCTGGGTGCAGAAGAAAAGGGACTGCGGCGGCTTACTGCTGATAATTGTGACACCCTTGTCTGTATACCTATGGCCGGGAGTGTGCAATGCTTGAATGTGTCGGTGGCAGCCGCAGTTTGTTTGTTTGAGGCGGTGCGGCAGCGGAAGTGAGGGTGGGAGATTCCAATCTTCGTCCATCTCTTCCTCTCTTACGATTATTCCTGGCTCACTGGCGTTCGTAACCCTTCACCCATCTGCAATACGATGGCTGGCAAAAGGCAAGCACGCATGTGCCTTCACCTTGCCACAAACACACTTCGCGGCAAGTCGGCGCGCAGTCAGATACCTACATATTGACCGCTGATGGCTAAAACGCTGCATGCGATTGGGTTCAAAATTTCGCAGGCGGCCTGAAAGACGCAACAAACTTCCAAAAACGTTGCGTTTGTTGCGTGTTTTGAACAACGCCCGCGGTTTTGCATTTCGGTGCAATGCAAATCAAAATAGATACTTACGTCTACGCATTTTGCAATAATGTGAAAAACCCATCTACGCAACACCTCTTTTCCATATTTTTTCCATATTTTCAATTTTTCTAATACAGGGCCGACGCTTTTGTCGAATCAGCATCAACTCCTCCCGTTGCTTGCCCAAAGCGATGCAGATGGGTTAAGAGTTACCTGTTTTGATTTGGCGGGCAACAACGCATCACTTCACATAGGGCTCTGCGGTCTGTATTATCGGGGTGAAATGTCGGGGCCTGCTTTTTGGGCGATCAGATAAGATTACCGACCTTGCACACAATAACTCCAGGCATTTGAGAGTAGAAATGGCAAAGAGTACCCACGGTAAAAAGGGACGCAAACCATATCAGGAAATGATACCCGTTCCTGCGCCCCTGTCACGCCCACCAAGTACGGATATGGCTGTGTCCATGGACGATCTTGACCGGACATCTTCACTTGCGATGGATGCGGTCGCCAGCGGGCTGACGGTTCGCATGGAGCAGTCTACATCCATACGCACTATTCGCCTCTTGAGCACCAAAGCCAACCTGCTGCTTTCGATGGAGAGCACTCACAAGTCGATTCGAAAGCTCGCGTCAGATCGGCAGGAATCTTCGGTGGATGCATTGAGCCTGGCAAGAATGCAGCTTGAGCGTTGTTTCCTGGCATTGTTATTCCTCGACAATCCCGAGCGATGGTTCAGCCGGTATCGAAAGAACGCCTGGAAGACGTTCGCATCGAAGTATTTCAGGGACCAGCGCAGCCTCAGCAAATTTGCTCCCTATAGTGACTACTTTGGCCCGAGTGGCCAGGGCATTAAGATGCTTCGTGAATTCGCTCACGAGATGGATGTAAGCGAAGACGAGTTCCAGACGTTGCGTGCACATGTCCTTAACGAAAAGCTGGACCCGAATTGGAAAGAGTGGGTAATTGCCGATATGCCTGTGCCGGCTAAGCTGGTGCAGAATCTTGAAGACCCCGGCCGCCAGGCCATCGCCAAGTTACTGCACCCCTACTACCACAATCTTTCGCATTTCACCCATGGCGGTATGGTGGGGGTAATGGTTGCGGCGATTCTGCGTGGCGACGTTTCGCTTGTCAGCGAGAGCGACAGCAACCAGTTCTGGTATTCCAGCGTGATCGAGATAATGTTACCGCAGAGCTATGTGGCGATGCTGCTGGTGGCAACGCTGTTCGCCGAGGAACTTATCGATGATCAGGAAGTTGTAGCCAAGCTTCGCGGCGCATGGCAGCCGTTCCACAGTGACGGTTCACCAATGGGTATCGCGCTGTGGGATCTCTACGTTGGTCCGCTTCTGGATGTTGAGAAAAGCGAATGACCAATTCACCAGTGGCACTTATTTCGGGCGCATCGCGCTGGATTGGCCAGCCGCGGAAGGCAGATGGCGAACAGAAGTGTTTTGAAGTTGCCCGGGGTGAATTCCGCCACGGGTCGATCTTCGGATAATCAGAGCATTCCGGTGGTGATCAGCCTCTGAGTTTCCCGGCAGCGAGCTGGCGAATTTCTTTTTCCATTTTGGTTTGGAGTTCTTTCGGGCTCGGCAGCGTTTCACCCAATTCATCCATCGTCACGGGTGTGCGTTGGGCTTCAATGCCTTTGCGCATGCCTGATGCACCCGGAGCCAATACCCTTCTGGCCAGGTCGTCCCTCTTGGGGTGTTTGGCTGCGGGGAGTGGCCGCGATGTTATTATCGACACCACGGGCGTGAATCTACCCTTGCCGACTTTCTTTATGGTCACTGTCGCTGTGCGATAGATGGGGCCGACTGTGCTGGTGAGCGATTCATTGGATGTAGTTGTGTCTTTGCGCCAGAACTCAAAGGCCTGTTTGCCCAGCATCGGATGGGTGGTGATGGTGCCGGTACGTCGGTCCTGGCGGTCTATGCGCCAGTGGTAGGTCTTCAGCACTTCGCGGCTTGCCTCCCATACCGCTTCGAAGGCCTGCTCTTCGGCGTTAAGTGTGGGTTTGGGTGCGACGGGCACAGTATTGCTTGCTCCGCATCCGCAAAGGATAACGCCCGTCATTACTGCAACGGCGATAAGAGATATTCGCATAGGTCTCATGTCTTTCAATCGGGTTGCTGATGTCGGTCCGGCCGGTTCGCCACGTTGCCATGCGATGCGCCCGCCTGAATTCGCCTTGCCATCTGACATAGGCTTCGCTGGTAATTCTACCAATCCCAGCCGTCAGTTCAATGCTGCAACTTTTGGAACTCTATGGTGTTTGAGCAACTGGTGAGCTATACGCATGGCATTTTGGGCGGTATTTTGTGTACAATGTCTCGTCATAAGCGGCTATTTGCCGAAAAAATACATCTTCCCCGGAAGAAAGTTGGCCCATATGCGAATTCAGGCAGGATTATACAAGGGACGAAAATTATTATCCCCTCCCGGCACAGCCGAAACCCGACCCATGACCGGAAGCGTGAAAAAATCGCTTTTTGGCATGCTCCAACCGTGGATGGATGGTGCGGTGGTGTTGGATCTTTACTCTGGCACGGGCACGATGGGGTTGGAGGCGTTGTCACGCGGGGCCGCGCGATGCTGCTTTGCCGACAAGGACCGCAGCGTTATTGAGCGTCTCAATCGCAATATCAATGATTTTGGTGTCGATGAGCAGTGCACGGTGTGGGCGGGCGATATTGTCGCACGCCTGGCGGCGTGGACTGGCGTCCTTGACCAGAAGGTGGACGTGGCATTCGTGGATCCGCCATATGCCCACGCTCGGACATGGGATTGGGACGAAGTGGCTGCGAAGATATTCGTGCCCCTGGCTGGTTGTCTGGCATCCGATGGCAGGGTGGTGTTGCGAACGCCGGAAAAGGTGAACGTGCCCGAGCAGCTTGGCGGTTTGACGGTGGTGCGGGCGAAAGACTACGGGCAAATGGTGGTGAATGTTTACGGATTTAAAGAGGAAGAATAAGTGGCGGATTCGCCATATCTCTATTTCGAGCCTGAGCACATAACGCAGCTGACGAACCTGAACCTTCAGGCGCGTCAGGCGGTGGAGGGGTTTATTTCCGGTTTGCACAGGAGTCCGCATCACGGGTTCTCGGTGGAATTCAGCGAGCATCGTGAATATTCTCCCGGCGACGATCTGCGCCATCTGGATTGGGTGGCGTGGGCCCGCAGTGATCGTTACTACATCAAGCAGTACGAACAGGAAACCAATCTTCGTGCACATATCCTGCTCGATGTAAGCCGCTCCATGGATTACACATCCACCGCCGCCGGAACCAAGTTTACCTACGGATGTTTTCTCGCCGCCTGCCTGAGCTACTTGATGTGCCGCCAGCAGGATGTGGTGGGAATGCTGGCATTTGATGAGCAGGTGAGGTTCCACATTCCGCCCGGGTCAACGCCGAATCATCTGGATAGGATATTCACTTCGCTGGAAACGCTGCGGCCGGGCAAGCGAACCGCAGTCGCGCAGACTTTTCACGATCTTGCCAACCGCATAGCCAAGCGCGGACTGATTATCGTTATTTCGGACCTGTACGATGACCAATCCGAGATAATTCGGGCCTTGCAGCACTTCGTCTACAAGAAGCATCAGATAATAGTGTTTCATGTGATGGACCCGGCTGAGCTGGAATTTCCGTTCGAAGACATGGTTTCGTTCGTCGACATGGAAACGTCGGAGAAGTTGCAGGTAGATCCGAAATACGTCAAGCAGACATATCTCGATGAGATTGGGTCATTTGTCGATCGCTACCGCAAGGAATGTGCCGACCGCGGGATTGAGTATGTGCTCTGCCCCACGGATACTTCCTACTATCGCATGTTGTTGAATTATCTCACGAGCCGAAAGAAGCTGCGCAAACGATGATAGCATTT
Organism: uncultured Phycisphaerales bacterium; assembly: GCA_965369385.1. Taxonomy (GTDB): domain Bacteria; phylum Planctomycetota; class Phycisphaerae; order SM23-33; family SM23-33; genus CBDUQP01. Next base: position 9,729 of record CBDUQP010000007.1, read on the forward strand.
GCATTCCTCACTCCCTGGTTGTTGGTTGGGCTGGCGGCAGCGGGCATACCGTTTGTCCTGCATCTGCTGTCGAGCGCCCGGGCGAAAGAGGTGCATTTCCCCACGCTGCGTTTTCTACAAATCAGCATGGAGAAAACATCCCGCCGCAGGAAATTCCAGCATTGGTTGCTGCTGTTGTTGCGCTCGGCTCTGATGATGTTACTGGCAATTGCGGTTGCACAACCGGTGACCAATGCTCTTGGTGATTGGCTTGGCGGCCGAAATGGCGCTATGGTGATTGTTCTGGATAACAGCCTTTCCATGCAGACGGCAGCAGCCGACAGCACGCGGCTTGCCAGGGCGAAAACCCAGGCGCTGGCGATGCTTTCGGGAGCTGATGCGCCGGGTCGTGTGGCGGTGATAGCGGCCGGCGGCGGTTATCGTGACACGATGCTGACGTCAGATATAGATGCGGCTCGCAAGGCGATAGAGAGCATCGAACCGGCGGGCACGAAGGCGAATATGTCCAAAGCCATTGCCGATGCGGTGGGGATGTTGGGAATTGAAGATGCGGGAAGGCAACAGTCGGTGTTCATCCTCACAGACCTGCAGCAGGCCATGGTAGACGATCTGGCGGCCGCTCGGGAGTTGGCTGATTTGGGCACCACGAGTTTGCTGATAGTCGACACGTCAGTAGGCAAGGTCGAAAACGTGGGGATTGTGAATATTGACGTAGTCGGGCGTCGCGTTGCGGGGGCCAGGCTCGAAGTAATCGCAACGCTCACGAATTCGTCACCGGTTGATCGGAAGGTGATGGTCGGATTGCGAATCGGCGGGAAGGACGTCGGTGAAATGCGACAGGTGCAACTGCCCAAAGCAGACAATGGCAGCAGTAGCGTGAAAGTTTCCATGTACGCTCCGGCCGGCCCGCGAGCGGGAATGCTGGCCGGCGAGGTGTATCTTGCGGGCAGTGACGATCTGGATGCCGATAACGTGCGGCCGTTTTGCGTTGAACTGGCAGGTCGCGTTCGCGTTTTGCTGGTCAGGCATAAGGAAACCCGGCGAGATTCAAGGACGATGGATCCGTCCACATTGCTGGAAATAGCGCTGGATCCGTGGCAGGGTCGCACGGCTACTGCCTGGTCGATCAAGCCTCGCATCATCAGCCCGGCTGAATTCAAACCGTCCGATCTTGCGGAAGTGGACGCGCTCCTTGTGAGTAACGTTCCGACGTTCACCCCGGCGCAGGCGGAAGCAATCACGCGGTTCGCCAACGGCGGGGGAACGGTGATGGTGTTTTTGGGCAGCAGTGTGGACCCGTCCGACTACAACAAGTTACTGTCCGGGGTTCTGCCGGGAAGAATAGGACTCGCTATCGGGCAGACAGGTCCGGATGCCCGGGCAATTGGCCTGTCGCAGGTGGCGCAGTCTCACCCGTACTTTGCCGGTCTGTACAAGGATCGCCAGAGCTATCTCACGCCGATGGTGCAGCGATATTTCCGCTTGGAACGCACAGACGCCGGATCGACGGTGCTGATGCGGCTGGTCGGCGGTGATCCGTTGGTTATATCGCGAAAGATTGGTCATGGACGGGTGACGCTTTGTGCGACGGCGGCATCTGGAAGCTGGTCGAACTTCCTTGGGTCAGGCGCGAACGTGATGGTGTCGATGGTGCTGAGGGCGTGTTTTCTTTCGCTTCCCGGTTCGACGGCGGCCGAGAGTTCCCCGTGCGGCAAGGCGGTTGATATCGCGGTGGCTAACTGGACCAAGAGCGGTGGCAAGGTGGAAGTTTCGCTACGACAGGCGGGCAAGGAAGCCAGGACATGGCAGCTTGCGCCTGGCGCAGGCGGGCGGGCGAGCTTTGGCGACACTCTTGCCGCTGGGGTATATTCGTGGCGAATTGCGGGTTCATCGGGCGAGCTGGGCGGTCTGTTTGCGGTGAGTTCAGATGGTGGGGAAAGTGATCTTTCCGCGTACGATCCGCCCAAGGCTGCTGAGTTATTACACGGAGGCGGGGCCAAACAGGTATACGTGGGTGATTCGGTGACGGATGTGATAGCCAAGGCCGCAAGTGCGGCTGAGCCGCGGAATTGGTGGGATGTTGCGATTGTGATGGCGGTGTTGCTGCTGGTGTTAGAGGCGGCGGCGGGCAACCTGAAGCGCAATCAGACAACACTTACGACGGGCCCGCAGAACCGTGCGGCGTAGGGTGTCGCGTGGGGGGATAGATAGGTAGAATGATTACATGGCAAATGCCGCAGCAGAAGAAGTAGCGTTGAAAGTCGTCATGCGTCTGCGCGACGCGGGGCATCAGGCTCTGTTCGCAGGTGGGTGTGTGCGCGATATGCTCTTGGGGTGCGCGAGCGCGGATTATGACGTCGCCACCAGTGCTACGCCTCGCCAGGTGAAGCGGCTCTTTCCGCATGTGCTGCTCATTGGCGAGAAATTTGGCGTTGCGATGGTAATCGAAGAACGCAAGCAGGTAGAGGTAGCCACTTTTCGCAGTGACCTGGGCTATAGCGATGGCAGACGTCCCGATGGTGTGGAGTTCTCCAGTCCCGCCGAAGATGCACATAGGCGTGATTTCACGATCAACGGTATGTTCTATGATCCGATCAGTTGTGAAGTGATCGACTATGTCGGCGGCAGGGAAGATATCGAGCGTCGGGTGATACGCACTATCGGGGAAGCAGACGAGCGGTTCTCTGAAGATTACCTGCGGATGATTCGCGCGGTACGTTTTGCGATTCGCCTCGATTTCAGCATGACCGAAGACGTTGTGGAAGGCATTAGGCGTAATGCCGACAGGATTGTTGATATCAGTGGCGAGCGAATATGCGATGAGATCAGCAAGATGCTCGGTGCGGATTCGTCGCAGGAAGCAATGCAAATGCTTGCGGATCTGAAACTGGCGGGGCACATATTACCGGAATTATTCAAGCATGACGGGCAGTGGGCGGCAGCGATGGCGAGATTGGCGACGGTGGCGGGCAGGCAGGATGTGCTGCTGTCGCTGGCGGCGATGTTTGTTGGGGCAGGCAGCAGGGCGGTTGGCAAGATTGTGCGCAGGTGGGGGGCGTCCAATGAGATCAAGCGATCATTGTGTTGGATGAGCGATCACCTGCACGACTGGCAGACGGCGACAGATATGGCGATGTGTGATTTCAAGCGATTGCTGGCGTGTGAGGATTTTGATCGGCTTGGCATTCTATGGCGATACGAGGAAACCTTGGCCGCCGGTTCATCTGTGAAGTCGGATGCAATTTTGCAACGAGCGGCTGGGATTGCGGCTGATCAGATATCGCCGCCTCCGTTTATAGATGGCGAAGAGCTGAAAGTGATGGGGCTGAAAGAGGGGCGCGAGCTGGGCGTGATTCTTCGCTGCGTTTATGATTCCCAGTTGAACGAAGAGATCACAAGCAAAGAGCAGGCCGGCGAGCTGGCACGGAAACTGATGGACGAAGCCAAGAAATCGTAAGTTGGCGAATAGATTTAACAGAAAAAGCCCGGAAGCGGAATGCTCCAGGGCTTTTTTTTGTAACTGGTATTGTGCGGGTCAGATCTTGCGAATGACGAGGCAAGCATTATGTCCGCCGAAGCCGAAGCTGTTGGACATGACGGTTTCGATTTTCTTTTCCCGTGGGGTATTTGCACAGTAGTCCAAATCGCAGGCGTCATCGGGATTGTCGAGATTGATCGTCGCGGGGACAACTTCGTTCTGGATAGCCTTGGCAGAGACGATCAGTTCCACCCCGCCTGAGGCGCCCAGCATGTGCCCGGTCGAACTCTTTGTCGACGAGACAACCAAACCGTTCTTGGCATAATCACCGAATACCTTCTTGATGGCGCCGGTTTCGGCAATGTCTCCAAGTTGGGTACTCGTTCCGTGGGTATTGATATAGTCAATATCCTTGGGGTTGAGTTTCGCATCCTTGAGGGCCATTTGCATTGCGCGGCTTGCACCTTTGCCTTCGGGGCATGGTGCGGTGATGTGGTGAGCATCGGCGCTGGCACCGTATCCGATGAGTTCGGCGTAGATGTTTGCTCCGCGAGCTTTGGCGTGTTCGTACTCTTCGAGAACCAGAATACCCGCACCCTCAGAAAGCAGGAAGCCGTCGCGATCCTTATCGAACGGTCGACTTGCGTGGGTGGGGTCGTCATTTCGGGTAGAAAGCCCCTTGAGCGCACAGAAGCTGGCGAGTCCTATTCGCGTCAGGGCAGCTTCGCTTCCGCCGGTGACGGCGATATCGGCTTCGTCTCGCATCATCACCTTGTAGGCTTCACCTATGGCATTTGTTGCCGACGCACAGGCTGTGACCACACAGAAGTTTGGTCCGCCAAGTCCGTGTATCAGCGAGATCCATCCACTGGCGGCGTTTGCCATGAGCTTTGGAACGGTGAAGGGGCTTATGCGCATTGGGCCCTTTTCGAGCATGCGCGTATGCTGATCTTCTAGTTCCTGAAGGCCACCTATACCGCTTCCAACGATAACGGCGCAACGGTCGCGGTCAGTCTTGTCGAAATCCAATCCGCTGTCGGCGACAGCTTCGATCGAAGCCTGGACAGCGAACTGTGAGAACCGGTCCATATGCTTTGACTGGCGGAAGTCGACGAGATCGGAGGTGACGCCATTGAAGTCTTTGACTTCACCACCGATTTTCGAGGTATACGGTTCTGGATCAAAACGTTCGATTACCGCAATGCCGCTCTTGCATTCAAGCAAATCGGACCAAAATTGATCCACGCTGTGCGCAAGAGGATTAACGGTTCCCAAACCAGTGATGACGATACGGCGATCAGCCATGCGTCAAGGCTCCTGACACTAGTTGTTGTAATGGCGAAATTGACGGGTTCAAAGACTTGCTAGTACTTTGTAACGGCGAATTTGTCGGGCTACTGGATTTTTAAGTCCTTATCCGGTCCCGATGTACATCGGGATTGCGGCCGGGGTGCCACCTGACATTATTCCTGTTACATACTTGCTAGTCTTTGCCTGGCAGCGACAACCAGAAAACTACCCAGCATTTTGCTACTACAAGAGCACTAGGCCTTGTTCATGTTCTCGGAGATATAGTCAATCGCTTGACCAACGGTCTGAATCTTTTCAGCTTCTTCGTCGGGAATGCTGAGTTCGAATTCGTCTTCAAACTCCATTACCAGCTCGACGGTGTCGAGGCTGTCTGCATTCAGGTCGTTTACGAAAGAAGTCTCGCGTGTGATTTCGCTCTTGTCCACGCCCATCTGCTCAGCAACAATGTCGATAACCTTGGCTTCAATATCTGCCATTTTTTCGTCTCCCTAATGGGTACTTACCGGGGCATCAGCCCCAAGATTGATAATTAACTATCACGATTTTGCCGCGGTACTATAGCTTGGCTAAACTGGCCATGCAAGCTAAATACTGTCCGCGACGCTTAAGGTCAAGTATGCATTCCGCCATCTACACTAAGTGTTTGGCCGGTAATGTATCCGGACTTGTCCGATGCGAGAAACGCTACAGCCCTTGCGATATCACCGGGTTGGCCGAACTTCTTCATCGGAATCTGGTCCAAAGCCATGTCCTTGGCCTGCTGCGGAAGAACATCAGTCATTTCCGTCTGGATGAATCCGGGAGCCACTGCATTGCAGCGAACCTGCTTGCTTGCAAGCTCTTTGGCGGTAGTTTTGGTCAGTCCCAGCAAGCCAGCCTTGCTGGCAGCATAGTTAGCCTGCCCACGATTACCTTCCAGGCCTGAATAACTTGCCATGTTGATGATCGATCCGCTCTTCTGGCGAATCATATATCTGGAGACCGCACGAGTGCCGATGAATGCACTCTTGAGGTTTACCTTCAGTACCAGGTCCCAATCATCATCGCTCATACGCATCAGCAGGCCATCACGGGTGATACCGGCATTGTTCACCAGGACGTCCAGGCGGCCGCATGTTTCGGCGATGTCGTCTACCAGGGCGGTAAAACCTTCGCTGTCTGTTACGTCCATAGTGCGGGTGATGAGCTTATCGCCCGGGTTGCCAAGTGCTTCGGAAAGTTCGCCCAGCAGGTCCTCGCGAAGGTCAACGGCTACTACCGTCATGCCCTCAGCCAGGAGTTCTCTGGCGATTTCGCGTCCGATGCCTCTGGCGGCACCTGTTATTATCGCAATCTTGTCACTGTCAGCCATTTACGAGTTCCTCTGGTTTTCTGCCCGTTAAAGCGACAGAACGCTGTTTTTTCTAATCTTTGCCCCAAAACCCCCCCAAATACGGTGTGGGAAGAGGCTTTGCTTTGTATGTAACTATCCTTCTTGTGCCAGCTTGTCAATAACCGAACTGGCATTGACGCTGGTGAAATCGCTGCGTCTCTGTATTCGCCGCATAAGTCCAGCAAGCACTCTGCCCGGACCGATCTCGAAGAATCTTTCCACATTGTCCGCGATCAGATACTCCATGCAATGCTGCCATCTGACTGGCGAAACCAACTGGGCGAGCAGTTTCTGCTTGATCTCGTCGCTGCTGGTGTGTGGCTTGGCGTCCACGTTGGACAGTACGGGCACTTTGGGTGTCTCAAAGGTAACATCTTCAAGTGCTTGCGCTAATTCATCAGCAGCGGGCGCCATGAACTGGCTGTGGAATGCACCAGCTACATTGAGCATCTTGGCCGCTGATGCGCCGAAATCCTGTGCCTTCTCGCCGGCCCGCTCGCAGGCTCCGATAGCGCCTGACAGCACGATCTGTCCTGGGCAGTTAAAATTAGCCGGAGTAAGGATTTCGCCTTCGCTTACTGCTTCGCACAGCGCGGTGGCCTGGGTCTCATCCATGCCTATCACGCAGATCATGGACGACGGCGCAGCTTCTGCGGCGGCTTGCATTGCTTTGCCGCGACGTGTGACTAGCCTGACGCCGGTTTCAAGGTCCATCGCACCTGCAGTGTAGAGGGCGGTGTATTCGCCCAGGCTGAGTCCTGCGGTGCATTCTGCGACGGGCATTTTGTCGCCCAAAACTTCTTGCATCACAGCCATCATAGCCGCTGAGACGGTGAAGATGGCCGGCTGGGCTATATCTGTGCGTGAGAGTTCCTCTTCAGGCCCTTCGAAGCAGAGCTTCTTCAGCGGCAACCCAGAGACTTCCTCGGCGATATCGAATATTTTCCTGGCGGACTCGTGAGCGTCGTAGACATCCTTGCCCATCGAGACCACCTGAGCTCCCTGTCCGGGAAAAAGCAGTGCTGTGGTCATGTCAGTAGTCCAGAGTGTAATCTAAAGGTGCGTCAACTAGAGTTTTATGACGGAGCCAGCCCAAGTCAATCCTGCTCCGAAAGCCACGATTACAATGGTCTGGCCTGCTTTGACAACGCCTTCTTCCATGGCGGTGGTCATGGCGACCGGGATCGAAGCGGCCGAGGTATTCCCGAACCTGTCGAGGTTCGTGTAGACCTTCTCGAGTGGGAAATTGAACTTTTCGGTGGCCGACTTGATGATTCGAATATTTACCTGGTGTGGTATGACCACATCGATGTCGTCTATGGTCAGTCCGCACTTGTCCATGCAGTCTCCGAGCAACCACTGCATTTTTTCGATGGCGAACTTATAAACATCGCGGCCTCGCATGCTGACAAAATGTAGTCGGTCCTTGACTGTTTGTTCTGTGGTGGGTTGTCGCGTTCCGCCTGCGGGCACGTGGATATAATCCCAACCTGCACCATCGGCGTGTAGTGTACTGTAGATAATGCCCTTATCAGGCTCGTTTGTGGCTTCAAGTACGGCCGCACCGGCGGCATCTCCGAAGAGGATACAACTGCTGCGGTCGGTGAAGTCAGCGAACTTGCTGAGCAGGTCGGCTCCGATGACCAGTATTCGCTTGTACATACCGGCTTGGATGAATTGCGAGGCTGTGGTCAGGGCATAGACGAAACCGCTGCATGCAGCGGAGATATCAAACGCCGGAATGCCGGTCAGTCCAAGTTTGTCCTGCACGAAACATGCAGTGGATGGGAATGGCATTTCTGGGCTGATCGTCGCACAAATGATGAGTTCTATGTCTTCGGGAACCAGATTCGCTTTAGCAATAGCCTTTTCGGCGGCTTCGGCGGCAAGTGATGCTGTGGTTTCGTCTGCGGAGGCGATATGCCTCTGCTTGATCCCGGTGCGTTGTGTGATCCATTCATCAGAGGTATCGAGGATTTTTTCAAAATCCTCGTTGCTCATTATTTTCTTGGGGACAGCAGCTCCAATACCGGTGATGGCTGCACGTGGTAAGTCTCGCATTAGTCGTCCTTTTCGTCTTCGGCGAGCATCTGCACGATCTGCTCATTCACATGATGCTTGGAGAATTCCTCTATCACTCGCACGGCGTTCTTGATACCGCGATAGTCGCTGGCGCCGTGGCAAATGATGCAGATTCCGCTTACCCCCAGCAGGGGAGCTCCACCGTATTCGTTGTAGTCATAATTACCGAGGATTGTGGTTGCGGCTTTTTTGAGGATGAGAGCATGTTCGGGAACGGCATCGGCGAGGTGTTTTACCAAGCCTTTCAGCACACCTTCGGCCATGCCTTCCATCAGTTTGAGTACGACATTGCCCACGAAACCGTCGCACACCATCACATCGCATGAACCGTTGAACAAGTCACGCCCTTCGACATTACCCACGAAGGAGATGCGATCGTCGCTGTTGAGAAGTTCACGGGTCCGCTTGACCAGATCGTTGCCTTTGGCATCCTCTTCGCCAATACTAAGCAGGCCCACGCGGGGGTCTTGCACTTCGGCAATGGCTTTGAGATAGAGAGACGCCATGATTCCGTATTGGTACAGGTGCTGCGGGCGGCAGCTCACATTGGCACCGACATCACACAATGCTACAGGACCCTGCAGCGTGGGTGTGACGATGGCAATACCAGGTCGCTGAACGCCGGGAAGCCGACGGAGGCTCATCTGCGCAGAAGCTACGAAAGCACCAGTATTTCCGGCGGAGATGCAACCGTCTATCTCTCCGGCGGCGTGGAGCTTGGTCAGGATCGCTATTGAGCTGTTAGGCTTGCTGCGAAGGGCTTCTACCGGAGATTCGTTCATGCCAACTCGTTGGTCGGCGTGTTGAATCTCGATAAAATCTTCCCAATCCGGCGAACTTTGAAGACGTTTAAGGATCGCGTGCCTGTCGCCGACCAGAATTATCCGGTCATCATCATTCAGCAATTCACGAGCAGCAAGCGAGCCTTCAACCTCGGTGGCCGGTGCGTTATCGCTGCCCATTGCGTCGATGCCTATCCGCATCGATTAGCTCCCTGCTTCTATTTTGAGGCTCAGACCAGGGCGAACATATCCGCAGTTGTCGCATGCGGCATGCGGTAACTTGGGCGAATTACATTGTTTGCAGTCTACGAAAGCAGGGGCGATTTTGCCTTGGTGGGCTCGACGGCTTCGCGACTTAGCACGTGACAGTTTTTGCTTTGGAAGCATGACAAAACTCCAGTTATACAAATCCGTAAAATACAAGACCGACAGTGGCAAGGAACAACCCGGTTCCACCGTCGGATGCTCGCAGAAGGTAGAAGGCCCGACAAGTTTTGTCAAGAAAAAAGAAGGTTAATGACTGTGTCGCCAATTCACCAATCCAGACTACTTGTTAGACTAAAACTTTATCTAATCATAGTTTAAGCATTGTGAGTTACAGTGTTGCTCCCACCTTTGTGAAAAACCTATCCTAACTTTGCAGAAACCCAATCGGTCGCGGCCTTCAGGGCATCGTCCAGTTTTGACGCATCCTTGCCACCCGCCTGCGCGAGTGTGGGCTTGCCTCCGCCCGCTCCGCCTACTATCGGGGCAATCTCGTTGACCCAGTCGCCGGCCTTCACTCCAGAGCCCTTGAACAGCTCATCAGATACCATCGCTATCAGCATTACCTTGCCATCGGCTGCGCCGCCCACGAATACGGCGGCTGAGCCCTTTTGGCGTTGCTGATCGCAGAAACCGCGCATTGTGCCCTGGTCGGCCTGGTCCATCCTGCCCACGACTATTTTACCGTTTGGCGAATCAACTTCCCCTGTCTGCTGGAATCCCTGCGCTGCGCCGCTACCGGACGCGGGCTTCTTGCGGAGCTCCTTGATTTCCTTCTGCATCGCCACGATGCGATCAAGCATCTCAACTGCGGGCGCTTTGAGTGCTGCGGAGGCTTCCTTCACGAGTGAGTCTATCTGCTGCACATAAGCTATTGCTGCAGAACCAGTAATAGCTGTAATACGGCGAACACCCTTGGCGGCCGACTCTTCAGACATGATCTTGAACAGACCGATTCCGCCGGTACGTTTCATGTGCGTGCCGCCGCAAAATTCCACCGCGCAGCCGTGATCAACCACGTCGCTTGGCGTTTTCTCGCCGATTGTGATCACGCGGACTTCCTGCCCGTATTTTTCGCCAAAGACCGCTCGAACGCCTTTTATCTTCTTGGCTTCGTCAAGCGGCATCTCTTTGGTGGTCACTGCTTCATCTGCCAGGATTCTTGCATTTACCAGTCGTTCGACTTCCTCTTTCTTTTCTTGCGTGAGTGACTTGTTGTGTGCGAAGTCAAAACGCAGGCGCTCCGTCGATACAACGCTACCGGCCTGGTTGATGTCATCATTGACGGCCTTGCGCAACGCCCAGTTCAGCAGGTGGGTGGCGGTGTGGTTGCGCGTGATATCCATGCGGCTGTGATTGACAGTGCATGTCACATCTTGTCCGGGCTTGATGCTGCCGGATTGGACTTTGCCAACGTGCAGTACGCAGTCGCCGGATATTTGGGTATCGGTGACGGCAAATTCCCCGCCGTCCCAGGTGATCCGTCCGGTATCGCCAACCTGTCCGCCCGATTCGCCATAGAAGTTTGTGGTTTCGGTTATCAGGGCAACTTCCGAGCCGGTGTCTATGGTGCCCTCATTGCAGTATTTGTTGTCCACGACCCAGCCGAGTACTTTTGTCGCCATGGCCCCGCCGGCGTATTTGGCGGAATCATCAGACGGGGGCAAATTCGATATCGCTTCGGTCTTGAAGGCATTATCGGACTGACTTTTCAGCCGATGCTGCTTCATGGCTTGTGCGTAGTTGTCCATGTCTACGGTCATATTCTGTTCGCGGCACATCAGTTGTGTCAAGTCTACGGGGAATCCGTAAGTTGCGTACAGATCAAAGGCTACGTTGCCGGAGAGCATGCTCTTGCCGGTTTCTACCAGTTTGTCGGCCTGCTGCTGGAACAGAGCGATTCCCCTGTCGAGCGTTCTGCCGAACGAGATTTCTTCTTCGCGGACGGTGTCCAGCACGAGCTGTTTTCGCTCCACGATTTCCGGGAACATTTCGCCCATGATATCCACAACCGTGTCTACCAGTTTGGCCAGGAACGAGCCGTTGATGTTCAGATACTGGCGGCCGTAACGTGAGGCGCGGCGCAGGATTCGCCGGATCACGTATCCGCGTCCTTCATTGGAAGGCAGGATACCATCAGCAATTGCAAACGTGAGGCTGCGGATGTGGTCTGCGATCACGCGGCAGGCAACGTCTTTGATATTGTCATCACCGGCGACATCGAAGCGATCTTCGAGTTCTTCATCTGCGCCATAGCGGTGATCGGTAAGCGTTTCGATCTTCTCTATGATTGGCACGAACAGGTCGGTGGCGTAGTTACTGTTCTTGCCCTGCATGATCCTGCCGATGCGTTCGAGGCCCATACCGGTGTCCACATGCTCGGCGGGCAGGGGTGTGAGCTTTCCGCTGCTGTCGCGATTGTACTGAATGAACACGAGGTTCCAGATCTCGATCACACGCGGGTCGTCCATGTTTACCAGCGACTTTCCGCTTTTGTCGGGTGTCTGGTCGAAGTGAATCTCGCTGCATGGTCCGCATGGCCCGGTGTCGCCCATTTCCCAGAAGTTATCCTTCTTGTCACCTGGAAGGATGCGGGAGGGGTCTATGTCGGTGGCGCTTGCCCACAAGTTACGAGCGTCGTCATCGGGTTCGAGGCCTTCGGGCTTATCGCCTTCAAAAACAGTTACATATAGCCGGTCCTTCGGCAAGCCCCACACGTTTGTCAGCAGATCCCAGGCGTATTCGATGGCGCCCTTCTTGAAGTACTGTCCAAAGCTCCAGTTGCCCAGCATCTCGAAGAAGGTGTGGTGATAGTTATCGTGCCCGACGTCTTCCAGGTCGTTATGCTTGCCGCCCGCGCGAATGCACTTCTGCGAGTTCGCAGCCAGTACGTAGTCGCGAGTGGCGGTGCCCAGGAAGATGTCCTTGTATTGGTTCATGCCGGCGTTTGCGAACATTAGCGTGGGATCATCTGCGGGCAGCAGTGAGCTTGAGGGCACAAAAGTGTGGCCCTTGTCGCTGAAGTAGCTGATGAAGTCGGCTCTGATTTCTTTGCACGAACGAGTCATCTTTCTTGCCTCAACTGTTTTGGCAGATCGTTATGATTTTCTACAAATCGTTATGAGCTGCCGATTGCGATAAACCTGTTGTTCTCGATTCTTCGGATATTTTCGATATCCTCCGATTGCTTCCCGGTCACTTCCGGGCGAGGTCGGCAGGCTGCGGACTCACAAGCCCTTGTCCTAGCCAAACCGCTTGGTGGCGTCATTGCCGGGGCAAAGCATTAGTGAGCTGAAAGGGCGGATTCTACCGTGATAACGAGATCGCTGCAAAATCTTTTCGATTCATGCGAAAAAAGTAGATTCCCCGCCTGCAAGAGCGGAAAACCTGTTCGTAGCCGCAAACCAATGCGTTATTGCCCATTTTCGGCTGCAAGAGACCGTGTTTCGGCGACCACTGCTTCAACCATTTCGTCGGCAGACACCGTACGGAGCTTTTGGCCGCGCTTATAAAGGATTGCCTTGCCTTTGCCTGCGCAGATGGCGATGTCGGCACCGTCAGCTTCGCCGGGCCCGTTAACGACACAACCCATTATCGCCACTTTCAGAGGAGTCTTGATGTCAGCTAACTGCCCGCGCACGGCTTCGATTACGGGTGTGAGGTCCATTTGCAGGCGGCCGCAGGTGGGGCAGGCGATCAGTTCGATGCCTTCCCGCTGGCGCAGTCGCAGGCTTGCAAGCAGCTCGCAGGCGGCGTCCACTTCAGCGACGGGGTCTCCGGCGTAGGAGATGCGGATGGTGTCTCCGATGCCTTCGCACAGCAGTGCCCCCAAGGCAGCCGACGATCTGATCGCCCCGGTCTGGGCGGTGCCTGCGTGGGTAACGCCCAGGTGCAGTGGGTGGTCCCAGCGGTCTGCCAGCAGACGATTGACGGCCACTGTTGTGTAGGCGTCGTGACTCTTTGCCGAGAGTACAAGATTCTCAAACCCTTGTTCTGCAAAGATATGCAGATACTCGCCCAGCTTGTCGGCCATTAGCTCGGGCAGTGGTTTGGCGAGGTCCGCCTGTCGCTGACTGTCGTCGGCGCGGTCCACGATGGACCCTTCATTTACGCCAACGCGGATAGCGACGCCGGCTTCCCCGGCCGCGTCGATCACCCTGCGGACCTGGTCCTGATCGCGGATATTGCCGGGATTAAGGCGAATTTTTGAAACGCCGGCGGCGATGGCCTCCAGTGCGCGGTCGAAGTGGAAATGCACGTCGGCCACGATGGGCACGGGCGAGCCAGCCACGATTTCGCTCAGGGCAGCGGTGTCGGCTGGCGTAGGTACTGCTACTCGAACGAGTTGGGCGCCACTGTCGGCGAGGCGTTTGACCTGGTCAATGGTGGCGGCAGCATCGCAGGTGGGCGTGTTGGTCATGCTTTGGATTACGACAGGCGCATCTCCGCCAATCACAACGCCGCCAACATTCACGCTTCGGCGGGTTCTTCGTTCTATCGTGGGCAATTCGGGCATACTCATGCGGGCATTGTAGCGAGGCAAGGCCGCAGGTGAAACCCACAGCGCAGAGTGAAGCGGTGAAATGCTTCACGTGCTGGCGTAAAATACGTCACCATCTTGACTGGTGACTGGTGTTAGTGTAGAACGCTCGCTTGTCCTTTGCGCTTGCCGGCAAGGCCCGGCATGGGGCAAAGGCAAGCCCGCCGAGCTGCCAAGCTGCCAAACAACACAAAGCGAGCGGTGGGCTGCATGACAATCAAAGAATTTCACCAGATGCGCCCGTAGCTCAATGGATAGAGTGCTTGCTTCCGAAGCAAGAAGTTGGAGGTTCGAGTCCTCTCGGGCGTATTTTTATGCGCAAACCGCGGGCGCGTGAGGTTGTCCGACCGGGGCGGTCTAGTAGCTCATTATCAGTGAGATGTGGAAGCGTCCGTTATCTTTCATCAAAGCCGCACTCGTACCGTGCAGCTGGTGGCCGTAGTCGACGCGGAGTTTGACGTTGTGATTGATGCGATATCTTAGGCCGGCACCGATACTGAGCATGTCTGCGGTCTTCGGCATGCCGGCAGTGTTTCCTCGGTTCCTGGCGTGTCCGTAGTCACAGAAGGTCAAAAACTGGATGTAGTGCCGGACATCTTTATCATCATTCAGTGGGCCCAGATCGTGTTCGGGTGCCCTCAATTCTATCGTTGCCATCAGGCCGTTATCGCTCACGACGGCGAAATCGTCAAAACCGCGAACCCTGACATATCCGCCCAATCCAAGCTGTTCGCTGCCAAGCAGCCTGCGGTTTGCCAACTGGCCGGTGAAGCGATTGAACAGTGACCATTTCTCAGGAAGGAACCACAGGCGTTCGACGGTGAGGTGGGTGTAAGCGTATTTCGGGTCGGCACCTGCCCTGACGGCTTCGTAATGTTCCTTGTCCTGGTGACTGCTGAGCAAGTTGCTGAAAGGGCTCCAATACGCATTGAAGATGACGGTGGTATTACCGTGAATATCTCTGTAACGCCCATCGTACTCAAAGGCGAACTGTGCGACGTCGACGTAGTCGTCGTATACGTCGACTCCGCCGGTCTCCAGATCATTGTCTGCTCTGCGGAAGTCGAATCCGAGCTGCATCTCCTGCTGCCTATTGGGCGTGGACGGCAGGCTGGTGATGTAGCGTGCGTGGACCATCCAGTTTATGCTGCCCTGCTTCATGCCGGAATGGTCGGTCTCATAGTCAGCATAGTTGCCGAAGAAGGCAATCTTGTCTCGGTTGCGCAGCGGAATTCGCCAGTAAGCCGAGTGGATGCCCAGTGTGCTGAAATCGCGATTGGTGGTGTACTGATAGCCAATTTCGTGTCCGCGGGAAAAGGCATTACCGATGTTGAAGCCGGCAAAGAAGCGTTCCAGGCCGGTGATTCTGCTGCCGGTGTCGTCATATCCGGCGTAAAAACGCATCGGGAACTTGTCCTTACCGTCCACAATTACGTCGGTGGTCCCAAATTTCTTGCCGGGCTCCAGGATCGGCCGCACGAATCTGAATGGGTTCTTGTTGAGGTAGTCCATATCATCCAGAAGCTCGCGACCTCGAATTTTGTCGCCCGGTTTAAGGCGGATACTCTCGAGGATCAACTCGTTGCTGAACCAGTTGAGGCCCTGGGCCTTGACTTCGCCCACAGTGGCTTCAATAACCTGCAGATGTACTACACCATTGCTGATTTCCTGTTCCGGGATGAACACGTCAACGATTGGCCTGTCCTTGGCACGGAAGAACTTGATCGTGATTGTCCGCATTTCCGTAATGGATTTCATGCTCACGGGCTTGCCGAGAAACGGTTTTATCAGCGCGCGGAACACATCATTGTCAAGCAACGGGATACCGACGATTTCAATGCCGGGCTTGGCTGTGGTGGTGATCTGCTCTTTCTTAATTACAAATCGGGCAGTAACCAGATCCTTGACCAGCACGGCGGCATCGTCAGATTTCTCAATCGGACGTTCAGGATACTCGACCGGGGCATTTGGGTTTTCCGGTTCGTGCGGGGTCAGGCCACTCCTGATGTCGCCTGGCCTGATGATAGGGACAGGTTGGGCAACTGCGGAGTTGCTAAAGAAGATTCCCATAGCGCATGCGATCACGACCGCGAGACGTATTGCGCTGGGACGAAGGGAGCCAGTAGGGAGACAGCCATAGTTAATCATAGTTAGAACCCACATCCTCTCTATGTTTTACGCAACATCCTTAATTGCGACGTACTTGTCGTCGCTTTGATGCTATCGGCAGAATGATACACGCAACAACAGGGTGAACGGAAGAGGAATTTCCCCTGTTATTGCCCTAGTATGCAGCCCCCCATAATCAGATTGCAAGAACCTTTTCTCCAGTATCTTACAAGACTTTATTATTGGAGGAATTGCAGAAAACCAGCAGATACTGCCAAAGGCATGGAAGGTGAAGCTCGGATTTGGATTTCAAGACTAGTTCTTTGTAACGGCGAATTTGACTTGTCGCGACGACTTGTGCCGACGACTTGTGCCGACGAAGCTATAGGCGAAGCCGCAAGCTCGCAGCGCGAAAACGGGTCGGGTTGCTGGATTCTTAAGTCCTCATCCGATCCCGACCTGCCTGCCGGCAGGCAGGTGCACATCGGTATTGCGGCCGGGGAGCCATCATTCTTCCTGTTACAGACTATTGACGCTTCCCTCAAAAGTCGACAGTGGCCGAGATTAGCGCTCATTCTGGGCTATAAGTGCTTTGTTCGCGTTCTAGATCCTTGGATTTTCAGGTTGGTTCACACTTCTGAGGGAAGCGTCACTATTAGAAAGGCAGGACGCGATTGATACCATCAGCCATGCTGCGTTGGGGGGGGCTGGGGGAGATCGCAAATGAAAAACCGGCGGCTGCGAATGATCGCAACCACCGGTATAGTTGGTTTTCGAATTATTGTCGGCGGTTTTTTACCGCACTCAATCATACGGTTGCCACTTTGCGGGCAGTCGGAGCCGCTACCTGGGAATCTGGTAGATCGAACCTACTGACATGAAGTAGTAGGTTTGGTCGGTTCTTTGCGTTGCCCTGTCGAAATAGGTACTCATGCCATCCAGCATCGGTGAGAGCATGCTGTCGTCGACATAGGTTGCACGTGTGTCAGGTCTCAGATGAGCGAAGTCTTCAACATGGTCGAATATACGCTCGTAGATGAACGACGAGCTCTGGGGGATGTCGTGAGACTGATAGTAGACGGCCGACACGAACAAGGCCGAAGCATAGTCGGTATGATCCACGTCCATCACGCCGAAATCAAGCGTATAGGGATCCTGGCGATTCAGGATATGCTCCGAGTTAGCCACGCCCGTTTTCCAGGAGTACAGCCCGTTGTCCTGCGTACCGGACGTTCCGGCGGCTTCCACATCTGACAGCAATTGGGGAGCAGCAGAACCGCTGGTTGCAGTCGGTGCGATGCGAACGAACGAGTAGTCGTTTGCGGCCGTGCCCGAGTCATAGGCCTCACGGGTCTTGAACTGCCAGGTGTACCCGACCAGTTCGCCAGCTAATGTCGGATCGAACTCTATACGCACTGCCGAACCTTCACCATTCTCGGTGCCTGTACTCAGATTCGTTATTTCGCTGGTATTAACTCCAAGGAACGAAGCTACTGCCGAGGGTGAAACGGCTGGTGCGCCATTATCGAAACCATTGGTGACACGAATCTGGTACGTTTCGTAATCCCACTGGGTTTCAATGATGTCGACATCGCCGCGTGACGAGTATCGTTTAACTGCTTTCTGGGGGAACAGGCCTGTGGCCAGAAGGTGGCCGTTGGGCGTATGAATATCAACGTCGTGCCCCCATGCACTGACACCGTGGGATGAACCTACATTGCCGATCCTCAGATCATTGGCGTCCACTATGGTTGTATCGCCATGGACCGCAAAGCCGAGCATCCCGAAGTCGTTGGTGGCGTTGTCGAGGGTGAAGGTACCTACACCCCTGAGTCCCAGCTTGCCCGCGGTAACGGTAGTGTCTTTGGCTTGGCTAACGCCATTGCCTGCCCAAAGCCAAAGGCTTCCGGGCCCAACGTTTATGTCAGCATCTATCAAGATGTGATCACTAGCTTCGAGAAGAAGAATCGCCTCGCCCGTGTTGGCGGCCACGATCGGAGAAGCGACTGTAATGGCTCCTCCTCCAGGCAAGGTGGTGATATGTGTGTTTGTACCCAGATTGAGCGCGGTGACTATTGCCAGTGCACCTGCGGCATCAATTGTCAAGTTGACAGGAGGATCGATCAACCAGGTTCCGCCGTTGCCGGCCATTACCTGCGCACCGCCGAAAGCGACCGTCGCAGCGGAAGTTTCGATGAATCCACCGTTACCGTTGCCCGCACCATTTGCCGAAACGTTGCCTCGGACGGTGGTCGTGCCATCAACCATGTCGGCCATGATCATAATCTGACCGCCATCGCCTGTTGTAAGGGCGTTGGCGGAGACTGATGCTCCGGCTTCGATACCTGTGGTTGATGCTCCGAAGTTATAGGACTTGGAGATAATGTTGACCTTGCCGCCTGCGAGATCGCCGGACGCGTCAACCTTGGCGTTGGCACCAATGACTATCGTGTTGCCGTTGATGTTGATTTCGCCGCCGGTGGTAGTTCCGTTGGTATTGACGGTTTTTGCCACCAGTGTGCCCATATTGATAACCGAGCCGGCTTTGGCAGAAAGCACGATCCTGCCGTCGATGTTCTGGAAACCTGTAGCTCTGATCGTGCCAGTGCTGTTAATCGCCAGTGCGTACATATTGCCATCCGCCTGCAGGCGGATGGTGAATGCTTCGATTACACCGCTGTTATTGACGCCAATTCCCGACTTGTCGCCCGAAGCTACCGGACGAATGAATATGTCGTGATCCTGGGTCAGCAGGATTTCCCTGCCTGCCAGCAGATTTACCGATCCCTTGGCGGCAACGAGCTTGCCACTGTTGGAGACGCGGGCAGATATCAGATAAATGTTGCCGCCGATGGCTTTGATTTCGCCACGGTTGTCTATGTATGCGTTGGAATCGCCCTTGAAGACCATGTCCGCACCGGTCATGAATTCGGTGTTGGTGACGGGCAGTGTCGACGCGACGAAGCTGGCGGCATGAATACGGCCCAATTGGCCGATCAGAATACCGTTGCGGTTGATCAGATAGATCGAGCCGTTCGACATCATTAGACCGTTGATGGAACTGCGTTGCGAACCGGTCACTCTGTTCATAACGGAAGAGCCTGCATTCGGTTGGACGAAATTAACCGTTGAGCCAGCGTCAATGCTGAATGAGCCCCAGTTGATGATCGTCTTATTTGACGATGTGGTAACCGTTAGCTCGTTACCGACTTGGCTGAATTCAGCGCTGCCGCGTACTACTTTTGGGCCGGTCGGGCCGGCAAAGGTCGGTCCGCTGACCAATCCGACAATTAATAGCATAGTTATTACTTTTTGCATGACAATGCCTCCCTGAAGTCCGCATTGATAGTCTAAATTTTCTGTGATCAAGTGCTTCTTGCAGGTGTGCGTTTCGAGTTGCCTCGTGCCTGCCCGGCGTGATCACATAACAAAAGTTGCACCATTTCGCGGGAAGTCCATCCCGCCGAAAGCAATATGTTGATATAAAAGCGTTTCCGCGTAGAAAAATAACCAATTTCCGCAGTGGGGACATGATCTTTCAAGCCCCAGCCCGGCAATGGATAGATATAACTGATTCACCCGCGATACTGCTGGGCGATCCTTGCCCGGCGCGGCGAACAGTTACAATCGTGTCTGTTCACTGCCAACAGTGTTCTATGGAATTATAAAACGTTCTTTGAAGTACTAGTGCTTACGATTGCGACGCAAGCCAAGCACAGCAGGCAGCCCTGCCAAGAGCAGTAGCATTGTCGTGGGTTCCGGAACGATCATCGGTCCAACAACATATATATTCTCTACGTCTTCGCTGTTAACGTCAAGCCCCTGAGTTTGCCAAACTATGTCCAAACCGTCAATATCCGGGTTTGTCTGCCGGCCGCTCTGTGGCCCGTGCAGAAGATTATCGACTGCGGTATTTACGAGAAATGCACTGCCAATAAGACTACCGTCTCCACTCACTTCCTGACACCAGATATCCCACTCATGGTCTTTCTCAGTGTAGCCGCCGATCATATTATAGTCGGTATCACCGGCATCGCCAGCTTCGTACTGTTGCCAGACCACGAGGAACCGCTCTTCGTCCCCATCCATGAATGAGCTTATGGCGGCCTTGTCCGCCCGGCCGTGGGTCGTGATTTGGATCAGTGAACTGCCAGACACCAACGACTGCATGTAGATGTTCATGAGAGGATCATCGCCGGTAGCCTCGTTCTGAGTCCAAACAACCATATTACCAGCGATATCGGCATCGTGGCAGTTCTTCGCACGATCGCCCAACCAGGCCACCTCAGAGTTGCTGGCGAGATCGTGAACGGCTATCTGGGTCTTGTAATCGGCGAATACACCTGACTGGCGACTTTCAGTGTAGGCGAGCAGATTTCCGTCCATTGCAAGGCCATTCTGTGGCACAATGGACAGAATACTCTGCGGAGTAGGGTCAATTGGGGAACCGGAAGTCACATCGACCCTCTGATAGAAGATGTCCGTATTCGTGCCACTGACTCCGGCGGGAACCGGTGTGCCGGTGTTACGGTAATCCACCCACGCAACGTATGCGTAGTCAGGGCCTTGAATTTGGGAGTTTATACCACCAATAGCGGAGCTGTTCTGGATGTATTTGTCGGTCGGATCGCTGTAGATGTTCTGGTGCGCTGGTGAAGCGACCGACCAGTTAGTGCTCGTGGCAGAGTCAATATTGCCCGGATCACCCCCAGCGGAACTGCTATGGATGCTGTCGTGCACAATGATGCCTGAACCAACATAGGGATTACCTTCCTGCCAGGAGGTGTCGCCATTACTGACAAGGAACTCGCCGGTAATAATATTGTCCAGGCGATATCCACAAATCACGGCATTGCCGTTGCGGCCGTCAGCCCAGGCCACCAGGCCGTTGTCGATCTTCGGAACAATGCCGGACGCCTTGGCCACAGCGCCGGTGGTCGGTTGGCTCAGGCCAGCCAGCGAAGGGTTTTCAGTGCTTAGCACATGATAGGTGCGATAGGCGGGGTTTGTCAGTAGATCCTTCGCTGATATCGGCGAAGCAAGCAGAGAACTGCTGCACGCCAGCAATGCCAATCCCACTGAGAAGTATAGTGAATGTTTCATTTCCAACCTCCTTGAAAATAGACGCCTCTTGTCGGGCATCTCTATAAACAGATCATCTTCCTTGTTTTTCAACCATCGGACAGATTGTCTATTTTTGTCCAGTATACTGTTTGCCTTTGGTTCTGTTGCAATCCAAATCCTGACAAGCAGCCCGCGAAGGATTACCTCATCTCCTGAGACGAGTCTCCTTTACCGCTCTCAGTAGTTTATCGTGATTCCCCCTAAGAGAATAGGGGGATTCTGTTGGTGATTCTTGATGTGACGCACCCAAGGATACTTCCCCAGGCCGCATACCCCCCTATTAAACAAGGAGATGGGCCTCAAGTGCTCAGGATCGCGAAAAAAGGAATTTTTGCGAGCAAATGCAGGAATATCCGCAAATTCTTCCCAAATCACTCCGTTTACACAATTTCATGTAATACAGGCACTTGTTCAATTCTGTGCAAGCTGTGTTGTCAATAGGAGTGGGAACCTTTCAGAAAACCACGACATTGGAAGAATGTGAATCTTAGTCTCCCTGTGCAAGTCATGAGAATGGCTTCGCAGGGCCAACGTTTGGCCCAGAATAAGAACGAATTGTTATCAAGATGTTGGGCAAATTAATAGTACTGGAGACAAAAATGACTAAATTTATCGCAACCGTCTGCATCGCCATCTGCCTGAGCACCTGTGCGGCATTTGGGGACACCAGGATTCAGAGTGATAACAGCACGGTTATCATTGCGTGCTCAGGCCTCCTCGTTCGCACAACTGCTGCCACCGTTCGCAGCGACTCGCACACGGCGAATCCTGGCTGCTCGGCGATCAACACCGCGGGTGTAACCAGAGCCACCATAGCTGTCAGGTCGGGCGGAAGGGTATTCCTCAGGGCTGCCGGTCGGCCATCGCCTGCGACACGCTATGTACGCACGCCGACCAAAGCTGATGCGAAGGTGGTCGTTGCCGTTCGCACGAACCGCACGAAGCGAGCCGACGGTTTGGGTATGGCCTTGGCGAGGCTCTTGGGATTCGCAAAATCTTAACGGAACCTTGATGAGCCCGGCTTAGCCGATACTTGTCTCCCTTATGACGCAGCATGCTTAGGACCTTCCTGAGCGTACTGCGTCATTTTCGTTTATGTCCTCAACGGGGCCCTCGGTGTTCTGTGCGTTGAGTTCTGACGTGGTTTCTGCACGTCATTGGCGCATGAAGCGGCCCGGATACTCCCTTTGTTTGTCTTGGCGGGAGGATCCGGACCGGTATTCTTTTCAGGCGTTTTTTTGCGTCAAACGTCCTTCAGTGCTTCTTCGAGGAAGGGAGGTTACTCGGTGCCTGGTATCTTGACGTTCTTGAGGGCCTCTTTGGCCTTTGCGGCTTTGATGGCTGTTTCGAGACCGGCTACGGCTGTCTTGCATTTTGCGGGCATGTCTTTTTCGGCTTGAAGGGCATCGCACTTCTCTTTGGCTTCGTCCATTTTGCCGGCTTCCGCGAGCTTCTTGGCTTCATCTACCATTGCCATCAGCGGCTTGGTGTCGCCATCATTGGCAGCGGCAGCGGCGTCCTTGGCTTGGGTGGCAGCGTCTTTCGAGCAACCGGAGAGCATCGTCAGGCTCAGGCATGCGGTTACGACCATCAGGATTGTCAGAGTTCTCATTTTGAAGTCCTTTCTTTGTGCCCGTCGCGCATCTACGCGGTGCGAGCTCATGAAATGATATTGGTGTCGCTTGCTGTTATCGCCACCGTTAACGGTCCCGTCTCATGCGCTATTCTAGTCCCCAGACGTCGAGTTCGACACAAATTTCCCCTTTTTGCTCCATTTTCTTAATGGTAGCTAGTGGCCTATAATCTTTCGAATCAATGGAATATGGCCGATGCCTGCCGCCAGCAGGAAACTGATAACCAGCGTGGTAATCCCCAATCCAATATAGGCAGGCAGCGATCCGCCCACATGGTGCATCGCCTCGCGGGCGATTGTGTCCAGAACTGCAATGTGTATGAGGTAAACCCCGAATGTGGCGTTACTCATAGCATCGCTCGTTAGCCATCTGGTTGCCTTCGGGCCGCCATCGGCGAAAAGTGTCGCTATCAGCAGGAACGCCGGTATCGCGGAGAGAATCACGGCCGGGCTGAGATAGCAATCGAAGGCGGTCTCTATGGTGTTATTGGCGATCCTGGTGAGCGGGTCGCCAGCCGCCATCCACAGCTTGCCTGTCATTGATGATGCCATCCACATCCTGCCGGCCATCGATGCGGTGGTCACAGCTACGAGTATCACTGCCGCCAAGATTGCCTGTCTTCGCGTGAGCCTGATATTACGCAGCAGGTATCCAAGTATGAAGTAGCCGAGGTAGAAGATCCATTCAGTTGCGATTGTGGGCTCTGGAGGAAGGGCCCAGTTGGTGGACTTGCTGAATGTCCACATCACAGCCAGCGCGCCAGAGCCGCCGAGCAAAGCAACCGCGACCAGCCATTTCTGCTTCTGTCCGGCCCAGCGAATCCACGCTCGCAGCATTGGCGTAACGATATACATGCAGAGCATGGCGTAAATGAACCACATGGGGATGATGGGCCTGCCATGCCAGACTTTAGTGGCTGAATCGGCAAGTGACAGCCCCGAGCTGCGAGTGCCGGCTTGTCCGAGGATGTAGAACGCCGACCAGAACACCAGCGGAATGCCGATTCTGTTGAGTCTCATGCGATAGAACTTCGTCCATGGTTCTTCTCGCGTGGGGTTCAGCAGTATCGCCCCGCTGAGCATGAAGAACGCCGGGACGCACCAGCGGCTTGCGGCGTTGACTGTCATCGCGAACCACCCGCCGAGCGTATCCGGCTGAAGAATCCCGTATTCCAGCATGATCCCGCGTGTGTGGATGAAGACAACCGCGATGGTGGCCAGCACCCGCACGGCATTGCCGTACTGCAGATATGAGTTTGAAGGGTGTTTTGTTTGCGGCGCGGGTGGTGTTTCGCTCATGCGGCGGATTCCTTTTTTCGACAGGGCGCATTATCCAGATGCGGTCCAGATATTACAATGCGAAATGCCGTGAGCGTTCCCACGGGCGTGCATTGGTGCGAAAAGGTGCGAAAAGGTGCAAAATGTTACATATTCTCAGGATCTTGCAACAGGCGGCGGCCGCGCTAATCGTTGGCTAATCGGCTAGCGCATCAGCCGTTAGCGAGTTTTGGGAATTGTCGACCATCTCGGACGTGCGACAAACGCGGAAATGCAGTAGATGCGACGTATATTATTAGGTTCTGTTGCAGGTGTGTCAAGTGTCTTGTAAGGATTGTCGGTAACGCGCGGCCGCTAAAATGTCGCAAGGGGTCGCAAAGGAGATTGCAAAAAGATCGCAAAAAGATCGCAAAAAGGTCGCAAAGAAATCGCAAAAATCCGTAATCGGCTGCATCCAAATCCGCGTTGGTGGTCAGTATGTTGATATAGGACAGCGCCCCCTGCACCTGCCTGTCCGGCGCAGGAGGACGAAGACTGGCGCTGCGTCCCCGCTTCTTCCTTTTCTCAAAAGAAGAACTTGACTATTTCCCAACTGTTGTATAGGATGTAATACAGTTAACACAGGAAGGCCTATGCATCTTCGATTGGATCATTCGAGCGGCGAGCCGATTTATCGGCAGATTGTTGAGCAGATCAAGTACAGGATCGCGGCCGGAAGTCTCGGCGGAAGTGACAAGCTTCCCAGCATTCGTGCGCTTGCAGGTCAGCTCAAGATCAATTCGCGAACAGTGGTAAGGGCATATGAGGAGCTTGCCCACGCCAATCTGGTTGTAATGAAGCAGGGGCAGGGAGTGTTCGTCACAGATCATCGGGAAGCCGTAGCCAAGTCGATTCGTGAAAAGGTAATCGCAGAGCAGGTCCGCCGTCTGCTGGCGGAGGCGTCGCGCATGGGGGCAGGTAGCGAAGAGGTGGCCGGCATTCTTCGAGAAGTCGCCAATGAGATGGAGTCAGACAAATGAGTGAACTGGTTATTCAGGCCGAAGGACTCACGCGGGACTACGGCCGCATTCGCGCGTTGGATGCTTTGCACATGAATGTGCCGAGGGGCAGTGTTGTAGCTCTTTTGGGCCCCAACGGGGCGGGCAAGAGCACTCTGCTCAAGCTGACGGCCGGACTGATAGAGCCGACGCGCGGCCAGGTGCGGTTGTTCGGGCATTCGTCGCGAAAGTTGCCCCGTGATATTTCGGCGAAGGTAGTCTCGGCAGGAGAATCGCAGGATCCCCCTAAGTGGATGAATGTCCACAGACTTCTTGCCCTCCAGGCGGATGCATCGCCGGGTTTTGACAAGGCCATGGCTTACTCGCTGTGCGCAGAACTGGAACTGGACCTTCGCCGCCCGTTTGGTGTGCTGAGCAAGGGTCAGAAGCGATGGGTGCTGTCGGTGCTTGCTCTTGCGAGTGGCGCGGAACTCGTGCTCATGGACGAGCCGGCCGACGGGCTCGACCCATCGGCCAGGCGCCGGTTATATGACACCATTCGTGATTGTGCCAATGAACATCAGACGACTTTCATGATCGCCACGCACATCATCGGCGATATCGAGCGGGTGGCAGACGACGTGGCCATCATAGATCACGGCAGGCTCATTCTGCACGCGGCCCTGGAGGATCTCCGGGAGCAGGTAAGGGAAGTTGAGCTTCCGCAGATGCCCAAGGGTGAACTGGGAAAAGGGATTGATGTTATCACCAGTCGGCAGGTTGATGGGGTTTGGCTGGCGTGGCTTCGATGCCGCGGCACGAGCCCCGTCGAACTTGCTGAAAAGCTGGGCAACCAGGCGATCTTCCGCACGGTCAGTTTGGAGGAGCTGTACCTGGCGATTGCGGATGATCGATCCAGATTGGCCGAGGTGTGGGAAAAGGAGATGCAGCAATGTTGAAGTTGGGAATCAGAACAGGATTGCTCAGGTACCTGCTGAGCCATACGACGCCGATTACCGTTGTGGCCGTTCCGGTGGCTTGTCTGTTCATACTATGTTGGCGAGATGTGTTGGACGTGCGGAACGCGTGGGTCAGTTTGTTCATAGTTGTTCACAGCCTTCTGATAGTGCGATCTCTCGGACGCTTCGATCGTGGCAGCTTTGCCTTCCTCCACACGCGGGGTTTCTCAAGCGATTGCATATGGGCACACAAGATGCTGGCGAGCCTTCTTGCGGTTCTGGTGGTTTGGATTCCGGTGGCGCTGATAGTCTCGACGCCGATACGAAGTGCCCTGCAGGATGTGACTTTTAATCCGAATTTCCCAATCATGGCTCAGCGAGAGCAGTTCAT
Organism: uncultured Phycisphaerales bacterium; assembly: GCA_965369385.1. Classification (GTDB taxonomy): domain Bacteria; phylum Planctomycetota; class Phycisphaerae; order SM23-33; family SM23-33; genus CBDUQP01. The sequence goes on from CBDUQP010000007.1 coordinate 36,029, forward strand.
GCCGCTTGTGTGGCTGGTTGAGTATTGCGTTACGATTCCCCTGTTTCACTACTCGTGGATACGCCGCGCCCAGCCGGTAAGGGGGAGTATGGGCGGCGCTTTTACAGCGGCGGGTGTGATCGGTGCTGTCTGCATACTGGTGAGTGAAGCATACCGGCATCCGTGGTTCAACTGGCTGGCGTTGGTGGGTGTTGTTGTGATGGCGTGTGTTCTTGCAGCATCGCGGAAGCTGCATCGAAGATTGGAGGTACGATCATGAACATAATATATTTTTCCAGCATCTCTGCACTGATCCTGGTTTCGCTCGTTGTTGCCTTGATTCTACTTGTGTTATCTCGTGTGAGGCGAGGCGGATTCGTTGAGGGACCGCCCGCCCAGCGCGCCTTCCTGCCGAGCGTTGCTCCCAAGCCTGATTGGACTTCTCGCATAACCGAGTCCCTGCTGCTTGGCGTAGCCGGTGGCCTGCTTCTTCTGATGCTTGCTACTGCTCGGCATTCCTCCGGTTTGCTGTTTACGCTTGATCAGCTTCGGCCGGAATTCGCGATGCTGATAGTCACCGTATTCGTCTGCGCCGTCTTGGGCGCATTGACGGCGGTGGCGGTAACTCTCTTGTGGCGGACGTGGGCGGGCGTTGTCCTGATGGCAGGCGTGTTATGTCTGTATGGAACATACCCCACAGGGGCAGGGACGTGGCTGGAACGGGAGTTTTTCCCCGGCGCTACCAAGACCCAGCTGAAACTCCAGATATACCTGAGTGGCGGGATTGAAGGAGCAGATGTGTGGGTGAATGACGTGTATCTCGGCAAGGCGCCGGTCAGGATGGACATGGACGAGTTTCTCGCCAAGGTTCCCTATTGGTCCGAGCCGCCGAAAGATATTGACGATCCGGCAACTCAGATCAAGACGTCATCCTACAGTCTGTGGGGCAAGCACACCGATACTCGTTCGCGATGGATCCGTTTCAAGATGGGACGCTATCAGGAGCAATGGGGGATGGATCCGCACCCACGATGGAAGGACGACAAGAGAGAGTTCTTCGCCCGCGTGAAGCTCGACGGTCATTGGGCTTACGCCATCAAGGGCCACAGTGGGGGCAGTGGCGGTAGCGGTAGCCCGTACGTGTACCGGCACCAAATCTCTCTGAGTGTAACATTTCCGCACAGAGACAAGTGTCTTGAGCAACTTTTGGACAAGGCGCGGCTGATGGACTACCAGGTCGACAAGCTCTGGCTATCTGCCGCCGATCGTCTCGGTGATGCGTCGGAGAAGGCTGTCTGCAAGGCCGCGACGACAGAGCCGGGGCTCTCCCAAGTGCTCGATGCGTGGGCGACTCATCGCTACCAGCTTGGCGACGTGACCGACGCGCCTGCGGCATGGGAGGCCTTCCAGCGAATCTGCAAAGACGCCGACGTGCGGAAGGAATATTCGACTGCTTACGTGGCAGGCAGGGCTATGGAGCTTGTTGTGCCAATGCTTGATCAAGCCCAACTCGTGGATTATGCCATCGAATGCATGAAGGAGTGCCGCGGGCTTACGGGCGGATACAGCAGTGGCTATGAGGATGGCCGGTTCAGGTTCTCGGTCTCGATGCGATACCGGCCGGACCAACAACAAATCTGGCCAAGGATGGGCGCTGTTGCGCACGCTGTCTGGATATTGGACGAGTTGCTGGATGGGCACAACGAGTCGAAACCGAATATCGTTGAGCAGCGCATTGTGCCTGCTCTGATATGCTGGCGGCCTTTTGGTTCTTACTTCGAAACTGCATGCAAACTGGGCGGGCCGGAGATCAACCGCTTCCTTGAACGCCAGCCTTGGCGGAGGGATGTCTCTGAGCTTCCCTATAGGGACAAGGAGTACCTGTTCGGACTCTACGTTAACAAGTGGCGGTACATGCGAGCGAACCTTCGAGGTGCTTTTGGCAGGAGATTCCGACGAGAGAGCGAAAGTGCGTTATGTGAGATGGCGGACAAGATATATGCTGCCCAGATCGACCAAACGCCTGAGTTCCTCTTTCTTGAAACAACATCAGATAGACGCAAGGGTCTGGCGGAGAAGTACTGGCCCAAGTACAGGGCTTTTGCTGCGACAAAGAAGTGGCACAGCCTGAGCCTGCAATGGGAGTACCTGGCAAAGATGGAACCGCATTCTACGATCCAGATGTATGTTGATACATGGCGAGCGTGCAAGGAAGACTCCAGTTGGCGCAGCGAAGCGCTGCTTAAGCTGAAAGCACTTGGTGCCGCCAAACGCGATGCTGTTCTCAAAGCGATATCGCAGGAAGTGGAGCAGAGGCCAGCGCTGACTTCAAAAGGTACTTTCAGATCGGCGACCGGCTGGCAGGGTTACATGTCGCGCGAAATAGAAGAGTTCTTTTCCGACGCGGAACGTGCCAAGAGGCTTCTTGCGCAACTGCAAAGCGGAAAGGACAGGCGGCTTCCTGTTGTTAGAATCCCGTTGTGGCTGGCCCGCTCCCGGCCGGACCATCCACTGGTTGGAATGCTGGCGGATGCAGGTGAACCGGAATTGCGCCTGATGGTGATGGGAGCTCTGAAATCTCATCCCACGCCGGCCAATCGTGCGATACTCGCCAAGCTGCTGAAAGATCCTAACGCTTCGGTTCGCGCGGCCGCCGAAACCGCCAGTGCAGCCCTGAAGGCTCTTGCCGCCGAACCGTATCCCGCGGACAAGCAAACATCACCGGTCTGGGATTGATCGGGAAACCATATGAGGAATACATAATGCTCAACAAGAGTTCTTGCCGCATCCATCTTATGCATAGAATATCCCTATTTCTGATCGTGGCAACTCTTCTTGGCGTTGGGTTTGCGAAAGATGCCCAAGCAGCACCTCAGGATGATATACAACCGGGGGAGTCACCTGCTGAAGCCGAGATTTCACGAGAGTGGCGTGATCCTGATCTGCTCAAGGCAATCGAATATGACGATGAGTTGAATAGTACCGGGTTGGGCAATCAGCAGCTTGCTGAAAAGCACTACTTGCAGTATCTTGAGAGAGAAGAAGATCCCTTTCGCCGCGCATGGGCCTACACCCATCTGGGTCTGCTTTTCGGCACAAACATCAATTTATCGCGAGGAGAGAAGCCAGACTATCCAAAATCGCAGGAGTACTTCACTCATGCTATCAAGCTTCAGCCGGATCTCGTGAATGGCACTATGCTTCGGGCACGACTTGGAATGGCCGTCCCCATGAAAGATCGACAGAAGTTATTCGAGGTGGCCATTGAGGGCTATGAGTGGATGAAGAAATGCAGGGGAGCTGACATGCGATCCAAGTGGCGCCCCGTTTTCTATCCGCGCAAAGCCAAGTCAGTGCACGAAGCCGAATGGAAGGTCTTTCATTCCTTGTATGAAGAGGTATGGGAGGTAGAAGGCTGGAATCTGGTTCATACCGCTCTGCTGACAAAGAATCGCCTTCACAATGTACGCAGGATCAAGAAGGAATTCCCCAATACTCCGGCTGGGAAGGCCGCGGATAAATGGCTGACAAAGGTAACAGAAGAGACTCTGGACGATGTGCATGCTGAAACGATCTCCAAGCTTGACAAAATCCCGCCCGCCACAGAGGTAGAATTTGCTACAGAAGCACCATCAAACATCAATCTACCAGTTGTTGCTCCCAAAGAGTTGAAGATCGTCAAAGAAGAACCTGCCGAGAAGCAGCAATCGGACAAGTCCTGGATCATTCTTGTCATTCTTGGTGGTGTGGCGATATTGGCGGGCTGCATCTTCTATTTGGTTAGAAGATCCAAGAACTCAAAGATGTGATGACGTTCTAGATAGAGCTAGTACTGTGTTTGATGTCTTTGTAATACAATACTGGTCTTGATCGCTCTTAACGTTACCAGCATTATTCTGGAATCGGGCAGCCCATTGGCGTGTTAACGTTTTTTGGAGTCGACCGCAAAACTAGGGATCCCGATGTTCTTCGGGACCTGCGGCACGGACCGCGGGACGGTCCCTAGATTTGCTCGGTTGTTCGCTATCTGTCGCAAAAGCTTGCGTTGTTGCCTTTGCGGGCCGAAGGTCCGCCGGGTTAGTAGCCGGGGGTCAGGATCGGCCCCATGCAATGGGGAACGAACCGCAGCCCCCGGAACGGATGCCCCCAAGAAACCCGCCCCGAAGGTGGCGGGGGGGAGTGCCGTGAGTCAGGAAAACCGCGGCCGCGATTGGCTCCGTTTCGAGGATGTAGGTCTGAGAATCATTTCTGTTTTCCGGGCTTCACCTCCCGCCACCTTCGGGGCGGGTTTCTATTTAGAGCCGGGGTCCGGGGGCTGCGCTGCAATCGAGATTGCAGCTTACCGCCCGGCTAATCACCCGGCGGACCTTCGGCCCGGACGGCAACAGGAACAGCTACGGCTGCGCAAAGAGTTGCCTGCTTCTCCTTTTCCCCTTTTCCGCCATCTTGATCCTATCGCATAAGTTTTTATGTTTTCTTGTTGACGAGTCCGCATTTGTCGCATAAGATTTTATGCGACAAGGGAACCGGCGTGCAGTTCTGTGCGCCGACTAGAAGAATCGAAAAGGAAAAGGTGGATCATGGATCTTCAATCGCAGCTAAGCCGGCGCGAGCGTCAGATAATGGACATTATCTATGCACGCGGCGAGGCTTCTATCTCGGATGTTCTTAAGCAATTGCCCGATCCGCCCGCCCGCGGCGCACTGGGACGCTTGATAAGCATTCTCGAAGAAAAGGGTCATCTCAAGCACTACCAGAAAGGTCGGCAGTTCATATTTCAGCCGACAGTGTCTCGCCAAAAGGCCGGGCCGTCTGCGATGCGTCGTGTGGTGGATACGTTCTTCGCCGGTTCGCTGCAACAGGCGGTGGCTGCGCACCTTGCCGAGCGCGATACCGATATCTCGGACGATGAACTGAAGCACCTGGCCAGCTTGATTCGCCAGGCCCGCAAAGAGGGGAGATAACATGACCGCCATTATTAAGATTCTGGAACCATTGCAGCAGTTTGCTTGTGCGTGGTTGCCTGTGATGCTGGATGCTGCCATTAAAGGGATGCTCCTGCTCGCGGCTGCGGGCATGTTGAGTGTCATGATGCGAAAAGCGTCGGCCGCTGCTCGACAGGTGGTCTGGACACTGGCGCTGGTGGCGATGCTGGCGCTTCCGCTGGCGTCGGTGATATTGCCCGGCTGGCAGGTGTTGCCCGGTTGGGCGAAGATTGAGGTGCCGGCTGATACAACGCCTGCGGTTTCTGCGGGCGAGGGCGAATCGCTCGCTGAAGCGGCCCCGGCCGAAATGAATTCAGCGATAGTCCCGCAGCCGAAGCTGCCGCGTGATCTTGCATCGGCGTCCCACTCTCCGGCAGCGATTTCCGACAGCACACAGCCGGTGGCGGCTGTTGGGCCCGAACCTGAACACACCCAACGCGAAGTAACTGGTTCTGTCACGTCTTCGGCGATCAGGAATACGGAAGCCGCTCAAGGATTCCAATGGGCGATGCTCGCCTCTGCGATTGCGGGGCTGTGGCTGGCAGGTACGCTGGTGTGCCTGCTGCCGCTGGTGCTCGGGCGATTGAGCCTGCGGCGAATTGCGACCCGTTCGCGTCGGATCGAAGATGGATCGTGGGGTGTGCTGGTTCGCCGCGCGTCGGAGGCTCTTGGGTTGCGCCGCGAGGTGATACTGCTTCAAAGTGCGGCAGAGCCCATGCCGATGATATGGGGTGTGCGGAAGCCGAAGCTCCTGCTGCCGGCCGAGGCCGACAACTGGACCACTGACAGACGATGGGCGGTATTGCTGCACGAGTTGGCCCACGCCAATCGCCACGACTGCCTGGCAAAACTCATCGCCCACATAGCGTGTGCGGCCTACTGGTTCAATCCGCTATGTTGGATCGCCTTCAAGCTGATGCAGCGCGAAGCCGAGATCGCATGTGACGACATGGTACTGGCAGCAGGCGAGCGGCCCAGTGACTATGCCTCGCATCTGCTGGAGATTGCATCGGGGTTGGAGTCGGGCATGTTGGCGTCTTACAGCTCGATAGCGATGGCGCGCAAGAGCAAGCTCGAAGGCCGTCTGCTGGCGATTCTCGACGCCGGCCGAAACCGGCGCGCCCTGACGCGGGCGGGCATCTGTGTTGCGACTGTCCTCATTGCCGCCATTGCAATTCCTCTGGCGTGCATACAAGTGGCTGGCGTGCAGGCTGCAAATGCCGAGCCATCGACTGAGGGAGTAGCAATGGAGGCTTCCGCTGGCGCCGAAGACGTCTCCGGAAACACTTCGCTGGAAGTGGCAGAGCAGAAAGCCGTTGCGCGGCAGATCACGAAATCCCAGGTTTTGGACAAACGTCCCTCGCCGCCGATAACGCTTGTCTCGAGCAAGAAGACGAAAGATGTATCAACGTATCACTGGCGGATTTCTCGCGATAGTGCATGTCGGTTGCAGTTCGGTTGGTTCTCCGGTTCTGACAAAAAGATTGGCAAGTACGTGGGCGAGGTAACTCCAAAGGCTCAGAGCGGCCCGATTGATCTGAAGCTCACCATCAAGAAGGAGAAGGGCTTCTTCCGCCTGATACAAGAGTACTCTGAAGGTGACGGTCAGCCCGTTCGAAAGGAGACTCGGATCGAATTGCCGCCGCAGTGCGTGTTGAGGGAATCCCACCTGTCAGATCGAATCGTTCTGACAAACGTCCGGAATCAAGTGATTTGGACCGGTACGGGTGCCATTGTTCATAAGAAGAGGAACTGGATCCAGCAAAAATCCACCGTACGGTTCATCGTGAGGGTCTTGAAACACAATGAATCCGCCGACTCTTTCCGCCCTCCGTTCAATCCTCTACACAGACGTGATTCACGGTTTTCAGTAACCGGAAGAATCACAGACAGTCAGGGACGCGGAATGTATGGTGTTACCGTCCGCGCCAGCACGGGGATTGGCAGCTTGCATTTAGGAGGCGATACCATTACCGGCGCCGACGGACGGTACACGTTGCGGTTTGGCCCGGGAATGCTGTTCGTTCGCGATCCTAACGCACCGATGGGCGTAGGTTTTCAGTTTGCTGCCATTTCGGCCCGGAAACCGGGATTCTTTGAAGCGAAACTGTGTCATGCCGGCAACCTGGCAATGGCCGAGGAACGCAGCATCCCAGCTAAGGGTATAGGCAAGCACCTCGCCGGCGTGGTCTTGCCTGATAAGCCTTACAAGCTTGATTTCGTGATGCTTCCTGCTGCAAGAATTGAAGGCAGACTCGTCGATAGGAAAGGCAATCCCATAGCTGATGACAAAATCTGGCTAACTGGTGATGAACTCTATCCGGCAAATAGTGTGCTGGCGAGCATACAAACAGATAAGACAGGCAAGTTCACTGTCGAGGATGTCCCATGCAGGACTTTCTGGTTCACTCACAGCTACGGAAAGAGAGATGAAATAGCTACCGAACCGATCAAGATCTCCGCGCCGGTGGATTACATGGTAAGACTTGTGTACGACGCCTCGACGGGCGGGAAGCCTGATTTCAAGTGCACTCCTGTAAGGAAAGCAGATTTTGCTGGCTGGGACAAGATCAAGATCGCCCCCACCGGCCCAGGGGTAGTCCGGCGAAAGGCGATGTCGGCGACCAACGAAGACAGACTAGCCAAACGCACCGAATTGAGCGGACGGCCCATTGAGCATGCACACGATGACGGTGCCGTAGCCGGAAGGAACAGCATCGCAGGCAGTGGACATGGCGTGAGGTTCAAAGTGTCTGGTGACAGTTGGAATCTCAGGAGCGTGAGAATTCACGGTTCCAGATATGGGTATCCTCGCCCGCCGATTGAGGACTTCCATGTCTGGCTGTGCGATAAGGACTTCAAGATCATCGCAGATTTCCCATTCCCGTACTCCAAGTTTGTCAGAGGAAAGTCCGAATGGGTCACACTGAAAGTCCCTCCAACAGAAGTGCCCCAGGATTTTATCATATGTGTCGGGTTCGACCCAACGCGCACTAAGGGCGTCTATGTCAGCCGGGATAAGGAAGGCAGTGGCAATTCACTCACAGGCTTGCCCGGCCGGGGCGCCAGAGCATTCAATAGGGGCGACTGGCTCATTCGTGCACGTGTCGACCAGTCAACATTGAAGCCAATCACGAAGGCTGCTGGCAAGTTGGAGTTTCGTGTTGCGCCTCGGGCCTCATCGTTGTCCAAGGCGGAACTGGGAAGTTACAGGGATTGGTTGAAGGCCGGCAGGGTTGGATTATGGTGGAAAGGCGGCCGCATCAGGGGGCGGATGCCTGATCATGCGTGGCTGCCTGTGTCAAGCACGAATGCTCCCGCAGGCTCGTTGGTTACTGGCGAGTACAAAGGGCAGAAATACGTGCTCGTATCGGATAAGCCAGGTGAGACTATGCTGGTCGGCAAGGGCACCAGCGCATGGGGTCTGAGAAGGGTTTACGTTGTGAAGGACAATAACGGCAGACCTGCCATCGGTTTCTCGATGGATGATCGAGGCACGGAACTCCTCGCGGCCTTCACCAAGGCAAATATCGGCAATGCCCTGGCCATTGTGATAGATGGCAAAGTCTTTTCGACGCCGACAGTGAATACGACCATACGCGGGCAAGGCATTATCACCGGTGACTTCTCGCCGAAGAAGGCGGCCGAGCTCATCAAGGCCCTCAAGACCGGCATGCCGCCGACTGGCCCGCGAGCGGCCTGGAAGTTGGCAGACCTAATCGATGCCTTCAAGACCAACACGCCACCGACTGGCGCGCGGGCGTCCGCGAAAACACTTAAGCGCCCCACCACACGACCAACCACGCAGCCAACCACGCAGCCGGAGGCGGCAGACGTATCTGGATTCTGATCGGGTGTTCTTTCTCCAGATCACATGTGCCTGTCCCTATTTTGCGTTGGAATGCGACAAACGCGAAAGGCTGGGACAGTCAATCATGAGCCTTCGGCGCACCCACAGAGTATGGAAATTGGTTGTCATTGTTGTGTACCATTGGGAGGATGGCTGTTCAGTTGGGTTCTGCGAGGGCGAGGAGAAGCTGATGAACGATGAATACAGTGGAGCTGAAGTATCGGTTGGCAAGCGGTTCATGGCGGCTGCGATTGATGCGGCACGTGAAGGGATTGGTCAGGGGCAGACGCCTTTCGGCGCGTGCGTGGTGCGTGGCGATGAGATCATAGCCGCCACGCACAATGAAGTATGGCAACGCTGCGATGCGACGGCGCATGCGGAGGTAGTCGCGATTCGCGCGGCCTGCGAGAAGCTCGGGACGATAGATTTGTCGGCCTGCGAGATTTATTCCACATGTGAACCGTGCCCGATGTGTTTTGCCGCATGCCATTGGGCGAGGATCGGGCGGATTGTCTTCGGTGCGTCAATCGCAGATGCGAAGGCTGCGGGGTTCAGCGAGATGGAGATATCCAACGAAAGCATGAAGGCCCTGGGCCCAAGCGCAATTGTGCTGGCCGGCGGTTTCATGCGAGATGAGTGCACAGAGCTGTTCAGCATCTGGAAAAGCGCGGCCGACGCGAGAGTGTACTGAGTTTGCTTAGGCACGTACCATTTCTTGGTTCTGAGAGTGCCGTACAGCTAATCTCATCCCAACTGTTTGAGAATCGCGGGGATTTCGTGAAGCTGATCTACTGTGAAATCCGGCTTGGCGGTATCGCAGATTTCATCATCGCGGCGCACATGGATACTCCCCATGGAGACTTGGTTGGCTCCGGCGATGTCTTTTGACAGGCTGTTGCCTATCATCACACACTGGCTGGCCTTGGCTCCCAGCCGCTTGAGGATGGCGATATACGGTTGGGGATCCGGTTTGCCGATGCCCACTTCCGATGAGATGATGATGGGGTCGAAGTATTCGCCGATATCGGTTGCTCTGATCTTCCCGCGCTGTATGCCGGAAACGCCATTTGTCAGCATGGCCATATGGTATTGGCTGCGGAGTTCGTTCAGCAGTGGCAGGGCGTCTTCGTACAGACAGTGATACTTGGCGCGGACTTCAGGCAACCGGCGGGTCATCAGGGCGGCGAGTTTATCGTCATTGACATCGAATTCTGCCAGCCCGGCGCGCCATGCGTTGAAGCGGTATTGTGATGTTCCTATCCATTCATGCAACGCCGTCAGTTCCTGTTCAATGGTGCCGCTGAAATCGCCGGACATCCCCTCAAATGAACTGACTCCGACACTTCGGGCCCAACTTGTGTGCTTGGAAGAATACCAGACGGTCTTCGCAGCCGCACGGACGGCAGCCGCAAGTTGCGTAGCATCCAGGCCGTGCTTGCTTACGGCCGGTCCGCAGTTGTCCTCGAAGGCGGCCTGCATCGAGGAGTACTCGGGCATAAGCGTTTCGTCTAGATCGAATACAAGCGTTGTTATGTTCATTGGCGTGAGTCTTGGGGTGAATCCGTTCTCGCTGGCGATCAGGGAAATAGATCAAGACACAGACTAACATCCTGTGTGTGCCCCAGGCAAGAGGCAACGTCTATTCTTGAGCGGGCGGGGACAAGTGTGGTCAGTTCGCCGGGCGTGGCGAGGAGGTGATATTGCGTCAGTGCGATTGGCGGGTGTTGAGTGATTCTGCAGGGCAGCTAGACCAGTACATCGACGCCCTTGAGGAATTTCGCCATCATGCTCTTCTGCTGCTGCAGGAGCTTGCGCAGATACCGGCTTTGGGGGCGAGAGAGATCGGGCCTGGGCATCGCTGATTTAACGCGACGCTTTGCGGGTCTCACCCTTGATGCGGACAAACCTCTGCTTAAAGCTACTGATCGAATGTGTGCCATTTGTCCCATACCCTAGTGTCGACAACTCGTGAAAGAATCAGTTGCCATTAGCATTGGCAGCAAAGTGCCAATAATGTTGTGTCCCAATGGATTGCTGTGTTCAGGGGAGGGTGTGTGTGAAAGCACGGCAGGGGCAGACGAGGATTACCCTCGCCTGCATAGCTGTTGACCAAACAGCTCCATGCCGATGCAGGAAGCCCGAGGGAGACTCTGGCGCGCTTGTCAAGTAGAAGACCGCTCGCCGCAGAGACACATTCCCTACGGATTTCCCATGGGCCCCAACCCATGTAAAGCGTATCGGAGGAATTGTGGGTCACTTCTTAATGAGAGTTTCGGAAATATGACTATTGCCAGAATAACACCCAAAATGGTTATTGTCGCCTAGGGGGATCGCCCTAGTTTGTTCTGTGAATTCTTAGTAAGTGATTATCTAATTGATGGATAAGGATGAGATTCAGGTAGCGAATGTGCTCGAAAAACCGCCAGTATGATCTTTGGTGCGTAAAAGTTGTCATAATAGTGAGAAAGCTGTTGAACCGGTGCGATGGGCGGCTATAGTCCCGCATGAAGGGCGCGCCCGCGCCTGGCGATTGTCGTTAACTGGCATAGGACACAGGAATCATGTCTGACAAAAAGCTGAATGCGGAACACGGTATCGTTTGTTATCTTCCCAAGGAGCGGATGGGCTACTTTGCCTGGCCGAGCATTGTTCGCACCGAAAGCGGAAAGCTGATTGTCGGCGCATCCGGCCTGCGATTTGACCACATGTGTCCCTGGGGCAAGACCGTGCTCATGGAGAGCGCCGACGCGGGAATGACCTGGACTGCTCCGCAGGTACTAAACAATACGCCTCTTGATGATCGCGATGTTGGTTTGGTGAGTTTGGGTGGTGAAGAGATCCTGGTTAGTTGGTTCACTGCGGATAATCGTTCGCACTATGACTTGGCGAAGAAGAGCTATGATCTGAGCGAGGAGGAGATATCGCGATGGGACACGGCTTTTTCGCTGTATGATGAAGATGCGGTAGCGAGGTGGTGCAATCCATTCACCAGGTACAGCCCCGACGCGGGTGTTTCCTGGAGCGACTATCATCCTACGCCGGTATCTTCGCCGCACGGGCCCATTTGCCTAGCCGATGGAAGTGTGTTTTACTTCGGCAAGGAGTGGTGGGGGAATAATCTGGAAGCGTTGAAGCCTGTCTCGGCATATGCCAGCGAAGACCATGGCAAGACGTGGACGAAGCTCGGCGAAGTCCCCCGGCCGGAAGGTGTCAAGGAAGGTGATTTGTGTGAAGCCCACGTTCTGGAGATGCCGTCGGGCAAGCTTGTCGGCCTGCTGCGCTACGAGGGCAAGAGCGATGACAAGGACGCGTACATGTTCTTCTCGATGTTCCAGAGCGATTCGCTTGATGGCGGGCGGACCTGGTCCGAAGCGAAGTACCTGGGCATTTACGGATCGCCGCCGCACCTGATGCGGCATTCTTCCGGTGCGATCATATGCACATACTCCTATCGCAAGGACCCACTGGGCCATCGCGTGATGTTCAGCTGGGACGAAGGCGAGACATGGGATAGTGACTGGATATTGCGGGACGATGCTCCCGGGCGAGATCACGGATATCCCGCCTCTGTGGAGATGCCTGACGGGCAGATCCTGTCAGTCTACTATCAGCGCGCCAATGACGAGTACAAGAACACAGGCATCCTCAGTTCCAGATGGGAGCTGCCCGCCCGTTGAGGCGCCCCGGTTGCCGGTGGACATTCTACGTGGTGCGGAGCGACGGAGTCTTCCTGGGGCTATTCCAGTGCGTCATGATTTGCTTGAGTTGATTGGCGGTGGTTTTGTTTGCCGACAAGGTCGCCGCCTTTCCGCCCGGGATAGATATTTTCAGTTTGACCCTGTTGCCGTCAACTGTTTTGGGTTCGCAGGACACCTTTTGATCTCTTGCAAACTCGATCAGTGACAGTGATTTGTGATAGACCAGTTTCTTGTCGGTCACGATTACCCCGGCGATTCCGGCTTCGGCTTTGGAGAAGTCGGCATCGGGTATATACGCCAGGAAGTCTTCCTCGCTTGCGAGCGTAAACCACTGTTTGATTCTATTTCTCACAGCGAGCGGAAGGCGTTTCCACGCTCCTCCTCCTCCATTTTTGAGAGCGGCTTCGATTTCCTGTGCGATTGTACTTCTTTCTCCACATGCCGAAACGGCGAAGGCATATGCTTGTTGCACCGAAGCGATTCCCAATTCGCACATTTCCCCTTCGGTGTCGTTGTTGGGGCGGATATCGGTCATTATCGCCCCTACAGGCGAACACGATTTGCAGACGTAGTAAGGGAACGGCAGGCAGTACGGTTCGGGGATGAATTCAATTTTACTCAGGACAGACAGCAGCTTGATTGGCGAGTGTTCCTTGAACCTGTCGAGTTCGAACACCGATGGCATGTGGTAACCGGTGCGTTCCTTCATGTCGGCGCGTTTCTTGGTGCGTGAGCAATGCCACTCCACCGTGTAGATCGAAAGCTCATCGGTTGATCCGCACGTTATGCATTTCTGCGGGAACTTGCTGCGAAATTCTTCCTGGAAGAGGAGCGAACTGTCGAAAAGCAGAAACGCTCCCATCTCGTCGACATGTTTCAGACGCACTTGAAAAGACAGAGCGCCACCACCGTCAACTATTGTGGGCATCTTTCTGGTGGGGACCTGCACCTGCGCTTGGCGATGGGGTGTGTAGTTGTCTTGTTTGGGTGCCAGAGCCCCAGCGGCCGAGTTATCATTGAGCCAATCGGCGATCTCGGCGGTATGTGCAGATTCGTCGCTCAACAGCTCCGCCAGGGCGAAAGCCGCTCCGCACGCGGCACACTTGGCTCTCTTCGCCTGGCAGCCGGCGGGGATTGCCAACTCAATTCCACAAGATGGACACGTAGAGCTTATCTGAGACATTTCGCCTCCGCATTGTTAAGCACTGTAATGTCGAATACTAAAATTGTGTACACAGAGTCTGATGAGACAAATGGATACGCCTGTTTGGCCGCAGATATGACAAGCCGCCTGAGATCCTAAACGCATTTATCCAAATTATACAGCAAGAGCGAGCAAATGTTTAGCAAAACAAAGGGAGAAATCCACACGTGTGCGAGATGCTTCTCTGGCGGCAGATAACGTGAGTTGTCATCAATTCTTGTGGCAGCTTCCGTCGCCGCCTGCGGCTTAGTCGTGACATGTTGAAGGCAGAAACT
>CBDUQP010000008.1:0-45587 GCA_965369385.1 uncultured Phycisphaerales bacterium
CAAATGTGAATCCGCTCGCCGGCGAATTAAATAAGGCACCGTCCCTAATTATCGCGGTTATTCGAATTGTGCTTGACACAACTATGAAAGAGGTTGACACTACAGTTACGATTTAACTGGTGGCTGCTTGATATTTATCTATAAGAGGCTCTGGTTGAGAGGGATGCAGTGTGAAGGCGTATGGCTCGCACGGCACACAGGGTGTCATGGGGTTGTTCGCTGTCGTACTTTGGGTAAGAGGGATACTATGCTTCGAATTAACTGGATGGGCCGCACCGTCTGCGCTGCGGTGGTGTGTATGTCGTGTTTTTCTGCCGCATCAGCGGGAATTGTTGAGACGCAGACACATGCCTACGATGTGAACAGTCCGTACGTTCCGATGTTTGACGGCTCACTGGGGGCTCTGGACAAAGTGACGCTGGAAATTGACCTAACTCCCTTTGGAGCTTTGTTGACTCTTTTTCACAATGGAAGTTCTTCTTGGCCGTTTTTAATCGAGGCCTCGGAAAAAGTGAAAGTTGATATCCTTGGCAAATTCGGGATTGACGCTCCCAAATTTGGCTCACAAATAAGTGCCGGGTTGCAGGTAATTGCCGGTGAAGCGATCACCGTAACGCTTGACTCTCAGTCTGGCGCAGGTATTTCCTCCGATAATTTTGATTCCTCGAAAGATTTGTCAGTTGACCTTAATGGTTTCGTGGGTATCGGAAATCTAGAGGTCGTTTTTTCCTATGACAGGTCATCCTCGGGTACCTCCCCTGCCCCTGGGAGCCCTGATCTGACCACTGATCTGCTGCACTTTAATTATGAGACATTGCCAGGCGGCCAACTCACGTATACGTACACTACTCCTGAACCGATGACGCTGGGGCTTTTGTCTATCGGCGGGATGGCACTGCTTCGTCGTCGCAGCGCCTGACCTGATTATATTATTCGACCACCAACGCCCCGTGGGAAACTGCGGGGCGTTCTCTTGCGCGGAATCAGGTCATACGTGTCCGTCTTCGCCTACGGCTTGCCGCTTGCTGTTTCGCCGGGCTTTTTCGGGTGGCTTTGCGGGTAGCTTCCACCACAGCGTAATGACGTCCAAATCATAAGAAGTCGCAGCCTAATTACACCTGCATTTCTTCGTGTGCATTACGCGTGGAATCCTTGCGGGTAATAAGCGGCTTGGCAGCCGGGGGCTTCGGTGATGCTGAGCCTGTAAAGGGGCGGCTGGGGGCCTAGCATTCCAGCCAGTCGCTGGCCTATCGCCCGGGCGACAAGTTCGGCAGATGGCGGGGCGGTGGCAAAATCCTCGTGGGTGTTCAGGCTTTTCGAAGCATATTCTCCAACAATCACGTCAAGTGCATCCCGGACTTGAAGAAAGTCGATAAGCACCCCCATGGAGCCATCCAGTTGCTGGCCTCGAAAAGTGGCTGAAGCATCCCATGTGTGCCAATGTGCCTGTTCGGTGTTCCCGTCGGGCAATGGCAACTGGTGACTTGCCGTGAATTCGACCTTTACGGTTACCTCGTATGTTTCCATGTAAGATGCTCAGGCAGTAATTCCTGAAACCTTCAGGCGGTTCTGGATACTGTCCAAAATATTGACGTAGTTGATGTAGGCGTCGTAGGGGGATTCGTAGGGGTTGAAATACTTGTGTACGTCGCCGTCGGCGAACCACTTGGTGCACATATAGTAGAAGTGGTCAGAAGTTTGGAGCTTTCGCCAGTCGCTGATTAGTTCAATATCGCCACTTTGCAGAACATCCTCGGCGAGCCTGTAGATTTCATTGAGTGCATTGGCCTGCATGCTGTTACCAAGCCATGCAGATATATCCCGCTCTGTATCTGCCCATGATATCATGTGCGGTACGTCCATCTCGCCCACACAAGGGTACCTGTCTACCGCTTGTGAGACAGTCAGAAAATCATTGTTGCCGTTTGCCAGGATGGCGTCGGGCAGGGCGTCAAGGAATTCAAATATGCCCGTGTCGGCCCATTGGTGTTCTCCGAATGTTTCATAGTCCATGAACAGGTTGCAGACATAACCGTTACCGTTGATCTGGTTCACCCAGTGTGCGAACCGATCTGCATTGAGAGGCCACTCTTTCCACGCCTGGTTGGAGAACCTGAATGCGATATCGTCGCTAAGGCGGTAGTTTTTCAGCAGGATTCTCAGTTTGGTGCAGTTGGGCGGATTGTAGATAAAGTTTGGGCTTCGATATCCAAGAATATGGTCTGCGCCTTCGGTAAGGATCGCATCGTAACCCATTTCCTCAACTACTTGGGCTACGTCGTTGTTGTAGGTCAGTTCGGTATTACGGAATATCCGGGGGGCTTGGCCGAACAGGTCCATCATGAGCTGGCGGTGGGCCTCGGTTTGGCGAATGAACTCGTCACGATTGTACAGAAACGCCAGACTGTGGTAGTAGGTTTCAGCGATAAATTCGACGCATCCGGTGTC
Source organism: uncultured Phycisphaerales bacterium (assembly GCA_965369385.1). Taxonomy (GTDB): domain Bacteria; phylum Planctomycetota; class Phycisphaerae; order SM23-33; family SM23-33; genus CBDUQP01. The sequence goes on from CBDUQP010000008.1 coordinate 2,449, forward strand.
GGCGAGGGCTCTAAAGCTATCGAGAACGTCAGGCCGCCACTGCTTGAACTGCTCGATCACCGTTCCCGTTAGAGAATAGGAGATGCGGAACTTTCCCTGGTGACGATCGATGAGTTCCTTCATGGTGCGGTTGGTGGGAATGTAGCACTTGTCTGCGACTTTGTTACAGATTTCCTTGTTATGCTCCTGATCGAAGTAGTTGGTACCACTGTCGAAGATGCTGTAACGCCGAAGCCTGTACGGTTGGTGGACCTGGAAATAAAACACTACTGATGCCATTGTCTTTGCAGCCTTTCGCGGTCCTCTGGGCAAATCCATTTGCCGATTGTCGGCCATGGCCTGCAATGTTGCTCATACCCTTGCATTCCACCCAAGTTACACCCAAGGATACCAAAGTGTCCAGATAATCTCCACGTTCTCGCGTGTGGTAAGACTACGAGTGTACGAGTAATTTTCATGGCAGGCTTATGCTGCGGTCGTTTGGGCCTTCCAGTAGCTGCGCCATAGGCCACTGTGGTAGATGCTCGCGAGAGCCATTATCGACTCGGCGTTATCCGTATCCCATTTCATGCCCGATCCTTTTAACCGATTCGTCAGTGTGCCGCACAGAGATTCGGTCGGGCCAGAACCGCAGTCGTAGCCCAACTCACGGAACGCCGGATAATCCGTCATCGATACACGCTTGCCCAGATACTCACGCAATGATTCCAACACTTTGCGTTTCGGGCCGCTACGATGGCGGCGGAGATAATTGCCCAACTTATCCAACATCGCCAGCGAACCCTGCGTCCACACATATCCCAACATATCATCTCGCCAAGCCTGGGCCTTGACCGTCCCCTCGCCATATAACGCATGGCTTGTCAGGACCACATGCTCCTTCAAATGGTAGTAGTCCAAAATGTGCTCGTCCAACATCGGAAGCTGTTGCCGATATTGATGGGCGATCCACGGCGCACCGTCCGTCACTGCGTACTTGACCTTCGCTTCGCCCAGTTCAAGGCGGCCAGCTTCGCGACGCATCAGACGGCCCAATGCCTTATGATCCCCGGCTGTGCCTACCACGTGACAGTGCTTCTTGTCCGGGTCGTAGAAGGACAATATCTTGAATTCCTTGTATGAACCATCGCTTCCTCGTTTTGGACGACCAGGCCGGGATGTCGAACGACGACCTTGCCGCGTACGCTTGGCTACCTCCGTCTGACGACGCTTTCGCTTCTGCTCTTCGGTAACCAACGGAACCATCACCCCGTCAGTCCCGGTAATCAATGTCTGGTCCGTGCAATCTGCCGAAGTGAAGCCAGGACGCAACGATCCGCTACGTTGCTCAGCCAAAACAATCTTGCCCTGGTTTTCCACAATCGTTCGCACTGTCCCCTCGCTGAGCGATAACTGTGCCAGCCGAGACAGATTCGCACCCGCGACTTCGAACGAACAATGCAATGACTCGCGACAACACATCTCGCGAACGCCCGGGCTGAAGCGATGAACGGTAATGCCCAACCAGTGATCAGCCGGAATCACTGTCCCACGCTCGAAAGACCAATAGATAGTGCGACTAACACGAACACGCCCGTTGATGGTCTGATGAGTCGTAGGCTGCTTACCTTTGTTTCTCAGTCCGCTCTGGCGAGGGGGAAAAAGCCTCCTGCTTACTCTGCAAGAGGCCGAGAGCTTTCTCGTAAAGCCGCTGACGAAACTCACTGCTCGCATCTCTGACCGGTTCTTCGCTGTCTGCGATGATCCGGCCAGGTTTAGCCGAGTTCATCGCTTCAGCAACTTCGACAAATAAATGCTTCAGTTCTCCCGACATTGCCGCCTCCAACTCGCCTGCAGTAACCCGTTTGTCTTCCATGACTTATCTCCTAAAGGATTAAGGTTCATAAGTTACTATACACAAAGGAGTAACGTGGCGCCAGGAAAATTTATCGCACACGACTACGATGGTCGATTATCCCATTGTAACCTTTTCGTAGATATTCTTGATCTGTGAAGCGCTATCCTTCCATGACAGTCTCGTTACCTCGATCTGTCCGTGCTGGCGGAGAGTTTTCTGGAGTGGCGGGTGCCTCAAGACGGCCAGTATCTTATTGGCCATCTCGGAGGTGTCCCAGAAATCGACCTTGAGCACGTGCGTGAGCACTTCCGAGACCCCGGATTGCTTGGAGATGATTACCGGCACATCATGCGACAATGCCTCCAGCGGCGCGATACCGAACGGTTCCGAAACGCTGGGCATAACATAAAGGTCTGCCATCTGGAACACGCGAGACACATCGTCGCCCTGCAGGAAACCGGTGAATGTGACGTATCTGCCCAGCTCAAGGTCCGCAGCCAGACGAATGCACTGTTCGATCATATCCCCGCTGCCCGCAATCACGAAACGCACCTTATCGTACTTCTGGATAACCTTTTTGGCGGCCTGCAGGAAGTATTCGGGGCCCTTTTGCATCGTGACCCTGCCTAAAAATAGAACGATTTTCTCGTTCCGCTTGATCGGAGTTGTCGCAAACTTGTGTCCGTTGGTCAGTTCGACAGCGTTATACACCACCTCAACGTCTTCCGCAGGCACGCCATAGCGCGTAATAACGGTGGTGCGGGTCAGGTGACTCACACAAATAACACGTCGGGCGCAATGCATGCCGGCACGCTCGATATCGTAAACGTTCTGATTGATGTTCTGCCCGGAGCGATCGAACTCTGTTGAATGCACGTGCACTATAAGCGGTTTGCCAGTGGCCGCTGCCACGGCCTGCCCTGCGGGGAATGTCATCCAGTCATGTGCATGGACCACGTCAAAACTCTCGCGTTTGGCAAGTTCAACCGAAAGACGGGCATACCTGTGAATCTGGGACAACAGATCGCCTTCGTAATTGTCCGGTTGTCCGCAGTCGATATCGTCGGATGTTTCTTCCTCTTGTCCGGTTTCGCTGTCGGCATTGTCCGTCTCGGTGTTCGCAAGCAGCTTGCAACGCTGCTCTCGCAGGACTTGCATGATGGATTCGGATGTTTCCGGATTTGCATACGGCTGGAGCATGGCGGAAACCTGATGCAGTTCAACGTGTTCGAACGGATGTTGGCTCACGTCAAGCACTGCGCCATGTTGGTTTACTGTTGTTTCGTCGTTAATCCCGCCGACTGCGTCCGCTAATTGTGCCAGGGTTGTGGGGCTTCGCAGGTTCACATTGCCCGCTTGCGACACGGGGACCGAAGTGGGCAGGACGAAGCTGACTTCGACGCCCAGCTCGTCCAGGCCTTTCGTAAGCCCGTGGCACGCAGTACCAAGTCCACCGCTTATGTGTGGCGGAAATTCCCAGCCCAGCATAAAAACTTTCATATTGCATTCCCCATTTGGTGAAAACAGGTCAATGGCCTATCTATTCTAGGCGCTGCGGCCGCGTTGCGGAAAGCCCTATCCGCAAACAGGCGGAGTTTTTGCCATCTATGCCTGCATCTGGCGGCGGACTCATCTGAGTGACATCGTCAGTTTTCGGTTTCTAACGCTCCAATTATCTCGGTGATGCTCGAGTGCCCGTGTTTCTCGAGATAATCCCGGATGCCGTCTCGTATTCTTACGAGGCATCCCGGATCGACGAAAAGCGCGGTTCCGACAGCTAGCCCGGTCCCGCCGGCAAGCAGGAACTCGATCGCGTCGGTGGCGTTTTGGATTCCACCCATTGCGATAATGGGTACTCCGGCAGCCTTGGCTACTTGCGTATACACCTTGTGGACCATGTGAACTGCCACAGGGTGAATCGCAGGACCGCTGAGCCCGCCAGTCTGGTTTGCCAGCACGGGGCGGCGTTTTTCGACATCGATAACCATCGCCGTGAGGGTATTGATCATGCTCAGCGCATCGGCTCCGGCTTCGACGGCAGCGCAGGCCATCTCAGAGATATCCGTAACGTTCGGCGACAGTTTCACAATCAGTATGTTTCTTTTGCAAACATCTCTGAGTGCCTGCGTTATCTTACCTACTTGCGAGGGATCCGTACCGAACTGTATTCCGCCTGCCTTCACATTTGGACATGAGATATTCAACTCAATGCCCTTGACCACATCCACTTTTTCGAGGGCATCCGCCACCGCCACGTAGTCGTCGATGGTAGTGCCTGCCACGTTCACGAAGACAGGCAAACCAAGGGCTTCGAGCTGGGGGACCTTCTCCTCGATGAAGACCTCAAGCCCGACATTCGCCAAACCGATGGCGTTTATCATCCCTGCCCGCGTTTCCACTATTCGCTGGTAGGGGTTGCCTGTGCGGGGACTCTGGCTGATGGATTTTGTCACGAACGCGCCAAGCGTATGCAGGTCCACGAAATCACCGTATTCGTTGGCATACCCACAAGTTCCGCTGGCGGTCATAAGCGGACTGGCGAGCTTCACGCCGCATATGTCGACGCCCAGATCAATATTACACGATTCTTTCTTCAAGGCAGTTCCTTCTGCAATTGCTGCCTGCAACTGTATCCACATACACTTACAAACGCCAATTGTTTTGAATTCTTAATGGAACACCGACAAATGCGATCAGGTCGTGTCAACGGGGCGAGTTGTGTAGCTATCAGGAAGAATTCTTCGAACTTCTTGCCGCAGTTGACTACGGTTTAAGAGCAGCCACAGCCGCTGCCGCTTCGCCGGCGGTTATGTCATCATATATCTCAACCTTGCCCAATTCCAAGGGCAAGACCATCTTCACCTTCCCGCCGCGGGCTTTCTTGTCATGCTGCATGATTCGCCATATCTCGTCGGAGTCCAGCCCGCTCCTGGATACGGGCAGACCAACGGCTTGCAGTTGCGTCTTTATCCTGCTCTGCACATCAGAACCTATCAGGCCACGATCCACCGCCATCTGCCCCGCAGCCACCATGCCCAGCGAAACTCCCTGCCCGTGCGAGATCACGCCGTATCCCGCCAGTGACTCAATAGCGTGGCCGATGGTGTGCCCGAAGTTCAGGTGTGCCCTTACGCCAGCCTCCCGTTCATCGGCTGCCACCACCTGAGCTTTGATAGCCACGTTGCGGGCTACCAGGTCACACATTATCTCGCTGTCGCAATCAAGAATGGCTTGTGCGTTGGTCTGTATGAAGTCGAGGAGGGTCGCATCGCGAATCACCGCGTGCTTTACGCATTCGCCAAGCCCGTTGCGAATCTCGTCTGTCGGGAGGCTCTTGAGCGTCTCCACGTCTGCGAAAACGGCCGCCGGCTGATGGAATGCTCCGATAAGATTCTTGCCGACCGGGTGATTGATACCCGTCTTACCGCCGACCGACGAATCCACATCAGCCAGTAGCGTAGTGGGCACCTGGAACCATTGCAGGCCGCGAAGTGCGCTGGCGGCGGCGTATCCGCACATGTCGCCGGTAACTCCTCCACCAAGAGCGAACACAACAGTTCCGCGGTCTATTGCGGGAGTTATAGCGAACAGTTCGTCCAGAAGGTGGCTAAACGTGTCGACAGTCTTGTTGGCTTCGCCAGTGGGAACCTGGATCAGGACGGGCGAAAAGCCGGCCGACTTGAGCGACTCCATCGCCCGGTCGGCGTACAGCCTGGATATGGCCGAATCGACCATCACGGCACATCGGCAGGGCGCAACCGTGCCGGCGGCCAGTGTGCCAATCGAATCCAGCAGACCAGCGCCTATGTGAACCTTATAGCTCCTGTCGCCGAGATCAACGTTTACTGTTTGGGTGTTCATATTCTGTCATTCCTCGGGTCGATCATGCTGGTCCTCATGCCATTTGCGAACGGCAGATACAAGATCCGGGTCTATATCGCTTTCGGCCTCGTCGGGGGCAGGCTCATCGTCGCTGGTTTCCGCCTGCCCGAAAGAATCTGCAACTCGCTGGATCGCAGGGTGCTGCGCCCGCTTCATTGTCTTCACTTTTCTGCGAAGCCTCGCGAAAACCACAATAAGCACCACCATCAATCCGACAATCACAGCCGGCAGTTGCCACGGTGCGCCGGTGGGCTTGTGATCAATCTCAAGATAATAAGCCAGCACGAGGGGATAGTCACGCGCAGCCTCTTCAGGCACTCGCGGCTGGGCGAGGCGTGTCTTGTAGAAGATGGCTGCAATGGTCAGTTGTACGCCTGCAAAACGCTGCCCGCTTTCACCCACGCTGGTTGGTTTGCCGAGAAGGTCGGCCGGGTCTGCGGCAGAGTAGATCATCAGCGTTTCTTCTGCGCCTTGGGGACCGCCGCTGCGAACGATGGAACCGGTCATGTACCAGTATTCCCTGCCGGCGGGCCAATCTCGCCTCGCCGGCGAGCTGCGCGTGCCGCTGACGAGCTTGTTGCAGGTGTATATTCGCACTGTCAGGCGGATCTTCTGCGCCCGGTAGTGGGCAGGGGCCGTCAGCATGTTTGCGGTGGATGGGGAGTCCAGATCGGCAAGCTCGGCCTTGGAAGCATCCCGGCTGGCGGCAAGCTGGTCGGCTCGGTTCAGCATCTTCCAGAAGGCGGACTCGTCAATGTCCGCAGTGCCATCGCGAACGACCGCCAAGACGGTCTTCTCGCCTTCGGACAGTTCGATAGCCATTGCGGATACGTTTTCTGCCGGGCGGGTGGCTGGATCGTCCGCCGGCTGCGTGGTTGCGCACATCGCCGTATGCGTTGGCGCAGTGGCCAGCACAATCGCCAGGGCAAACAACCATTTGTGGTTATGCAAGCATTTCACGGAATTGATTTTACGCGCCACAGCGTCAGAGTCAATTGCAGCTTCAGGATGCGAAAGAACTTAGTGTTCTTTTAACCAAGTCGGGATATCTCAGCAGGCGGGGCAAGTAGTGTGAGCTATCTGGTCAATACCGGCCGATGATCTGGGATACGAGGGGTATGAGTATGCTGCCTATGGCATATCCAAGAGGGTTGGGGAAGTTGTCGCCGGCGAGCCGGGGAACGAAAATAAGCGCCAGCAAGATAATCTGGCCGTATTTCACCTGGAACATCATGAAGCTGTATTGCTTATGTGCTGGCAGAAGTTCCCGCATTATGTGGTGGCCGTCCAGCGGGAACAGTGGAATGAGATTGAATATCGCCAGGGCGCAATTGATAATAGTGCATAGGACCAGCGTATCCTTAATGGCAATGATGGTTGCAGAATCGCCGGTGAACACGTATGTCGATATTCGTATCATGATGCCACAAATAACGGCAAGCATCAGGTTGCTGGCCGGGCCGGCTAGAGATACGGCAATATCTCCAATCTTGCGTGGATATAGGTTCGCAGGGTTCACCGGAACTGGCTTCGCCCATCCAAAACCAATAAGCAAAATGGCAATGGTGCCCATTAGGTCTAGATGTGCCAACGGGTTAAGTGTCACGCGGCCCATATTTCGGGCGGTGGGGTCGCCAAAGTGCAGGGCGGTCCTCGCGTGGGCGTATTCGTGAATCGTGAGGCTGAATAGCAGCAACGGAGCTATCATCATCACATCGGTAATCGACATTCCGGAGAAAATTCCCATGCCACCGTTTTACTTGACCCGGCATTGTTACACAAGCCATAATGCAATCCGCACGCGGCGCTTCTTTTGGTGTCGTTGTTCCTGTAGAATCTGGAACTTATGGACTTACAGAAAATGAACAAGACCGATCTGAGCGGGATCAAACTGTTGGTGCTCGACGTAGATGGCGTGATGACTGACGGTAAAATCTACATGAGCAATTCCGGCGACGAGTTCAAATCGTTCTCCGTGCGAGACGGTTCGGGCATGAAGTACTGGCAGCGAGCGGGCGGAAAGCTGGCGATTATCTCCGGCCGGCCTTCCGAGGCAGTCAAACGCCGAGCAGCCGAGCTTGGCGTGGATGCAGTTCGCCTGCACGTTAAGGATAAGCTGCCTGCACTTATGGAAATTCTGGACGAGTTCGGCCTGTCTGCGGATCAGGCGGGCGTTATCGGGGATGACTTGATGGATATTCCACTGGCGCGGGTGTGCGGTTTTGCCACGGCAGTGGGCGATGCGGTTGACGAGTTGAAGGAAATCGCCGACTACGTAACCCAAAGCAAGGGTGGCGATGGATGCGTACGCGAGGTGGTGGAATACATCCTTAAAGCCACCGGCAAGTGGACGCAAATCATGGAACGATACATACCCTGCATAAACCACGACGACGAGGAGTCGGCCAGATGAAGCGACAAATACTGCTGCTGGTGGGAACGTTTCTGGCGGTTCTTGCGGTGATACTCCTGTACCAACTGTTCGGACCGAGATTGACCGATCGCATGGCGAATGATTATGTGGATACCGGTTCGCCCGACAGACCACTGGGGAACCGGGCTGTGGGTGAGGATCCGGAAGTGACTGGCGGTGAAAGGCTATGGTCTGAAGATCGCGACGAATTCACCGGGCGGCTGCGGCGAACGTACTACGTGCGGAAGTGGCATAAACGCGATGACGGAATGTATGTGCTCCAAGATCCTCGCGTAACCATTTACCTCAAGAACGGTGAGAGGGTAATCATCATAGCCGATCACGGCGAGGTAGCGGCGGAGGAAATCGTGGGGCGTACGGTCGTTCAGGAGGGAAGCCTGTCGGACAATGTGAAGATGTTTATAGATCGCGATACGGACGAGCATCGCAACGATAGAAATCTCGACGCAATCCCGCTTGAGCAGCGCGAGAACGTTATCAAGATATACATGGATGATGTGAAGTTCTCCAACGCGAATCTTGAGATTACGTCGGAAAGCAAAGTTCGCGTGATGGCCACAGAGGCCAATATTACCGGAACCGGCCTGTTGCTGCGGTGGACCGAAGAACCTCGCCAGTTGCAGGTGCTGCGGATCGAACACGGCGAGAGGATGGAGATATTCAGCCTTGGGGGCCAAGGCGATCCGCTTTCGCCACCGTCAGCCAGCAATACCAAGCTCGCAAAGACTTCAACGGCTCCCGCAGAAGCAATTGCAACTACGTCCGCCCCTGACGCTGACGCCAAACCTGATCGCCTCAATGAGTATACCGCCACATTCAATGCCGGCGCCAGAACTGTGGAAGCCTTTAATGAAGATAGTCGCCTCACCGGGGCTGACCAACTGACGGTGACCTTCCAGTTTAATTCCGAGCGGAGCAGGAAGAGCTTGGTAGATCGGCAAAATGGCAAACCCAAAGCATCGGCTAAGGGAAAGACCGATTCCTCGTCTGCCACCACCGCCACCACCTCAGCCAAGATCGCAAAGTCCAAGCCGCTTGTGGTGCTTTGGGATGGACCGCTCGTCCTCAGACCAACCGGCCGGGCAGCTAAACCAGACAGGAAGAACTACACAGTCTCAGCCAATGGCAAGAATCTGAAGTTATCCAGCGCGGAGTCAACGGTCTACTGTCGCAGCTTTTCGTATGACAATGCCAAGCAGCAAGGTACGATTCTGGGCAGCAAGGATTACGCCAAGCTGACCGGCACGCCGTTGGATGGTGAGGATATCCCCGCTCGGATCGTATCCATAGACGAGGGCGACAGAACTGAAATCACGTGCGGAACCATCAAGTTCGATCAAACAGGAACCGCTGATCTGACGGGAAAGGGAAGCATGCGGAGATGGGCCTCGCGACCCGCAGGCAAGACCGTATCCACCCAGCCGGAAGCTCCCCAAGAAGATGTCACTTGTTCCGCTGATTCTGCTGACGCAGTTGCCCAGTGGTCAAAGTCAGTTGCCATTAGGTTTGACACCGTTACGCTCGGGGAAACAGCCAAGGATGCCAAGGACGCCAAGTTCGATGGAATGTTGCCGGGCCAGGGACGGAAGCGATTCGTTCTGACCGAAGTGGAGTTTGAAGGTGACGTGCATTTTCGGGAGCGTAAGACGGGCGATACCGTTGGGGGCAATAAGGTACGCCTGGAGATGAAAGCCGACGATGGCGGTCTGCGATCACATCTGGCAAAGGCAATCGTCACAGGCAACGCTTCCGCCGTGAGAGGTGAGCAAACCACCAACGCAGATGAGATTACCGTTACCTTCGTTCCCAAGAAGCCAGACACAGATAGCAAAGATGCGAATACCGCTGAAGAAGACAAAGATGCAGAGAAGGCTGAGTCATCAATCGCTGCGCAGTTTGGCGGCAAGGTTGATCCGGAAACCATTGAGGCAAAGGGCAACGTTCGTCTTACTGACAAGAAGGGCGGCAAGGATATAGAGGCCACCGGTGATCGGCTTGTTGCCGATGCAATCAAGGAAGATGCAACCCTGTATGGCAAGCCCGGCAAGCTCGCGACGGTCTCCAGCGGTACCGATAAGATGTCTGCCCAGATGATACACATGTCGCAGAAAGAGCACGTATTTGAAGCAAACGCCAAGGGCGAGACCAAGAAGGGATTCCTCCAGTATGTTGATGTTGACGGCGCTGGCCAATTGGATTTCGAGACCGACAGGGATCTCAATGGTGTGAAGACAGATACTCTCACGCCGATCACGATTACCTGGGCTAGCAAGATGAGCTTCTATCCTAAGATGGTGAACTTGGCAGCCAGCCCGAATCAGAGTCAGGCTACGTTCACAGGCAATGTCAAAGTAGTTACCGGTGGAAGCCATCTTCATAGTGACAAGCTGACTGTGGACTTCCGCAAGAAGCCCAAGCCGGCCAAACCTGCGAAAAGCACGGCCGACAGTACGACCAAGTCAGCATCGAATGGCAAAGACGCCACTTCCCCAAAGCTCGCTGAGAAGAAGAGTTCGGCAGGTTTGGATAGCGTGGACTACTCCAGTTTTGATTTGGTAAAAATGGATGCCGCCGGAAACGTGAATCTGCTCGGGACTGAAGTGGATCCGCAAGGTCGTATCCTCAGGCGGATGCGTCTCGAGGGCGGAAAGCTGGTATACAACCGCGATACCGGACGCATGAATGTGCCGACGGCAGGGAAGATGTTTTCTGAGGACTATCGTCCAGCTAAGCGTGAGGTCAAGAAGGCAGACAAAGCCGATCAGGCGGATAGCAAGAAAATGGAGCGACCTTCCATCACTGTGTTCACCTGGGCCGACTCGATGGAACTCAGCCAGGATGCCGATGGTAAGCAAGGCTATGTGGCTGACATGAAGGGTCAGGTTCTCATGAGACATAAGAGCGGCAAGCATGCCGAGGCAATGATTACCGCCCTGAAGGTGAAGACGCCACCGTGGCCTGCTGGGCTGTCCGTTCCCGATGGGAGGAACAGCGAGCTTATATGTGATGAGATGTACGTATGGTTCCTCAAGCCAACTGGTCCGGTGGCTTCCGGGCCACGTGTGGGAGCTTTGGAGCTTTTCAAAGCCACCGGAGACGTTCAGTTGACTGACGGGACGAAAACAATCACAGCGCAGCGTTTGCTCTACAACGGTAGAGATGAGCTTCTGCAGGCATGGGGATATCGCAAGGGGCATCCAGAAGGCGACGCCATGCTTGTAGATACCGGCGATGAGGGCGAGTCCCAGGTTACGAGTCCCTCGTTCATCTGGAATCGTCGCACCAACACGGTTCAAACCGGAGCACTCAGCGGCAGCGGCCAGTAGCACAGGAATCGCTTGTGAAATACCGGATGCGGATTGGGGCTGCGAAATCAGCAGGAGGACGAGAGCTTGACGGATCAGACAACTCAATCCAAGGTTGAAGAGTGTCGTCGGATCATTGGCGACTTGGGCAGTATAGCGGTAGCGTTTTCCGGCGGTGTGGATAGCACGCTGCTGCTTGCGCTGGCTGTGGAAACGCTCGGCCCGGAAAGCGTGCTGGCAGTTACGGGCGTTTCGCAAATTCATCCACCCGCCGAGTACGAAGATGCCGTGCGTCTTGCAGGCAAGATCGGCGTGGAACTGGTTACTATCCAGGCCGAGGAGATGAACAATCCCAAGTTCACCTCGAACCCGCCCGAAAAGTGCTACCACTGCAAGAAGGGCCTGCTAATTGAACTTCGCCGGATTGCCTGCTCACGCGGCCTGGCCGCCATAGCCACCGGAGCAAATGCTGACGATACGGGTGATTTTCGCCCAGGGTTGAGGGCAGGGCAGGAGATGGGGGCAGCCCGGCCGCTGATGGCAGCAGGGCTTACCAAACCGGAAATCCGCCAGATATCACGCGAGATGGGCCTGCCGACGTGGGATGCACTGTCGGCAGCGTGCCTGGCAAGCCGCATACCCTACGGTCAGCCGATAACACCCGAAAAGCTCAGCCGCATCACGCAGGGTGAACAGTTTTTGCGTTCGCTGGGGTTCGTGGAATTTCGCCTTCGCGATCATGGCGATATCGCACGCATAGAGGTCAAGCCTACCGATTTCGATTCCGCCGTCAGGCAGTGCAATACCATCACGACGAAGCTCAAGGAGTTGGGTTACGCCTACGTAACGCTGGATTTGCAGGGCTTCCGAAGGGGTTCTATGAACGATGTCTTGTAGGGGTCGTTCGAAATCTACCCAAAAAGTCCCGAGCCCGATTTACATGGGGATCGGCACAGTCCCCATTCTTGCTTACCGTGCTTCCGAACTCCGCTTTGACTTCATGCGTGGCGGCAGTTCCATTGCAGAGGACATTGGCGGGCGAGAGATTACTTCCGCTCTGGCGGGAGATTATCAGCGCGGTAATGTCAGTAAGATCATTGATATGGGGAAGGTCTTTGAGTGATAATACACAGGAGTGACATCCGAGCAGGCCTGTGATTTCTTCCAGGTAGACCTCCCAACAGTTGAGGTCATGGTCATTCAGGTGTTGCTGCACGTGTTCGTCTGTAACGTATGCCAGCATGAGTAGTTTCCTTATCTGCTATTATAGCATAGCCACGATCACAGCAATTCGCATAGGTAAACACATGTTAACACTAGCGTCGATAGTGAGATTATTGCGGAGGTGCAGACTTGTCAAGCCATAATATGGGAATTCGGAAACTTGCTTTGAATGGAAGCGAATCCACCGTCCTGAAGGTGGTAAGAGACCATGCTCCGATATCTCGAAGCCGCGTCGCGAGCAAGTCTGGGTTGGCGTTGCAGGCAATCTCACGGACTGTTGGCCCGCTGGTTGAGCGAGGCGTGCTGATAGAGCTTCGTCACGGGGATACCGTTGGGCGTCGGCGCAAACCCGGCCTGTGCATTTCGTCTGCTGTGGGGCAGTGTATTTCGGTAAGTTACGATGCGAATATGCTGGCGGGTTGCGTTCTGGATGCGGCGTATAACGTGTTGGCTACTACGGAACGCCATGTTGACCCGCGAGATTCGTCGAAGCAGGAGGTATTCGGTGAGATTTGCGATTTTACGCGTCAATTGCAGCAGGAGGTGCCCGATGGCGTGGGCGAGTGCCTGGCGCTTGCTGCGCTTGATCCTGGAATTGTGAATTCCGCAAAGGGCGTCTCGCTCCGTTCGTCAACGCTTGCGGCATGGCAGGGCGTTCCGATTGTGGAGTGGCTCGAAAAGGAGTTCGGATTGCCTGTCTGTTTGATCGGCGGCAGCGTAGCGCAGATCCATGCGATAGACCGCTTGGAACTTAAGGGTGTCGCACAGAACGTGGTTTATGTGAAATACGGACTTGGTGTGGGAGTATCCCTGAAGCTGGAAGGGCAATACGTGGCAGGCAAGGCCGGGCTTGCTGGAGAATTCGGGCACACGGTGGTAACCGACCGTACTATCCCGTGTTCGTGTGGTTTCACCGGATGTCTTGAGGCTGTCGCGGCGATGCCTGCTATTGCGCGGGCGGCGGCTGTGGCGATTGCGGGCGGCAGGGGCGGAAGTTCACTCACGGGCGAGCCGGATGGAGCGGCGGTGCTTGCCGCTGCGGCCGGGGGAGACAGGCTGGCTGAGCGGATTGTGCAGGACGCATTCAAGTATCTGGGGCGTGCGGTTGGCGGGCTTGTCAATACGCTGGACCCTGACGTGGTGATGTTTGACAGCTCGATACGTGCCGCTGGCGAGCCCGCGGTCCAAGAGCTTATTCGCACTGTGCGTTTGAGTACGCTGCCGGATATTCTGGAAGACCTTGAGATACACGTCAGCGAGATTGACTCGCATGTTACGTGCCTGGGCGGTGCGGTAGCTGCTCTGGATGCGGCGATGGAAGCGTAGAATCGCTAATCCACCCGCGTATATATAGGCTGAGCGGCGAATCGGGCGGTACAATTGAATCGGGTTTTGTGTGGCCGCGTGTGCGTGTGCGGAGTTGGACATTTTGCGTTTGGCGATAATGGAGTGTATCGAATGCGATTGTTGCTTGCGTGTCTATTGTGTGTGATGAGTCTGATGGGGTGTTCGGGTAAAGATAACGCTTCAGAGCGGCCCGACGTTCCGAATGTCTTCGTCACCATAGAACCACTGGCGTACTTCGTGGAACGAATCGCGCCCAAGGGTACGGACGTTGGCGTGCTAATACCGTCAGGGCAGGACCCTCATACTTTCCAGGTGACTCCAAGGCAGATGACCATGCTGAGTTGGTCTAAACTGCTACTGACCGTCGGGTCGCCGTTTGAGGCTGAACTGATGGTTCGTGTCTCTCAGGCATATCGCAGGGTTAAGGTCGTGAATCTTGTCAGTGGTCAGCCATTGCTGCTAATGGCGCCCCATGCTCATGAGCAGACGGCCGAATCCAGCAACACTCATACCTATCCGATCGAAATGGAAGAAAGCGATCCACACGTCTGGATGTCGCCTAGAATTGCGATGCTGATCGCAAAGCGAACCTACGGAGAGTTGTGTTTGGTGTGGCCTGACCGCAAAGAGCAGATGCAGCAGAATCTCAGGAAGCTGCTCAAGGATCTGACCGATCTGGACGCGAAACTGAAAGAGGCCCTTGCCCCGCTGAAAGGCAAGCGGTTCTACGTATTCCATCCGGCGTTCGGATACTTCGCCATGGAGTACCACCTGAAGCAGAAAGCAGTGGAACTTGGTGGCAAGTCGCCGGGGCCCAAACAGATAGTCGAGATAATCCGCAAAGCACAGGCCGACAAGGTGCGAGTGATCTTCGTTCAGCCGCAGTTTTCTTCGCAGGCTGCCGAGGTGATAGCAAAGCAGATCAATGGCGTGGTGGTTGAGATAGACCCGCTGGCCCGCGACTATATCGTCAATATGCATCACGTAGCCGACGAGGTGTCCAAGGCCATGAAACCGTAATTACCCGGCAATATGCATTTGTTTTGAAGGATTCAAAAAGATGTCAGATATACCTGCGGTTGAAATCGAGGGCCTGTGGTTCTCTTACGATCGGCGGCAATTGCTGCGGGATGTGAATCTTCGCATAGAAGCTGGCGAGCGTGTTTGTGTTGTCGGGCCCAATGGCGGTGGCAAGACTACGTTGCTGAAATTGATGTTGGGGCTTCTCAGTCCATCGGGTGGATCGCTTCGCGTTTTGGGCGATATCCCGCAACGTACCCGGCAGCGAGTGGGGTATGTTCCGCAACATGCGCAATTCGATCCGCGTTTTCCCGTAACGGTTATGGATGTGGTACTCATGGGACGAATGGGTCTTGGATCTGGACGCGGGCTTGTAGACAAATTGCTTGGTCGGTCCGATCGCCGGGCAGCCGCCGATGCACTGGCTGGTGTGGGGATATATAATCTGAGGAATCGCAGTTTTTCGGCAATTTCAGGCGGGCAGAGGCAACGCGTGCTGATTGCGCGTGCGTTGGCGGTTGGTCCGGAGTTGCTGCTCATGGATGAGCCCACGGCCAATCTTGATATAGGCGTGGAGGCTGAGTTCTACGATCTTGTGCAGCATCTTGATGAGAAGATGACGCTCGTGATGGTTACTCATGACATCAGCTTTGTTTCCGGTACTGTGGGAAAGGTGGTGTGTGTGAGCAGTGGGGTGGAGGTGCATCCTACTGGGGAACTTACCGGCGACGTTATGCGGGATTTGTATGGGCGTGACATTCGCCTTGTTCGCCACGATCACGATTGCTGCGAGCACGGGCAGGAGGCGGGCAAATGAGTGAATTCTTCGAAGCGTTGAACAGCCCTGCCGGCCAGTTCTTGCGATCTGCGGTTATGGCGGGCTTGCTTGCAAGCATTGCCTGCGGAGTGGTTGGAACGTATGTCGTCGCCCGGCGAATTACTTATGTAGCAGGCGGAATAGCGCATTGCGTGCTCGGTGGTATCGGGGCTGCGGTCTACTGCAACAAAGCGCTCGGATGGGAGTGGTTAAGCCCTATGACGGGGGCGGTTCTTGCAGCCTTGCTGTCTGCGGGGATCATTGGCGTGGTTTCGCTTAGGTGCAAAGAACGCGAAGACACGGTCATAAGCGCCCTTTGGGCAGTCGGAATGGCCACTGGTGTTTTCTTCATCTGGAAGACTCCGGGCTATCAACAAGGCCTGATGAACTATATGTTCGGGAATATCCTGATGGTCTCGCCGGACACGCTGGTGCTGATAGCGGTGTTGGACGTGGCGGTAGTTGCGGTATCGGCGGTGTTCTACAGGCAGTTCATGGCCGTGTGTTTTGACGAGGAATTCGCCCGCACGCGAGGTGTGCGAGTGGACGCGTATTACCTGTTGCTGCTGGCAATGACGGCATTGACGGTGGTGCTGCTGGTGAACGTTGTGGGTGTGGTGATGGTTATTGCGTTGCTTACGCTGCCGGTGGCGACTGGCGGGCAGTTTGTGCGAAAACTCTGGCAAATGATGGTGGCCGGCACGCTGATAAGCATGGTTCTGACTTTCGGCGGAATAGCCCTGAGCTACGGTCCGGACTATCCATCCGGTGCGACGATCATAATACTGGCGGGCGTGCTGTATCTGCTGGCGGTTATTGCCAGGACGATTGTGGCTCGTGTGATCGCAAGAAGGTGCCAGGCCGCAATCAGCGATGATTGTTCGTGCGAGGAATGCCGGGTGGATACGGACCAACCGGATAACAAAACGCCTGCCTGACACACAATGGCGTCCGGCAGGCGTGTTGGTTGCAATTCATTCAGATCGGCCGGTGCAGGCTGATTGCGTTGCGGGGCTCAATTATTATTGGATTTCTCGAAGTGCACGAAGTCGATGAGGAATACTGCGCCAAGGAACAATGCCTTCGTGCGAATATCCCATGTTTCCGGGAAAGTTACGCCAAAGTTGTCTGCATCTGTGAATATCTCCTTGCCGAGTCCGCTCCATTTCTTGGTGATCTTTCCGATCTCCATGCCACGTTCCCTGATCTCGAATGTCCAGGGGTGCAGCATCGGTCCGAACAGTTCGAAGGCTTCCTGTCCGTTGGAGTCGAGCACTGAGTATATCCGGCGGGCGAATGAGAATCGCTTCTTGATCGTGCCGATTATCAGGCCATCGGTGTCGAACACGCTGACTTCCGGGAAGAAGAATCTGAACGGGCGACGAATCTGGATCACGGGTGTTCCGTCGGTGCCCACGACGTCGATGGTGAACGGTCGCATGGTCTTCAGGAAGATTCTGCTCAGGAAACTGCTGTCTTCGCCAGCATAGTACAGCTCCCTGCCGTCCGGACCCATTACAGAGTAGTTATTCCTTGTTTCGAACCCGGTGAGTATCTCTCCCCATTCCTTCTTCTGCTTGATTACCAGCGCGTCGAGATGTTCCAGTTGCTGCATTTGCCTTTCTCCTGTTCCTGAGATGGTCCGTGTTTTAACCCGAGATGCGTGTCCAGAATAATCCGCATTTGTTATGCGAGATTATCCTTGCGCCCAAGGGGAGAATAGCATCCAAGCTGTCGCAGGTAAAGGGACTTTCACCTGCGGGAACAGAGGACTCCGGGGCAACGCAGGACATAGACGGGCAATCGCTAAGCGATGCCGCTAAATTCGGGCCAATTGCACGGGAACTTATCTTTTCGTTGAAATAATCAATGCTGCTGCAGCAGTAAACAACGCAAAGCCGCCGGCGGGCGGGGGGATGCTGGTGGCCCGCTTTGAAGGCACTTAGCCTTGCGATTGTCGACAATTCCTGTGATCTCGCTCTTTTTTCGTGGATTTTGTGCGGTGGCTGAGTATTCTGCCAATGCATAAGACAGCGTCGACATGTTTCCCGGCATGGTACGACACATTGATATCATCGAAGGAGAATTTGAGATGAAGAGTGTGATGAAGTCTGCATGGGAAGGCCTAGCCGGTGCAAATGGGGACGTGCCATTCTCACTGAGCTACGGCGGAAATCCGGCGGAAATAGAGGCAGTTGCGGGCCAGTCGGATGCTAAGTCGGGTGAGATCACTCGCGAGTATCGCATAGTCGGCTCTGATGTGCTGATTCGAGCGGAGATCGTCAAATACGATGATTTCCCTGCCGTTGAGTGGGTCCTGCATCTGACCAATACGGGGGATAGCGATTCTGAGATCCTCGAGGATATCAACGTTCTGGATGTGGATATCGTTCGCGAAGGTGATCAGGAGTACATGCTGAACACACTTACCGGCAGTGTTGCCACCCCACAGGATTTCACTCCCCAGCGTCAGAGATTGTGGCTGTGGGATGATTACCGAATCGGATGCCTTGACGGACGGAGCAGCGACGGCGGACACAGCCTGCGAACCGGCGGCGTGATGCCCACGTTCGATATTGAGTATGACGATGCGACACTGATTTGCGCTGTCGGGTGGACTGGTAGTTGGTATTCGCGGTTCATTCGCACCAATTCGAAGGATCTCCAGTTCATGGCAGGCTGGGATCACGTGCACTTCAAGCTGCTTGCCGGCGAGACCGTTCGCACGCCGCGGATTCTTTTGTTTCATTTTGACGGTCCCGCCGAGGATGCCCGTAACGCTTACCGCCAATTCATCCTGAAGCACCACACGCCGAAGATTGACGGCGAAATCCCCACTGGAATGGTGAGCGCGTGCAGTTGGTTTAAGCACAACTGCGGGAGTGATTGTAGCGAGGAAAACCAGAAGGAGTGGATAGATCAACATCTGGCGGCAGGTATTGGGCTGGATACATATTGGCTGGATGCCGGATGGTACGGACAGGATAAACCCTGGGGGCAGACCGTGGGCGACTGGTGGCCGACGAAGGAGAAGTGGCCCAACGGTCTTGAGCCTATCGGCGAGTACGCGAAGGACAAGGGACTGGGCTTCGTGCTGTGGTTTGAGCCGGAGCGTGTGTCGCCGGGTACTTACCCGTGGGCGGAGCATCCCGAGTGGCTGTTCTTGCCCGATGCCGAACAGACCGCAGAGCGCGAGGGCTGGATTCCCAAGGGCAAGAGCGAAGCCCTGCTGAACCTTGGAGTGCGCGAAGCCTGCGAGTGGTTCGTTGATATCGTGAGCGAGTTCGTTACCAACTGCAACGTGACTTGCTACCGGCAGGATATGAACTTCCGGCCTGATATCTTCTGGGCGAAAGCCGATGCGCCAGACCGCCGGGGAATCTCGGAAATCCGGCATATTGAGGGCCTGTACTGGATGTGGGACGAGCTTCTGCGCCGGCATCCCGGATTGCTGATAGACAACTGCGCCAGCGGTGGCAGACGAATTGATCTCGAAACGTGCAGCCGCAGCATCCCGCTGTGGCGAAACGACTGTGCCAGCAACCCGGCCGCCTCGCAAGGGCACACGCAAGGGTTGTCCAGGTACTTCCCGCTGAGCGGTACCGGCGTAAACAGCAAAGACACTTATCGCTTCCGCAGTTGCATTTCTCCGTCGGCGGTTGTCACGATGTTCGATCCTGACAGTGATGACTTTGATCCGCCTGTGCTGGCGGCGCGGTTCGCGGAATATCGCAGAATTCGCCCGCTGATGCTTGGGGATTTCTATGAACTATGCGAGCGATGTTCGAATGAGGACGTCTGGTGTGGATATCAGTTCTGGCGCGAGGATATGAAGCAGGGCGTTGCGTTGTTCTTCCGACGCGAGCACTGCCCGCTGTCACGTGGGAATTTTGTGCTGAAGGGCCTGAAGGAAGATCGCAAGTACGAACTGACCTGGGCAGACGCAGGAATAGTGCTAAGCGGGACCGGCGCGGAACTGGCGGCCGGCGTTGACGTGGAACTGGCGGAGAAGCCCGGCTCCGAGGTCATCTTCTACAAGATGATCGACTGATCCCTTAACGTGATAATCGACAAATGAAAAGGCGACGCTCACTGGATGTGGGCGTCGCCTTTCGTATTGTATTTGCGATCCGGTTTGCCCGGAATCGTGGGAAGCTACACCTTCTGCGGGCACTTCTTCGAGAAGATCACATCGCTGTCCTTCTCGACCACGCGTTTGATGGCCTTCATGCAACTGTCGGTCATCGGCAGGTTCAGGTAACTCTTGGAGGTGGAGAATACGCCGAGTTCCACCATGAGCTGCTTCTGGCCGGTCAGCCATGTTGTAAGTTTCTTGCCGCCGAATACACTGAACATAATCTTGCAGAGGCGGGCTTGGATCTTGGCGGCCTTGTCCAGGTCGCCTTCCTTCACCGCATCGCTTATGAGCTTGACCATGTATCCGTTGAAGATGCCGCCTCCGACAAGCAGTCCATCGTAGCCGGCGGCCATGTAATGATCGCACCTGAACTCATCACCGTCCAGGAGCCTGAGTTCGGGACGTTTCTTGCGGGCCTTCAAGGCGATCTTCATTCGCTCATCGTCTGCAGAGCTGTCCTTGATCATAATGACCTTTTTCAGGTCGTAGATCTTTTGGATGGCCTTGTTGGAAATCGATGTCGGTGCATGCACGCCGCGATCATAGATGCAGACAGGCAGGGGGCTCTTGCGGACTGCTTCTTCATACATTTCGAAGATGCGATCATCAGTCGGCCTCATTACCATGTAGGGCGGTGCGATAGTCGCAATGTCCGCGCCGTCTTCCTTGGCCATTTCGATGTTGGCGAGGATACGTCCAGCGGAGTTGTCGGTTACCTGGGCCGCCAGCAGCATGCGTCCTTTGTTTTGCTTGGCAACTTCGCGAGTGAACTGGCGTCTCTGGGCGTCGGGCATCCACGGGCCTTCGCCGCAAGTTCCCGCCAGAAACAAGCCTTGAACGCCAAGCAGCAGGTGGTGATCCACAAGACGCTTGATCGAGGGCATGTCGATTGTCATCTTGGATGTGAATGGGGTGGGGGTGGCAGACCAGACTCCACCGATGTTCTTCAACTGTTTCTTCATAGCCATCATGGGTTTCCTATAAGAGTGCGTGCCCGCAGCGCTTGCAGGCGGAGTGTTCTAACGGATGCAAAGATAGCTTATGTAACTCTCTATGGGTTCAGTGTCAATCGTGAAATCAAGTATCGTGAATTTCTTATGAATTCAGCCATGACTCGCTTGACATAACTGCTGTCGTGGCGTAGACACACTGCACAGGAACCATTTTGGGCAGTGAGATCGCTGCCTGGCAATAGGTTTGACTAATGGAGCTGCGAAGGCCCAGGCGTTAATAATGCACCGGGCGAATGATGCGATGGCCAGGAAGAACCCGGAAGTAAAGATGGTCAGCTACGGCAAGTACATGCCGTTTGACAAGACAAGCAAGGAACTTCCGCAGCTTGTCGAGTTCACCACCGATATCCCTGTGGCAGAAGATGTTGAGTTCGGGTATATCCTGAATATCAAGAAGGGACGGGGCGAAAAGCTGGAGTTCCGGATCGACCATCCTCTGTTTCCCGACAGCTCTGGCGACATGACGCCACCTTTTGTCGGAGAAGAATATATCCGCTCCAGCGAATATCGTTTCTTCCTTGGAGATACATTCTGGCAGCCACTCAGTGACAAAGTGGGCCAGTGGAAACTTACTACATGGCTGATGGGGCGAGAAATCGCGTCAAAGACATTCAACGCGTTTCTCGAATAAATACACTCAGCATAAAACACTATATATAAAGACGATGTAAAGACTCATCAGGATACGTGTCATGACAATCCAATGGATAACAGATTTTCGCGACGCAGCGTGCGAATGCGCGACTGCCGGAACACAATGTTGTGGCTTGATGGGAAGAGTAGAACATCCGATCAAGATTGAAACTGAAGAGTAGCGCCTTTCGGCGATAGAAAATGTTACACGAAAGAGCACGCCGCAAATGGCGAGCGAGGAAATGAACGATGGACAAGCAGTACGCTATGGAATGTTTCACGGGACCCTCTGGTTCGATAAGCACTCCCTTCCTGGAAGATGGCGAAATTGATTATGACGGCCTGCGAAACATGCTGGATTTCAGCATTGCCAACAAAGAGAAGGTAATCCTCCTGACCGCCGGTGACAGCCACTACCTGTGCATGTCGGATGAGGAAATCGCCGAGGTAACTCGCGTAACGGTTGAGCATGTGGCGGGGCGTTCCATGGTCGTCGCGGCCGACCGTTTCCACAGTACTGCCCGCGCTGTGAAATTTGCGAAGTACTGCAAGGACGTTGGCGCGGATATGTACATGGCCATGCCGCCTGACTGGGGTAACTCAGGCACTGTGGAAACACTCGCCGATCACTACGTTGCGGTGGCAGACGTGATGCCTCTGATGATCGTGACCAATGTATTCATGCCGCGCGGTGCGGATATGTGCATCGATACGATCAAGCTCGCGCTCAGCAAGTCGGACAATATCCTGGCGATTAAGGATGACATGTGCGGCGATGTTGCCAGGCGTCTCTGCCTGGAATTCAGCGAGCAGTGCGCCATTTATGCTGGCGGCCAGAAGGTCAACCACATGAACATGCACCCGTTCGGATGCCATGGGTATTTGTCCACATACATGCGGTTCAAGCCCGAGATCGCCCGCCAGTACTGGGCTGCGATCCAAGCCAAAGACCTGCGGGCCGCTACTGCGATTATTCATAAATATGACATGCCCATGTTCGATATGTTGAAGACGCTTCCGGGCGGTTTTGATGCCGGTATACACGCCATGCTGGAGTTGTTCGGCCTGGCGGGTCGCTGGCGAAGAGCTCCCTACTACACGCTAACCGATGCCGACATGGAACCGGTCAAGGAATTCTTCCACGGCTTGGGCTTGCTCTAGCTGGCGACGAATTCCGACACATTAAAACTGCGGGCGATTCAGCGGGATTTACTATCCGTTGGGTCGCCCGCAAGCTATTGCTATGCCGGTCCGTCGGTTTTTACGTATTTGCTGATTATCCAGTCCTGCAAGCGTGCGGGTAGCAGTGCCATCAGTCTTCGGTTGCGCACCACTTGCGGCATGCAGTAGCGTATTTTGGGTTTGCGGGCGCTGGCTGCGTGGCGGATTGCCTTTGTGACTATCTCAACGGGATATCCGCCGTGGATGAGCTTGTCGAGTTCGTCTGATTGGCGTTTGTAGAATGCTGCAAATGCGCTTTGGTTGGGGTCGCTCATTCGCTTCTTGAGGCAATCCTTACCGGCATGCCAGATATCGGTGCCTATTCCACCCGGTTCGATCAGGCTTAACTTGATTCCCCATGGTGCGTATTCCCGCCGGGCTGCGTCACTAAGGGCTTCTACTGCAAACTTGCTTGCGGCGTATATCCCAATCCCGGGTATTGCGACGAGTCCGGAAATCGAGCTGATGTTGATAATCCTGCCTGACCTCTGCTTTCGCATGAGCGGGCCGACAAGTTGCATCATTGCCAGTGTCGCCAGTGTGTTCACCTCAAACTGCTTGCGAACTTCATCGAGAGGCACATCTTCCACAACGCCAGCCAGTGCGTATCCGGCGTTATTGACGAGTATGTCCACACGTCCCCACGCATCCATAACCGCATCGACGCATCGTCTTCGGTCCCCATCGCAGGTCACATCCCCTGCGCACACTATGATTCCGGCATCGGGTGTCTGCTTGCGCAAGTCCGCTGCGACCGCTTCAAGGCGTTCTTTGCGCCGTGCCATCAGGCATACACAAAAACCATCGGCCACCAGCCCTCTGGCGGCATCGGCACCGATTCCGGCACTTGCCCCGGTGATAATAGCTGTCTTTGTCATTCGGTGAAGATCCAGTCTGCCTGCCGATTTGTGGTTATTTGCGTTCTTGTTCGAAAATATCGCGGAAGAAATCGACGATGGCTTCTTCTTCGTAATCGACTAATTCGCCAGCGTCGAAGCAGACACGATAGCAGACCGCATCAATCTCCGCCAGAGATAACGCAGCCGGCAGGGCGGCATAATGGTCTGCGCAAGACGCACGCCCACCTGAGTTACGAGCACTCAGGTGGGCGTGCATTGCGTTTATGCTCGGCGTTTTGTATTTGTATCCGCTGTCTGATTGGACTAGTGCTTCGTCCCATCAATGATGATCGATGGCCGCCTGGCCGCGCCGCGACCAGACAAGAGCTTGCGTAAATTCATAACCATCAGTATCGCCGGGACAAAAAACTAGCAGCATGCGGATCTGCGTCTAACCAGGCCGACTCCGGCCCCGACCAGCAGTAGGAGCATTGTTGGTTCAGGTGTTAGAGTCGTACCTGTGGTGGAGACGGCCCATTCCTCGAAGCCGGACTCACAGTCGGTGAATTCGGAGTACAGATAGAAGTACTTGTTCGGATCAGATCCCAGAACGGACTTCGGAAGAAGGATTATCACATCGCCAAACCCGCTGCCATTTCCGGTCAGCGTGGCATCCATCAGGACTCCACTATCGCTGCCTGCGTCAAGGTCATAGGTTGCTGGCGCAAAGACGCTGGGGTATCCCGACAGGTCTCCGGTGTTCTCTATGAATACCTTCATCGCTGTAAGCTCAAGTGTGCTCGGGTCGCCGCTGGTATCGTTCAGGTCCAGCAGTATCTCTCCGTATTCAATACCGCCCCTCATCAGCGTGGGGATGGCACCAACCTTGAGTGAATGTGTGAAGTTGCCGCCTTTTGAATCGAATTCGCGCTTGCCGTCGGTGTTGTATCCGCTCTCCGTATTGTTGTTCCCTTTTGCCTGGATGCGCAGAAACGAATCGATCAGTCCTGTGCCTGTGGCACCCAATGGCTCGAATGGCTCAAATATGGCACCATTAACGTTGACGGATGCATTGATCGTCGTCAAGTCGACAGTGGTTCCTTGTGCGAAGTTCGCTGTTACTGCGAGAATCGCCATAGAGATTGTCAGTGTGGTTGTCTTGGACATTTGTCGGTCCTCCTGAATTTTGCACACATCTTTGCCTGGTGTCCCCGGACGATCAGTGGGGCCCAACGGCATCGTCATCCTTCCCTCAAAGGCTACCCCGAGTTTATGGCTGATTCCGGTTAGCCACAAGGTATGAAATCCATACATTCGGACGAAAGAACCGGGCTGCGTATGGAACTGCGAGATTGTGTCACCCGGCGGGGAATAGCGTACGTGTCACATTTGGGATGTGCTCTTGCCATAAACTACCATCGTGTGTGGTTTAGTTTTTTGTCTGCTGACGTGTGGGAATGATGATCTCCCGGCTTTTGCAGGCATTGGTACTGGTGAAAAAGGCCCGGAGTGCCTCGCATTCTCTGTATATATTTTTCTCGGCCGAATTTGAGGTCATTTGGCGGAATCGGAGCAACTTGCCGAGACGGGCGTGACGGGGGGCTTCTATTTATGTATAACTGTAGATGAATGTTGCTCTTGAAGAAGGAAACGCATGATGAATACGCTCAGGAAACACGCGAAAATCGGAATAATCCACTTCATGGCTTATCCCGAGGTGATGAAGGGCGATGGTCCGATAATCGAAACACTCGGCCGACTTGCCGCCGACGATTACTTCGATCTGGTTGAAGTCACACGGATCAACTCCGCCGCCGCACGTCTTGAACAATAGCGGGCCTTTGCGATCACCGTCAGGCTCTCACGATTATTGGATGCCGCAATTACAGCACGCGGCGTCAAAGCGTTCAGTCTGCTTTGACACCGCGTGTTATGAATAGTCGCAAGGTAGTAGCCGAAAGCCTATCTGTTTTTGTCCACTACTTTCCAGATTTCCTCGGCGAGGGCCTTCATGCCGCGGTCGCCGGGATGCCAGTTCACGCCGCCATTGGTGAAGTGGCCTTCGGAGACGGCGCGGTTCTTTGCGTCGCGTATCAGGTGGGTTGCTTCGACGAACGGCACAGCCTGACGGCCGCATGCCCATCGCATCATCGGGTCACGGTTTGCTCCACCGCCCCATGTGCTTACGCCTACGATCAGGGCACGGGGGTTCGCGGCCCGGATAATCTTCAGCATCTCCTCGTAAGGCTTGCCGAGGTTCTCCATATTCGCCTTGTCTGGAGCGAGATTGTCGCCGGTCTGGATGATTATCAGGTCGGCTTTGTGTGCGGCGATCTTCTTGAACTTGGCAGTCTGGTTGAGCATCGCATTTGCCAGCAGGTTTTCGATTATGAGCTTGGGCCTCTTGCCGCCCTGAGCCTTGGCAACCAGCTTCTGCAACTGGTGGGCGAAGTCCTTCTCAGGGGAAGTAGCCGCCATGCCATTATTGCGATCCCACTTGATCTTGGGGTAGGCCGAATGATGCGTGATACTGTTGCCGGCCACCACCATCTTGCGGAATCGTCTGGGGCTTCTGAGGAACTTCACGTAGAACAGGGGTTCATCCTTCGATACGCTGAACGACTTGCCGACAGTTCCGCTGTCATAGCATTTGCGGTCGAAGCTATACTTGTAATACCGCTTGCCTACCAGCCACGGGGCGGAGACCTTTGCAGACAGACGATAGTTTATAACCGGCAGACTGCCGCGAGCTACGGTTGCGTCGGCCGCGCCTCTAGCCCATCTTCGTTTCATGATGGAGGGATCTATCTTCACGCCTGTGTTGTGGCTGGTTGACAGGAACGTTGCCAGAATTTTGCCACTGTTTGTAAGTGGTTTTCCGTCTTCCGCGACGAAGGTAATCGACGAGTATTCCTGGTCGACGCCCTTTATGGTCAGGTCACCAATCTTGGCGTCCGGTCCGTAGAAGCCGACGATTGCCCGGGCCTGCGGCGAGTTGATGACTTGCGTTCCCTTCTTGGTGGACCAGTCGAACTTCACATATGGGCCCATTTGTGCGTATCTACTGCGCCAGTGCGGATGGGCTGGGGGGATTTTTGTGGTCTTCTTTGTAGGATCAAAGCTCACCACCAGACCCTCGCGCCAGGCGTAATGCCTCATCTGCCACTCTACCGCATCACCTATGACGTTGAACGGTGGCGTGAGCAGTCTGTCCTTGCCGATAACCACGTGCCTTGGATTGGCAGCCGGAGGTATTGCTCCTGTGAGGAAGATGGCACCCGCGCTCTTGATGGCCGCGACTTTCACTTCGTCATTGCAGAAGGCGAGCACTGCGTTTGGGTATGCCTTGGCCGGCATGCAGATGGGGGAGTTAGCGTAATCGTTGTCGGTGTTCAAGGCAGGCATCCAGCTGTCCAGATCCCAGTGGAACCAGCATGCGCCGTCGGAGTTCTGGTGGCTGATCAGTGATGCGAAACGCAGCGGGAATTCCACGTGATACGGGTCCGGGCCGTGATCGTTCACCTCGTAGATCAGGTAGGGCTTGTCCTTGACTCGCATAACGTCGATAGGCTGGCCCATGACCGGATGGGCATTAACGCGCGTGACGTAGGGGTAATATGGATTAGACTTGGCAACTTCCCACGGCCGCAGCACGAAACCGTAGATGCCGTATGTGCTGTAGTCATACTGTGACTGTGCGTAATAGCCGGTTAGCTGCCTGCCGAAGTGCCCGCTGTGCGTGATGG
This sequence comes from uncultured Phycisphaerales bacterium, assembly GCA_965369385.1. Lineage (GTDB taxonomy): Bacteria > Planctomycetota > Phycisphaerae > SM23-33 > SM23-33 > CBDUQP01. The sequence goes on from CBDUQP010000008.1 coordinate 29,905, forward strand.
GCACAACGGAGACGCCGACGCCTGGCTTGCCGATTGAGCGGATCTCGCGAATGAACTTATCGTTATATGTCTTGAACAGCCAGTATCCGAATGCGACGATGTCCTGCCCGCGACGCTGCGGGTATTTCGTGTTCGCGGCGCCCTTGACGATATACTCCGGCTGATACCCTGCCGCGTTCATGACCTTTGTGATACTGCCTGCGATCGGGGCGTATGCGATGTTGCCCTTGGCGAGCGACTCGCCCTTTTCGAGCTTGCCCCAGACCTTCTTGAGTGCGGCGTCAGTTCGATATGTCTGCTTCAGCCATGCATTCCACTTCTTTTCCACGTTGCGTTTGACGAAGTCCGGGCTGCTCTTGTAGAGCGATCCGGTAACCAGCGAGATTGAAACCTTGTTCTCGTTACCCATCTCGTACATGGCGATGGCTTCTTCGTCGGCCCATCGCTTGTTGGTATACGGGTTCACGTGGTTGAGCAGGTTCTTGGCGTATGCGATGTAGGCTGCGCCAACGCGATCATCTACATAAGCATGATGACTCGGTGCAACCTTCTTTGCCCACTTCACCCACTGCTCGCGCGTGCCGTCGTCCGGCAGGACGTCATAGTCGCCAGGCTTCAGGCCCATTCTGTAGTGGTCCAGCAGAATCCAGAAGAACATGCCGCGCTGCTTGGCGCAGTAGAGCGAGTAGTCCATGCGGTCCATCTGGCTGTCACTGCCCTTGACGGTCTTGACGACGTGGTGCATGTCATTGCGGGTGCGGTCAACGTAGATTCGATGGCTGAGATTGTAGCGAACGATGTTGAACCCGGCGTCTACCATGCGGTCGAAGCACAGATCCAGGTTCTTGATACTCTGCTTGGTTGAACTGCAGTAGCACGCTCCCCAGAAGCGAATCCGCTTGCCGTTGTATCTGAAATGCTTGTTGCTGACGGTTACGAACTTGCCTTTGGCTAGCGGGCGAGACTTGGGTACGGGCACGCCTGCGGAGCAGGAAATGGCGAAAGTTGCTGATAAGATGACGGCCGTCATGGCTGCGAATCTGCGCATGGTCGCTCTCCAATGGGAGTGAAAAGGAATGATTGCCTTGTAACTGTTCTGGTGGGGTATGTTGTTATTCTGTTGTGAGTATGTAATTTGCACCCATAGCATTGGATGCATCATTCGCAAGCGTTAGTACCATTTATACAAGTTATCGCTGGAATCCCGCGCTATGAAGAAGTGCTGTCCGGGATTGTAGTACCTGTATACATCTACTTGCCCTTGGGGTGTTGCGTTTACGCCTTCCAGCCTTGGTATCCGTTCGACGTGAAAGTCTGCAAACGTGAAGTGGTCGGCGTCATCATCGCGATGGGTGAGAAAGTTGAAAGCATTCCACGAACCATAGGTAGGATATCCTCCCAGTCGGTTGGCTGCATCACACATCACCGGGGTTCGGGCCGGGTCGTCAAGAACTACCGGGTCGGAAGGTTCCCTTGATCCGTATCCCGGGTCGGAAAACCCCGTGACATACGCATTGTTCCCGTAACTGGACATCTGGAGCTTGCCACTGCTTGAGAGCGGGCGATCATCGTTGGGGCATACCCATACACTTCCAGGATCGACGTTGAAGTAGGCGGCTGGGCCTGTATTACAAACATTGTCTGCTCCGTTCCGTGGGCGAGAATCTCCGTCCTCGTATATGTGATGAGCCAGGAGGTTGATCCAACCATCTCGCGCGTTCTCGGATATGGGACCTACATTGTTTGGGTAACCGCCGGTGGCAGGTAGTGTGCCATTTTCCGTTGTGTACATTGCAAAGGCTTTGCTAAGAGAACTGTGGTTGCTCATGCACGCTGTATTTCTCGCCAGAATCTGCGCCCTTTGCACTGCCGGCAGCAGGAGCGATGCCAGTATCGCTATGATCGCGATTACTACCAGCAGCTCTATCAACGTAAAACCATGTCGGGGCCGCCGCCGAGTTGTTTCGGATGTGTATTGGGTGGTCATGATTCCAGCCTCGTAGCTGCACTTTGAGTGGTGATCGAAAACGGTATACGGTGTTTACGCCTGATTCGCCCCTGGCCGTGAACAAGCTCGTGGAGACGCTCAGTGGCCTGGGTGAACATCTCGTCAAAGTTCGCAATCCACTCGCGAACGCCAAGGCGCATGAACGCCAGAGATCTCGGCGTCGGCAGGGCGTTTGACATGCTCAAAAGATGAGCAATTGGAAAACGTTCTGACAGGTCGGTGCTTGCATAGACATAGTCAAGCCATGAATCCTGAGCGGTGAAAATCGCATCGTAATCTTCACTGGAAAGCACCTCGGCAAGTTGGTTCTTATGGCGGGAAACAGTGCGCTCGGGGGCCAGCGAGTAGTCGCTGTCGAATTCCACCGTATCAATAGTTACGAATTCCACGCGGTCCTGAATTTCCAGCGTGTTTACCGTGTCTCGCATCGCGCCGTACAGTTCGTGAAATGTATCAAGATCGTGGACAGCTTCCACGATGAGGGCCTTGCGGCAGTTCTTATCAGCAATATATGTGATGATTTCCGCGCCAGCGCCGGCAAAATCGCACGCGACTGCCGGGGTTGCGATATCTTCGGGGTATCGGTCAACGAATACCAAGGGCATCTTGCGGGACATCTCCTGGAAGAACTCTACATTCTCTCTGCCGGGGCACGGCCATACCATCATGCCCTCGACGCCGTTACGGTGGAACTGTGTAATCAGTTCGCGTTCGGCCACCGGATCACCAGCGGAAGTCTTGATGACGCAGAAATTGTCTCGCGTATCAATAGCCGACGCCGCAAAGGTGTGTACCGTACCGGCGAACGACATGCTGAGTGGGTAGGGGTGCACCAACCCAAAGGTCATCGGCTGGCGTTTCTTGCCATCGCCATGACACACGCGGATCCCTACGCCGTGCTGGATCTCGACGAGTCCATCATTCTCCAACAGACCAATCGCCCGCTGAATGACGTTGAGGCTAACGCCGAACTCCTTGCCCAGTTCACGAACCGTGGGCAAATGTGAATCGGTCACATAGGTGCCCGTGTGAATCCGCTTGGTAAGCGTCAGGGCCACCTGCTTGTGCTTGGGTATCTTCGAAATTGAATTCAGCGTGCTCATATTTCCTTCTGTACGGATGCAAAATGCCTGTCGCCACTCGTACACATAAGCATACACGCATACACCATGCAAAGCAATACAACTTCCATGCATATTCCGGAATCTGGTAAAAAAGGAAATTGCATGGCGGGTGGGCATTCCAGATCCCCAGTATTTCAACAAAACGATCCGTCGCGCGCTTGGCGCCAGCCCAACAGAGATACGCAATCGCGGCGCCAGCCTCTGATGCCGGATGTACTCACTGATCCCATAACGTCTTACGTCAAACGTTGGCGTGGCTGTGCTTAATGTGTTATTATGGATTCATCGTTCAATCAGGCGACTATCGAAGGAATAGTCGCGATTTGAAGGCTGGATGGGATGTGCTGGATGGCAAAGGTAACGCTCAAGACAATTGCGGAGGTGGTGGGGATTTCCGCCCAGGCGGTCTCGGCTGCGCTTTCACCGAATGGGAAGGCGAATGTTCGCGTCAGCGTGGAGACCCGCGACAAGGTTCGCAAGATCGCCTATGATTTGGGATACCGACCACACGGCGGCGCGCGTGCTGCCCGGCTGCAATCGTTCCGGAACATTGGCGTGATTCTGGTTGATCCACATATTCATGATATTCGGGGGCTGCATGCATTTCAGCCGGGCGTTCTGATCGGTGCGAATGACGCCGCCGTCGCCGAGGGGTATTGCGTCTCGGTGTTGAGAGTGTCTGACCGGGATATTCCTGATGAGGGCAACTGGCCGACACTACTGAGCGAGAATCGCGTGGACGGTTTCATAGTGAGCGATCAGTGCCCGCCTGAACTGAAGGACTATCTTGAGCGAAGCGGCATGCCTTCTGTGTGGGCAAACAACAATCGGCAGGATGAGCATGATTGCGTCTACTTTGACGATGTAGCCGGCGGACGCATGGTAACCAGGCGCCTGATAGAAGCGGGGCATCGGAAGATAGGCTTCGTGGGAGGGTCCGAAGGTTTGCATTACTCTGTGCATGACAGGCACGTCGGCTACGTCCAGGAGATGCAGGCCAATGGTCTGACGCCCTGGCCGGGACATGCCTCCAAGGCACCGAGTGATGACGAATTTGCCGAGTTCTACGAGGATTGGCTCAGTACGGGCGAGCGTCCCACTGCGATAGTATGCTCCAATCATGGCGGCGCGATGCGAATTGACCGGGTGCTATACAAGATGCGTCTGCACATTCCTGAGGACATGTCTGTTGTGACATGGTTTGATGACCAGTGGATGCGTGAATGCACAATACCGCGGCACGCTGGGATGCTCGTGAACATGCGACATCTCGGCAGGATGGCCACTGAAATGCTCCTCGAGAAACTTGAGACCAAGCAGCCGGTGAAGTCTACCGTGCTTGGGGGCGAATTCATCGACGGCGGCTCGATAGCACCCGTGGAGTAGGCTCTGCCGACTTCCGGCTTAGGGCATCTGTTGTAGAATTGTCACGATCTCTTGTATTGATGCATGTGGCACTTGATTTCCTATCGGGCGGGGCGCATGCTGACGAGGTTATGCCAATACACAGACCGCCCGAGGACCTCGCCGATGCTGTACGATGACGTGACAGCCGCATTGCAGATGAGTGAATTGCCCGCAGTGTTTCGCACCCATTGGGATGAGGCCCTGCGCGCGGGCAGCACTGAGTTGGAGCAGATGCTCTCGCCTGCCAGCATCATGGCCACGTGCGAGACACTCCGCATGAAACCGGAATTGGGCGTCCAGTGCGGCCGCTGCGCTGCGTGGATATCCAACACTCCCGAAGCGATGGAATTCTTCCGCGTTTGCTGCCATATCATGTATCAGACCAGCCTGTCGGTCCGGGGCAGTGTGGGCCTGTGGCCCATGCCCGCGGGCGGTTTGTGTGATGAGGCCTATCTCTTTTACGCAGTATTGATATTGGTGGGCGCACCGGCGCTGTTTGAGACAAATCGCAAACGCGGAATTGATGACAGCCTGACTATTGATACGCTGGATGATCTGGAACTGTGGATAGAAGGATATCACGCCAGATCGACAAGTCCAGACGCCTGTATGTTCATGTGGATAGCGATGGGGATTCCGTACCCCTGATTGACGTGTATGGTGAGGCAATTGGTATGGATGTGCTTAGCCCGTTTGAGGTGGCATCCGGACAGCATGTTGTTGAGATTGGCAGACGATATCCCCATCTGGTCATGCAGGGCGGCATAGACAAACGCGAGCTCGCCAAGGGCCCCGATGCCATCGACCGAATGGTGGACCGCATTCTGCCTGCCATGCGCGAGCGGGGCGGATATATACCCACATGCGATCATGGCGTACCCGAGGAAGTATCGCTGGCCAACTACATGCACTATCGCAAACGCTGTATTGAACTCGGCGGATAGCATGTAACCCCGGCCGCACGCTGTTGCGTTTGCCTCTGTGTGCGGCAGGGGGTCTACTTCATTGTGCCGTCGAAGGCATGCATAAACCTGTATTATCCGACGAATAGATTGTTCGTAGCGAACTGCGGGTCGCACGTGAAGTGCACCCCCAGTCGCCGCAGACCCGTGTCGTCGCCTGGCGTCGGGATGTGCGTCATGTGGAATTCGCAGTCGCGGAGCTTCTTGAGTTGCGATACAGCCAGCTCGGCCGTGGGATTCATGGTCGAGGCGATAGCCAGCACTATCAATGTCTCTTCCACGTCCAGGCTGATGCTCTTGCGTTTCAGGACGTCCTGCTTGAGGTGCGCAATGGACTCAATGATGCTCGGTGAAAGCAGGTGCAGCCGCTTGGGAAGCTCGGCCAGGTGATGCAGTGCGTTGAGCAGCGCACTGGCCCCGGCGTGCATCAATGGTGAGTTCACCCCCGTCACGAGCGTCCCATCCGGCAACTGGACGGCCGCTCCACAGACGACATTCTCATTACCCTTATTCTTGTCGCCAGCGGCCATGGCTGCGGCCTCACGTGCTGCGCCCACAACCTTGCGGTCTTCGGGCTTGACTTCCAGTTCCTTCATTAGCACGTCAATGCGGTCGACTGTCCGCTGTTCGCCGAGACCCATTGCTTGCTCGCACGCGGCCCGGAAGTAGCGTCGTATGACCTCCTGCGCTGAAGCTTGACGTACGGAATCATCGTTGACTATCGCAAAACCAGCCCGATTAACGCCCATGTCCGTCGGGGACTTGTATACGCTACCCCCGTCGGTAATCCGCTCCAGAATGGTCCTCAGCACCGGGAACGTTTCAACGTCGCGGTTATAGTTGACTACCGCTTCACCGTACGCCTCCAGGTGGAATGGGTCGATCAAGTTGAAGTCTAGAATGTCGGCCGTCGCGGCCTCATAGGCAATGTTCACCGGATGCCTGAGCGGTAGGTTCCAGATCGGGAAGGTTTCGAACTTGGCATAGCCAACGTCGCGGCCAAGGTGATGCTCGTGATACGCCTGCGAAAGGCAGGTGGCCATCTTCCCGCTGTTGGGGCCCGGGCCGGTTACCACTACGAGCGGCTTGGTGGTTTCGATGAACTCATTGGCCCCGTAGCCCTCGTCACTGGCGATGAGATCGACATTCGCTGGGTAGCCCTTGATCTTGCCATGTGTGATGGTGCGCACGCCGCGACGCTCGAGCTTTTTCTTGAACGCTATTGCGCTGGGCTGGCCTTCGAACCGCGTAATGACGACGGCCGAGACCTCCAGCCCCCACGAACGAACGTCGTCGATCAGCTTGAAGGCATCGGAGTCGTAAGTAATGCCGAAATCGGCGCGGATCTTATTATGCTCTATGTGCCCAGCGTAGATGGCCAGAATAATCTCGGTATCATCCTTTAACCGTTGGAGCAGACGCATCTTAACGTTGGGATCATATCCCGGCAGCACGCGAGCTGCGTGGTAGTCGAACATGAGTTTGCCGCCGAATTCCAGGTATAGCTTCCCGTCGGCCTGCTCAACCCGCTCCATAATCGCCGCGCTCTGTTCTTCGAGATATTTCTCGTTATCGAAGCCCACAGGGCCGTTTTCACGCTGTTCCATCTGCTCATCTCCGCAATCCGTAGTAGCTGTCATCTATGGCGCGTAGTGTAATCCCTACAAACTCAGATGGCAATCACGCATCCTCGCGAGAAGGGGGAGACGCAAGAATCGGGGGTTCTCTTCCGCAGGTCGGTCCGGCCTGCCCTTCGTAGCTCGCAGAGCGGAGTAGGGCAGGGGTTTGAAGACAAAGGCAGAAGCAGAGAGAAACACGAAACCGCCAGACGCTGTCGTTCTGTAGGACACCGTCGTTCTGTAAAGGATGTGCCCGGTTTGGACCCACGACTGCCACCCCGGCTGGCCGGGGTTTGACGGCCATGGGGCGTTTTGTTGTGTAGTATTCCCCTGATAAGATTTGTCAATTATGTCCATTTTGTGTTAATTTACATTGACATATGAGCCGATTCTGTTAGTATATAGTTATGGTAGAAGTAATCATCACCACCGAAGGACTGAACGGATTCAACGCAGCACCCCCGAACGATTCAGGCTCGCATGTTGCGAATCTTCGAACGTCTGGGAAATTGGCCGCAGGTGTCCGGGGCCAATTCAATGACAGGGCGTCTGTCGGGATGCTACCGGATTCGGACGGGTGATTATCGCATCGTGTTTCACATTGCGGACAATAAGGTAGTGATTGACAAGATCGGGCACCGAAAGGATATTTACAAATGATTGCAGAACCCCAAGTGATAAAGGTAGGCGACAAGCGTTTAGTAGTCCTTGACGAAGAGGACTATCAGCGGCTTGTACGAGAGTCTTGCATGGACCTGCCCGAATTGCCCCCGGCCGATGCAGATGGCAACCGGCCGGCTGCGGCGTTTGCCAAGGCCACGATTGCGCGGAACCTGATTCTTGACCGGAAACGGGCTGGATTCACACAGGGACAGCTTGCCAAGCTCTCCGGCGTAACAAAAGAGACGATCTGCCGGGCAGAGACGGGCAAGAACTCTCCGACCCCCGCGACTATCGGCAAGCTGTATGCTGTACTTGATCCGATGATCTGAGTATCGCAGGTGAATAGAACAGTAACGGCGATAGCGAACAGCAGGAACAGCGCGGTTTTTTTGGACGCAATAGATGCAATAGGGCTCAAAATTCATGACCGGTCGCTAGCAAAAAAACAGCCTAAGCCGAAACCCAAAAGACCAATATCCCAGATCTACAGGGTCCGATAATATATGTTATGTGACATTGCGGACGGGAGTTGCTGGAGTTGAAATGAGAGAACTACTTGTGCGTACACTGCTTATGCCGTTCTGTTGCATAATTGTTGCAGCTATGCGGTGTTTATGTTTTGGGTGTTGCTTGGTTAACTGCTGTCGCTTGGTGCTTTGCTGATCCCTTCTTCTGCTGAGTACTTTGCTGAGTACTTCTTTTATTGTTGCGTGCCTTCGCTCGCCCTGTTGCGGGAATGTTTGCCATTCGTCAGGTCGTCGGCTGAGCGGTTGCTCTGATCCGGGCGGCCGACGCTTAATTTGAATAATTTGAATCCGTCTCGTCAGGCAGGCTCGGCGGTTTGTGGCGGCCGGCGTTTAATTTGAGTCTGCTGCTCGTCCAAATCAGATTCGTCGCAGCCGTCACCATTACAACCATCTTCAGCCGTCGGCGTCGAAGGAATCTACTACTTGCAGGCCCAGGTCCTTGATCATTGCCAGATCGTCGGCTGGGGCGCTGCCGGTGGTTGTCAGGTAGTTGCCGATCATCCCGCCGGTGATCCCTGCGTAATACATCCAGTTCTGGAGGCTTCTGAGAGTGATTTCTCGCCCGCCGCCCATGCGGAGATCCACGTTAGGCAACATGAGACGATAAACCGCAATAATCCTGAGGGCCTCGATGGGCTTGAGAGTCGGTAGATTCTCCAACGCCGAGCCAGGGATCGGATTCAGGAAATTCAGTGGAACGCTGTCGGCCTGCACAACGTCGCGAAGCATCTCGGCCAGGTCGATGCGATCTTCCCATGTTTCGCCCATGCCGAAAATGCCGCCAGAGCAGATCTTCATGCCGGCTTCGCGAGCGAGCCGCAAAGTCTCCAGCCGCTCATCGTAGCTGGATGTGGACACCATCTGCCCGTACATGCGGCTGGAGGTTTCGAGATTGTGGTGATATCGCGATACGCCGGCGGCTGCCAGCTCGGCGGCAGCGTGCTCGTCCAGCTTCCCCAGTGATGCGCAGACTGTGAACCGCCCTTCGCGCAGATTATCGGACCTTGTGATTTGCGTGATTTCGCCGGTCGCCTGGGCTACGTCGCCCAAGTCTCTGGCGGTTGGTTTCAGTCCGGAGTTGACTATGCTGATGCGTGATGATTCGTTGGCGGCAGCGTCGCGGGCGGCGGAGATCATGTCGGCTACCGGCGTGATACTTGGAGCTGCCATGTCGTGCGACATATTCTTGCTCTGTGCGCACCACTTGCAATCCTGCGAGCATTTGCCCACCTTGCCTGCGACGATTGAACAGAGCGTTACGCGGTTGGCGAAGTTCTGCGTTCGCACGCGATTGGCCCAGTAAAACAGGTCATTTGGCGAGTCCTGGGATGCCTGTATGCAGGCCATAATGTCAGAGCGGCTGACATGCTCATTCGCGAGCGCCAGCCGCCCCACCGTTTCGATGGTCGAGTTCATATTTGCTGAAAGCCTGGGACTTTTATTTTGCGTGATGCAGCCGCGATGGACTACCTCTTGCCTCTGCGGTTCATTGCCTTGGAAAGATTGAGCTTTCTGCCGACGACGTCGACCGTCTTCTTATTATTGTTGGGCACATATGTGACCATGGTGCCGTTCTGCACGTCGAGCACGTAGAGGAGGTCGATACTCTTGGTGTAAGCGCCGGTGGCCATGATGTATCGCCCTTGCCTGACCGACGCGTCGGCGGTGGCTTCTTGCTGGCTGGCATAGAATCCGCCGACTAGCATGGTGACGAGGATGGCAGCGGAGATCAGCAAAACGATTATCGTGGTATTTTGTGAATTAGACATTATTGTCGCTCCAAATAGCAGTTTCAGTTTGAATTTCCGGCATTACCTTGAAGAGAGATCAGTACGGAGATTTCGCACGCCCATCTTCGAGAGCCTCTTGGTAGAGCCATCGAACTGCCAGGCGACAAGGCGCCTGTTTGCCATATCAATAACATAGACCGCATCGTTATTCTGCTGGATTTGGCCAGTGAGCATTATGTAGTTATTCTGAAGGAGTGCCCCCGCAAGCGGCTGGGCCTCCGCCTTGCGATGGAATCCCTCGCCGGCAATGAGCACCAGCAGCAGGCAAACGTTCACGCACACCAGAGCCGCTATAAGTAATTTCTTCATTGCGTATCTCCAATTCAGTTCGTTATCCCGGCAAAATTGACAAGCCCGGGAATTTGTATGTCATTACGCGTATGTCGGCATGATTGCCGCAGTGACTCAGTGACGCACCTGGTAATCAATCACCCATGTGCGTTCGTCTGGCATTCTTGAATGCCACGATGCAAATGCACACAAAGAACACAACCGTCCAAACGATTGCCCATGTAGGAACTGCACCCTCAAGCACTGGCACTTTTTCCTTCGCCGCCATCGCATCGCCGGCAGACACGCCCAATAGCAGCATCGTCAACGCCGCAAACCTCAATCTGTTAATAAGTTTCATGATGTAAATTATACACCTCGCCATGGGCTTTTCAACTATCACAATCTGCTCTGATCATCTTTACTCGGCCACCTTTGCCCAATTCCAGCCGTATATAGCGCCTAAAGGAAGGTCGCAACGTCCTGTGCCTGGGCCGAAAATACCTTCGAGGGCATTGCAATGGTCTGCCATTTCGCACTCCGCGGCTGCGCACCGGAGACATAATCCTCCAGTGAAATCGCCACAAAACCGTAGTGATTCTCGCGAAACAGGTGCACATCCTCGAATGGTGCCCGCTGCGGAGGCCCTTGCAGCCAATACGCGAAAACCAGCGTCGCGACGAAATCCCGCCCGAATACCTTCTGCCATTCGCGCAAGCCCGTCACGTCATCATGCGTTATCCAATTCTCCCAGGCACGCATATTCCCTCGCCGCCGTCCGACCACTCCGTCGGGAAATTTGCGTCCCTTCACATCAACCAGCATGTTCGGTCCGCTTTCGCTATAGACGAGATAGTCGAAGCTCTTGACCGAGGCGCCCGCGAAGAGGGTCCGCTGGCTCTCGTCGATCGCCACATAGGGCCACCCTTTCGACCTCAGATAGTTCTCGAAGGCAGCTTCATAATGTATATTCCGATGGGCCATTCACCCTCTCAAACGTCTCGCCCGCTACGATATTGCATCGATTCATCGGGATTTTTCAAATCATTCGGCCGGCTGGGGTGCGTCCAGATCATTTAGATCATTCAAATTATTCAAAAAGACGCTGAGGCTGGTTTCGTGCTGCTCGCCGGTCGACATATTCTTCACCGCAAGCTCGTCGCCGCGAACGATTATCACTCGCTTCGCTCCGCTCTTGGACGCCTGTTTCATCTGCTTACCGATGTTCTGACGCTTGTACGAAAACTCGGCCGTCAGCCCGACCGCCCGCATACGCCCCACCAGTTGCAGCATGGGATCAAACTGCTCCGCATCGCCATCTATCACGAAGTAATCCACACTCCGGGCCAGCTCAGGCAGCTTGCCCTTCTCCTCAAGGAGAATTCCCAGCACAACGTCACCCATTCCGAAACCAGTCGCCCCCACCTGCGGGCCGCCAAGCACCTGCAACAGGTTATCGTACCTGCCGCCGCCGGCGACCGCTCGCAGCGATTTCGACTTATCGAACACCTCATACACCACGCCCGTGTAATACGCCAGGCCGCGAACCACGCACGGATCGTACACGCACCAGCCGTCAATGCCGAAACGTTCCAGATGTCCGGCGAACCGGTTGAGCTTGCCATGCTCAGCCGCCATCGTCTCGCTCATGCTGATGCCAAGGGCCCCGGCGATTTCCTCAATCGGCCTCACCGGCACGTCCGTCATCTCCATAAACTTGCCCACCACCGCCGATATCGCAGCATCGGGCACTGCCTCCGTCAGCATTTCAGCGAACGCGTCGGCCGACAGTTTCGCCTTTTTGTCAAGCACCGCCAGCACTTTGGGAATATCATCTTCCGCCAGTTGGCTTACGGTGAGCACCTCGCTAAGCAGCGCGCGGCTTGAGTAGCGGAGCTCCACCTCGCTGCTGTCGAGCCCGAGCTCGCGCAGGGCGTCAATCGCCACCAGTGCGCATTCGGCGTCTGCAAGTTCGCTGTCTTCGCCGATGATATCGATATTCCACTGGAAGAACTCGCGAAGTCGGCCCTTTTGGGGATTCTCCGCCCTGCACAGACGCGGGACCGAGAACCACTTCACCGGGCGAGGCAGTGCGTTGATCCTCGCGTTTACCATTCTCGCAAGCGATGGCGTGATCTCCGGGCGGATGGCGAGGTTCCTGTCACCGCGATCGGTGAAGCTGAAGAGCTGGCTGGCGATTTCGTCGCCGCTCTTTGCGGTGAACAGGTCGAGATATTCGAAAATCGGCGAATCGTACTCTTCGAACCCATTGCGCAGCGAGACCCTTCGCCACGTATCCACAATCAAGTTTCGTATGCGCATCACGTCGGGGTAATAATCGCGAGTACCTTTTACTGCCTTAAACTTCATAACTCATCCCAGCCTTGTGTACGTAATGTACCCCTATAGGATTACATTTTCGGCATTTTGCACTGATGAACAATATTCGTACACCATACAGCAAGCCGATCTGCCGAATTGGCAAGGCATGAGTTTAACAGGCACGGTTTCGGCTTGACAGACTTTTGTGCCTGCGATTGTCGACACAGAGAAGGATTATTCGTCTTTCATCGCTCTATCGGTGTCGTTTTCTGGTTGCCAGCTTCTTCAGTGTTTTGTCACGCAAGCGTCTGTTGCGGATGCGCTCTGCCACCTCAATGGCGTCCTTGCGCTGTCCGTTTCTGGACAGTTTCATAGCCACATCGGCTGCTGTCCTGTCTCGCCTGTCGATATATTTGATCTTCGAGACAGCCTTCCTGGCGACCTTGCCTTCGGCGGCATTGGCTGCGTCCATGGCGATTGAATGATAAGCATCGTCGCGATGATCCGTATGTTTCATCTTGCTGGCAGCGGACATTCTCGATGACCAGTAATCCTTCTTCTTCTCAGGATTGTTGTGCCGGCAGCGGATCTTCCTTTCGGATTTGACACTGACGCAACCAGCCATCAAACACACCGCAGCCAAACAGGTTATTATCCCAAAGATCTTCATAGTCACATATCCTTTCAATGACGGTTCAAGATATATCCGGCACATCGCATCTGACTATTGTTCTCATCAATACTGTGGATCAGACAATTATAGACGTTACACCCTACCTGACGTCTTCTTCCTTCCATTTACGGGCGGTGCGGATTCTTTTGCCTTCGTCGCCTTGGGTTGAATCGTAGGCGAACGCTTTCAGCATCTCGCATGGGAATTCCACGCAATGGCCGCAATGAACGTGGCTGCGTTCTATGCAGCATGCCGCCACGTCGCATTTGCCCCAGAACATTTCGCCCGCCGCCCTCACGCATCCCGGACAGCCGTTCGTTTCGCGATAATCGCATTTGGAGCAGTCCGTGCCGCAACGGCCGAACAGATCGGATTCAGGAGTCGAGGCTTGATCAGCATCAGTCATGACAGGTTCCCTTTCAGCTTGCGAATTCTTCTGACTTTTCTAACTTTGCGGACACTGCGGCCGTTACCAGTACCCAAGCAACGCAAATTGCCGACAACGAAGAATATCGTACCCCTGACGCCTACCACACCACAAGCGCAAAGCGTCTGTGGTCTCCTGATCACCTGTTCTACTTTCAATGCCGACGCAACAACAGATGAACCACCTTAATGACCGCCAGAAAGATTTGTCGTACACCCTTCAATGGTTGCCGGGCCATTGCGGAACCCGTTCAGTGTCAGGCATATCAGGCTGTTTTCTGGAGATTCGCGCCCGGTATAACTTGAGCGTATATCGTTGGTAAAGGCTAATGCTTTCTGGACAAGTGATTCATAATCCATTACAAAACAATGAGAAGAGTACCGATATTTCGGCGTATTGCAGAAAAGGGATTGGTATGCAACTCAATAGCTCGTGGAAGTTCAAATGGTTGATTCTTTCGGTTGCCGTCACGATGGCTGTGCCGGTGTTTGTGGAGTCAGTGGCCTATGGGGCAAACGACGATGATGATCTTGACGCTGAAACAGAAATAGAACCCGAAACGCAAGAAGTTCGCGGGGTTGCGACACTGAAATACAAGTCGCGTTCGCCTGCAGCCAGGGCCTATACGCGTGCGATGGCGTGGAGGCAGAATTACTTCTCGGCCAGGGGGTCGCAGGCAACGGTGCGTATCGCGGGCAAGCAGGTTAATGTCGCCGTCAGGCGGAAGAATCGCGACGATTACGTCGGCCTGGACTGCGATAGCGACGGGCAAATCAAGAGGAAGGAGTGGAAGAAGCTGTCAAAGTCGGGTAAGGCATCATTCTCCGGCACGGTTGACTCTCAGGAGTTTAACGTACGGATGATTGCGGTGGAGATGTGGGGAAAGAAGAACGAGATCACCTATATGAAGGGCCGGTGCTTTTCGAATTCCTCCATGTCGGGCCAGATCGAGAAGCTTAAGGTTCATCTTATAGATGATAATCAGGACGGGATATTTACGCAGAATGGCAACGATGCGATTCTTACCGGTTCCCGCAGCACGGCTTTGCCCCTGATGAAACGTCACAGGATAGGCAAGGAGTTCTATGAACTCACCGTATCCGGCGACGGTGGCACGATCGAATACGTCCAGTTGAAGGATGTCCAAATGGGCAAAGTGAAACTGCCCCTCAAGTCATCGATACTCAGATCATGCGTTCTTTGGGGTTCGAAGGGTTCGTATGACCTGAAGGCCTGTCGCACTAACGGAATCCCCGCGGGCAAATATAGATTATGTTTCGGCGTACTGAAGGGAAAAGAGGATATCGCTTTTTCTCCAGACCCACAGGTGAATCCTAAATACACAATAGCCGCCGACTCCACCAACAAGCTTCCACTGGGGACACCCATCAAGGTGCATTTTTCAGCTCAACTTGCCGGTTCCAAGTTGACGATCAGTCCGGGATTCAAGTTGGTGGGCGCTGGCGGAGAAGTCTACCGCCCCATCGCGCTAAGCTCGCCCAAATGGACCAAACGGCCTTCGGTCACTATTAACGCCGGAAGGAATCTGGTCCACAGGGGTAGAATGGACTACGAAAAGCAATGGCTCAGGGCGTACACAAGGAGTGTGCGATCGATCATCAAGAACCCCAAGGCAACGGTGAAGGTAACTGTAACAACCAGGGATATGGGTACTCTGAGCGGAAAACGCACCCTTAAGGATATTCGCTCGAATGTCCCGCAGCGTAGCAGAAGCAGCCGCACCGTTTCGCGTAAGTAACTAGGCCGGGTGCCATGCGGCATGCGGCAGGACGTAACGACCGGGCGGACCCTCCTTCGGCGGGCAGGCCCTACATGTGGCGCGGCCACGGCCAGCGCGCTGTCATATATCTACATACTGACCACTGATGGG
>CBDUQP010000009.1:0-44882 GCA_965369385.1 uncultured Phycisphaerales bacterium
TGCCAGCGTCCGGCGTCGAAGATCCCGATGCACATCGGGACCACCTGCTCTGTGTGCGAGATTTCTTTCTGGTAGGAAAGAAATCTCGCACACGCCTGGCCGGGGGTAAGCTTTCGTTCATCTGGGCCTGACTATTACCCACGTATATCGTGTGGGAGCATTTCCAGCGGGCATCCATCGCATTTGGGCTTTGGGCGGCAGAATTCCTTGCCAACCGCTACGAATTGGGCGTGGAAATCGTTCCACATCGCCACATCGCAAGCCAGAGAAGATTCGAACAATTCCTTCACCGTGTGATAGTCGTCATCATCGCCGATCATGCCATGTCTCGATAGCACGCGCATGGTATATGAATCGATCACGAAGCTTGGAAGCCCGGCCGCGTACAGGATAATGCTGTCGGCGGTTTCCGGGCCAATTCCGTTAATCGACAGCAGATCGCATCGCAATATGTCTGCGGGCCTGTCAAGAAAGGCTTCCACGTCATCGCCATGCGACGCCTCGACGTGCATCACAAAGTGTTTCAATCGTTTGGTCTTGACGTTGAAATACCCCGCAGGCCTGACGAGTTCAGCCAGTTCTTCCGGCGGTATGCGGCATAATGAGGCGATTTGCATGACATCCGCATTCTGCAGGTTGGCGATGGCTTTCTCAACATTTCGCCAGTTTGTGTTCTGGGTGAGTATAGCCCCTACGCATATCTCAAGCGGGCTGTCGCCCGGCCACCAGTGCTGATGGCCGAATCTGTCATGGAGCAGCTTGTAGATGTTTTGAAGTTTTCGGGACGTAGTTATCATATATGCTTGTTTGCGGGGATTGTTTTCTGTCGGAGGCCTTCAAAGGCTACGTTTGGAACTTCCGCGCCGTAGATAGTATAATGCCATGCTTGCTTCAGTGTGAGCAATACTGTGAAACAGGACAATGATGGGCGATTTTAAAGTAATTTCCGATATGACGCCGCGAGGGGATCAACCGCAGGCTATCGATGCGCTGGCGAAGAATATCGAGAACAGCCAGCATGCCAATGTGCTCCTGGGTGTTACCGGATCGGGCAAGACTTTCACCGTCGCCAATGTTATCGAACGCGTGAACAGGCCTACGCTCGTAATCAGCCACAATAAGACGCTGGCGGCACAGTTGTACGAGGAGTTCAAGTCGATATTCCCCGAAAACGCCGTGGAATACTTCGTCAGCTACTACGACTATTATCAACCGGAAGCCTATATCGCCGCTCGGGATATCTATATAGAGAAGGATGCTTCCCGCAACGAGGAGCTGGAGCGTCTGCGGCTTAGCGCCACCACGAGCCTTGCCCACAGGCGGGATGTGATAATCGTGGCCAGCGTATCGTGCATTTTCGGCCTGGGAAGCCCCGAGCAATACAGAAAGATGGTTCTGCCTGTGGAAGTGGGGCAGTGCTGGCAGCGTGAAGAGCTTCTTTTGAGGCTCGTCTCGCTCCAATATGATCGCAACGATGTGGAATTCAAGCGAGGTACGTTCCGCGTTCGCGGCGACACGATCGAAATATACCCGGCCTACGAGGAATTCGGGTATCAGCTTGAGTTGTTCGGCGACGAAATAGACGCCATACGTATGATAAACCCCACCTCGGGCGAGTCGATCATGCCGGTGGAGCGGGCGTTTATTTTTCCGGCGGTTCATTATCTTGCCGACGAAGACGATATCATCCGCGCGGTGGAACATATCAAGATCGAGCTGAATAATCGCCTGATCGAGCTGCGAAACGAGGGCAAGCTGCTGGAGGCACAGCGGCTGGCTGCTCGAACGAGATATGATATCGAGATGTTGCAGGAAACCGGGACGTGTGCCGGAATCGAGAATTATTCCCGCTACATGGACGGTCGGTCGCCGGGGCAGCGGCCTTACACGCTTATAGACCATTTTCCCGATGATTTCCTGCTGGTGGTCGATGAGTCTCACGTGACTCTCCCACAGATCAGGGCGATGTATAACGGAGATCGAAGCCGAAAGCAGGTGCTGGTGGATCACGGTTTTCGCCTGCCCAGTGCCATGGACAATCGCCCGCTAAAGTTCGACGAATTCCAGGAAATGTGGACCGAAGGCATCTTTGTGTCGGCAACGCCGGCGGATTTTGAGCTTGAGCTGGCCGGCGGTGAGATAATCGAGCAGGTGATTCGTCCGACAGGTCTGATAGACCCGCAAGTGGAGGTCAGGCCGGCGCGCGGACAGGTGCCGGACCTGCTCAAAGAGATCAAGAAGCGTGTGGCCGCAGGGGAGCGAACGCTGATAACCACGCTTACCAAACGCCTGGCGGAAGATCTCAGCGACTACATCAAGTCCGAGGGCTACCGCTGCGAATACCTGCACAGTGAAGTCAAGACGCTGGACCGTATCGAGATTCTGAAGGAACTGCGTGAAGGCAAGTTTGACGTGATGGTAGGTGTGAACCTGTTGCGGGAGGGGCTAGATTTGCCGGAAGTATCCCTTGTTGCGATTCTTGACGCTGATAAGAAGGGTTTCCTGCGCTCGGCCACCAGCCTGATCCAGACTATCGGCAGGTGTGCGAGAAACATCAATGCGCAGGTGTTTCTCTATGGGGACGAAGTGAGCGACGCGATGAAGCAGGCGATTGATGAAACCGCTCGTCGCCGCATAATACAGCAGAAATACAACGAGGAGAATGGTATAACTCCCGAAACGGTGACGAAGGCGATTCGTTCGGTCCTCAAAGAGGAAGTCCGCGTGCGCGAGATTGTTCGCGATGCGATACATGCATCTGAGGATGAGCTGGACCAGACGGAATTGCTGGCATCGTTCGAAGCGGAAATGCTAGACGCAGCCGAGGCCCTGGAGTTTGAAAAGGCCGCCAGACTCCGCGACAGGATTCAGGAACTAAAAGAGAAAATGGCAGCAGATGCGCAAGACTGACCGGCTACCGGGCCATTAAAAACATAGGATCAAGAGATGACAGCACCCCAACCAAAACCGCAGGAATACGCCAACCTGACACGTCTTCTCGAAATGGCAATTGCCGAAGATATGGGCAGCGGAGATATCACCAGCGGTATGCTGCCTGCCGACGTGCGCGCCGAAGCAAGGCTGGTCGCACGCCAGGGCATGGTGCTCTGCGGTGGCGTATTCATGGCCGAGATCGCACACGCCTACGATGCCGACAGTAACGTGCGGGTGCTAGTGGCCGAAGGGCAGAGTATTGACGCTGGAGACGTGATCGCCATCTGGACTGGGCGAGCCCGGACAATGCTCTCTGCCGAGCGGGTGGTGCTGAATTTCATGCAGCGTTTGTCGGGCATTGCTACGCTCACAAGCGAATACGTTCAGGCGGTGGCGGGCACGCAGGCGGGCATTTACGATACTCGCAAGACTACGCCCGGTTGGCGCGAGCTCGAGAAATACGCCGTTCGCGCGGGCGGCGGCCGGAACCATCGCCGAGGTCTGTACGATGCTGCTTTGATAAAGGACAATCACTTGGCAGTGCTGGCCGCCGACGGTTGCCAGGACCCGATCACCGTGCTGGGGGCTGGTTTTGACGATGTGCGAAAGAAGATGGGGCCCGAAGGCTTCATCCAGATTGAAGTAGATACGATGGAGCAGTTCGCGATTGCGATTGGTTTGGAGCCGGATATTATTCTGCTGGACAACATGTCGGCCGACACGATGAAAGCAGCGGTCCGGCTGCGGGATGAGGTGGCGGCAGGCGGCAAGCGAGTGGAGCTGGAAGCATCGGGCGGGATTACGCTGGAGACGGTTTCCCAAGCTGCTGGGGCAGGGGTTGATCGCATATCGGTAGGAGCACTAACTCATTCGGCGCAGGCTGTGGACATCGGTATGGATATTGATGTTGGGTGATTTGCAGGTGAAATGATGGCAGCAGGGCAATCTGGCTGGGATATATCACTCACACCCGCCAACCGGGTGATGGAAGTTCTCTACGATCAACTTGGCGACACGGGCGGTTGTCTCTATACGGATTACATTTGCGAGGCTGCGGGAATATCTGCCGACAAGTTGCCTGCCACCGTCGCGGAGCTTTGCCGGCGCGGGCACGTGGTGCAGGTGCATCCCGGCCGGGGCGTATCTCTTGATCCACCGCTGATGCTGGACGCCAACCTCATAGAGCGCGGGCTCGATGTCAGGAGAATCGGCCAGAGCGTTATCTGCTTTGCGACGGTAAGCTCGACAAATGACATCGCAATGGACTCAGCCATGCAGGGCGATACTGACGGTTTGGTAGTTACCGCTGAAACCCAGAACGCCGGGCGAGGCAGACAGGGACGCAAATGGCACGCGGCGCCCGGTAGCGGGCTGCTGATGAGTGCAGTATTGCTGGACAAGCCCGGGGCAATATCGCCGGGAGCGCTCACGGTGGCTGCCGGCTTGGCGGTGGCGGAGGGTATTGATGCTGAGTCATCAGCGTTTTGCGGGCTGAAGTGGCCCAATGATGTTTACATCGGCAGCGCCAAGATTGCGGGAATCCTTCTGGAATCACGGAATATCGGCAATATGCAGGCGACAGTGGTTGGCATTGGCGTAAATGTTCACTCAAGCCCGCCCGCCTGTGCTACAGATCGCCCGTCAACACACCTCGCTGAACACACGCCGCAGGCCGACCGGATCGCCCTGGCTAGAAGTATCATCGAGCGATTGGATTTCTGGACCGAGCAGGTATGCGCCGGGCGTCTCGAAGGGCTTCATGACGGGTGGGCATCGCGTTGCAGTATGATTAACGAGCGGGTGCGTGTGCGGTCGGATGGTGAGGTGCACGTGGGGCGCGTGGTGGATATCAGTCCGCTGGAGGGGCTGATTCTTTCGCACGATGACGGCACATGCGTGTGCCTGCCGGCTGCAACGTCGTCAATCCTTCTTGACTGATGCTTCTGGGCTGAGGGGATATTCGCCAGCGGAACAGCATACCTGCTGGTTCTCCGTGGAGACTCGATCCCCGAAGCACGCCTCAAGCACGCCTGAAGCACACCAATTCCCATTGCCTTTGGAACTTTTGCGGGATCAACGCATCTAAGTTTGCATGGGAAGTACTCCAGGCCTGTTGTTCAGTGGCAAACTGCCGATTTACGGGCGAGTGTTTGGGTTGTTCTGAGATAAGTTCTATGGAAGCAGTGTCTTGGGGAAACCTGGTTGGCTGGAAATATCTTGTTCCCCAGGCAGAGATGGGCTAGAATGCAGGCCTTGGGAGAGACGTAGTCCGCGGCTTCACCGGTCGCTTGCCTTTCGTTTAGGGGCTACTTATGCAGCATTGTAGGCGCCTTTTTGACAATTATATTGTCTGGGCTGGGATTGTGTTCATGTGCGTTATGGCGTGCGGTTCGTGGTCTGCGCAGGCGAAGCTCCTGTCTCTATCGCCTTCGGGCGGGGGCAATAAGGGGATTGTGCTTGTAAGTGCTGACGATGAATTTGCGGGGTATCTCAAGCAGGCGAGCAAACTTGCCAAGGCCAAAGACTTCGGCCGGTCAATCCGGATCTTCCAGGCCCTGATAGAACGCAGTGATTCCGGTTTTGTAGAAGGTTCGAAGAAACCTCGATTGTTTGTGGGGTTGCGCAAGCGGGCAGGCGATATCATTGCTGGATTCCCGGCTGAGGGGTTGGAGCTTTACAGGCGATTGTATGATCCCCAGGCCCTTGAACTTCTGACGAAGGGCCTTGAGCGGAATGATGCGATGCTGCTTCGCCGAATCCTGCAACTGTACCGAAATACCAAATGGGCCCCGCGAGCGATGGCGGCTTTGGGCGATATTGATTTCGAGTCAGGCGATATGTTGCCTGCCGAGCGGAAATGGCAGAAAGCCTCAGCCGCCAAAGGTATCGAGCCTCAGTTCAAGGCTCTCATGCTGGCAAAGGTGGCGGCAGTTCAATACCTCACAGGCAGAAAGGCTGTTGCGGACAAGACTGTTGGCGAGTTGGAGAAATCCTTCGCCGACGTCACTGCCCAAATAGGCGGCAGGGAGCAAAATCTTGTAACTTTCGCCAAGGGCGTCAGCCGCATGGGGGCATCTCTGAGCAGTGGAGTGGTATCTGCCAATAGGCGAGACTGGCCCGGATTGGGAGGCATTGCGGATGGCGTTGCGAAAATGGCTGACTGCGATGTCGTTCTCACGCCGAGCTGGGTTGTCGATCTCAGTAGTACGAAACTTCCCGTGGCCCCCATGAATAACGTGCGAAATATGCAATGGGCGGGGCCGATGGGCATGCCGATGGCAAAGGCGGGGGGATTCAGAATGTTCGGCGGTTTGTCACCTTCGCAGATGGTAAGTGTGAATGTGCCCGCGTCTGGCTACCCTATTCATCCCGTAGTAGTCGGCGATCTGGTGATTTGCCGCTCGAATCAGGGCATTGTCGCGTATCGCGATGGTCGGCGGGTCTGGCGATCCTACGGTTTTCCGCTGCATGCGAGTGTCAAGCCAGTTTCGAATCAGCATGCGATGATGAACAGGCAGTTCCGTTGGGGTCTGCAGAGGTCGAGGGGATCGTCCATTGGGGTGAATGCAGCCAATGCACTGCATCAGGGGCTGGCAGTGGATGGTGGGCGGATATACGCTCTCGGCCAGTTCAGGTACAAGAGTGTTAATCGTTACAATGGGCGTCAGAAGGTCGATAAGAATGATCGCAATTCGTCGGTTCTCGCCGCAGTTTCGATACGCAAGCAGGGCGCGATGCTCTGGAGTGTGGGTGATGGGCGAGGGAGTGTGGAGGCGGTCAGGAAGGGACAATTCGTGTCGCGTCCCACTGCTTTGGACGGTCTGGTCTATAGCGTGGTTGCATACCGTGAGGCACTTCATGCTGTTTGCCTGTCGGGGGCTACTGGCAAGGTTATGTGGAGTACGCGGGTTTCGCACATGCCGCTTCCGCCAAGGGGATATGGGCAGCGGCGGCAGGTTTATGTTGCCCCGATAGCCGTATCCGCAGGCAAGGCTGTGGTGCTTACTAATGCGGGAGTAATCGCGGCGTTCGATGCCGCAGACGGCACGCCGGTTTGGGCGAATCAGTACGTTAATGCGAGTTCCCTACGCAACTATGGCCATAATCGCACACGCCGAGGCGCTACGCCGGTTATCATCTCTGATGGCAAAGTTATATTCCTGGCGTCAGATCAGCAATCGCTCAGGGTGCTTTCGCTGGAAGACGGAAGCAGTTTGTGGAATATGAACACCCAGGCCATCGGTATGCTTGCCATAGACTCGCATCGGGTACTCTTGTATACCCCGAAGTTCACGATTGTCGATGTGGCAAAACGCAAGTCCGTCTACACTGGCCATGAAACCATTATCGCCCGTCCTGCGATTACTGCCCGCAGCATGTATGCCTCTACCACTGGTGGACTGCTTAGATTTGACCTCCACGACTATTCCCGTAGGCTGAATCCTCTCGCCGATTGTCGCGCGTTTCTCGGTAATCTCGTCAGTGCAGATGGGAAGCTCGTTGCGGCAACCAACAATGCACTGTGCGTGTATGCTCCATATGAAGATACTTTCCGCAGCCTCACTCTTCACGCCGGAGGGGGCGATGCTCGCGACGATGCACTTGCCCTGTTCGCACGTGGGCGAATGTCTTTTGGACACCATAAGTTCAAGCGTGCCCTGAATGATTTCACCAGCGCCGCATCACGGGCCGCCGCCGACAGCGTTCTTCAGAAACAAATAGGTTCATGGCAATACCGCACGCACACAGCCATAGCCAATCGCTGCAAGAATACGCAGGGAATGCGATCCGCCTTTGTGCTGGCTGCAGAGAGTGCTGTGGGCAACTGTGAAAATGCTCGCGCCACAGCACGTCTGGCGCTCGTGTGTGAACTTCAGGCAAACAATCTTGACTCGCAGATCAGCAAGATCAAGTCGTCTGGTTCCCCGGGCAACGATGAGCAAATCACCCGCTTGGTTGAAGCCAAACGCAATGCCCTGGCCGATGCACTGAATTATGCGGAGGATCTGGTCCTGCGTTACCCCGATCAGAAGCTGCCTGATATCGTCATCGCACACCAGGCTGCAAAAAGGCGGATTGATCATACGGACGAAGACTTCATGCCGGCTGGGCAGTGGGTTCGCAGGGGGTTCATTCCCCGGCTCATAGCTGTTCACGGGCGGCAATTCCATGCGGATGTAGATGCCGATGCCGGCAAACTTCTCAGGCAGGCCCTGGCCATCGCCGATCTGGAATTGATTACCGATGTGTTCAAGAGTTTGCCTAACAGCATGTGGGCACCGCACGCACAGTATGAAGCTGCATCGCTGATATGCAGCCGCGCGGCGGTCCGGCATGCCGCCCAGGACAATGCCGAACTCGCTCTGGCTGGGGTGTATCTGGCTGATTCGCTGCGTAATTCCAGCGATCCTGCGTTCCGTGCAGGCGTAATGGCTGGGATGATGGACCTGGACCTCAGACGCGGCGCAGAGGCTCATGCTCTCTGTCTTGCAGGCAGGCTTGCATCACATCTTAGGCAGTCCGGGATTTCGATTGATGACGAATCGCGATTCGGGGGCGTTACTCGCAGCTATCGATCATTGCTGACTAGTGCCAAGTACGATATTTCGTCAGATTCCACCCATACCCGAACGGATCGTGCGGTTGCCGGCCGAGGCCAACTGAAGCATCGCAAGGTGTTCAGGTTCGGCGATTCCAGGCTGAAGGTTGTCACGGATCACGCACTTCGCCCAGCTGTGGATGGTGACAAGGTTCTTGTGCTGGTCAACAGCAAGCCCGTGCTCATAGATACATCGGCCCAGTTGGCAGACAAAGCGGTTGTCTGGCGAAATGAAAGCATGTTCGTTGGCGGGTGCAACTGGCGCCGGGATAACGTTGTCGGGTGTATTGATACCAAAGCGGGTGTTGCGGTAGTCGCCAACGATTTGCAGGCCATGGCGTTTGATCTTAAGACAGGCAAAATGAAATGGCGCAAGTCGCCGAGTGAATGGGCTACGGGGAAGATGTCATGCATTGGTGTTGGCGGTGGCATGATTATTACGATTGACGCCAATGGCAGGGTTGTCTGCGCGTCCATGGAAACCGGCAAGGTGCTATGGCGAAATGCCCTGGTTGGCAAGGCCAACATTCCATGGGGTGTGCCCGTTATCTCAAGGCAGACGGTGCTTATTCCCAGCCTTTCCGGGGCGAGGCCGCAAGGTCGACATGCACAACCCTATATGAGAAAGCGTGTTAATATGCTCGGAATACCAGTGCATTCAGCCGCCGCAGGGTCTCGCTCGGTCAAGGCCGGTTCCAAAGCCACGCGTGTGACGTGTTTTGATGCGTCTCGTGAGGGTAGGGTTATCGCCAGGTGGGATGCGGAGATTTGCTGCCAGGCCAGAATCGCCGATGAAGGCCAGATCGTTATTGCACAGGATAATGCCGTGTCGATGTATGACAGAACTCGTGTGGATCGCCCGTTGTGGAGGGCCACAGAAGAGGTCGGGTCGTACGCTGAGTTGCTCGGTGGCTCGCAGGGGCGGATCGGAATTGCGATGAACGGCAGGACCAGATATGCGGTTCGAGATATTTTCGGCGGCGAGAGTATGGGGGAAGCCAGGATCACAAGGCAGAGATTCGCCCCCAAAGGCAAGGTGGTGGCTGGTAAGATGGCAGGCGACTTCATCTATCTATTGCGAGAATTTTCGCAGCCTGGTGTGAATCATGCCAAGGCGACCGACCATCTTGCACCGCCGGAAGTTATGAAGCTGGATACCAGCTCGGGCCATGTGGTGTGGCGAGCTGCGATGGGCAAGAATAAGTCGTTCCAACTGCACAAGTCAGGCAGGGCGATGGATGTGAGTGGCGACAGGGTTACCGTGGCATTTGACGCATTCGAGGGCGGCAAGAAGGTGACGCGAGTTTACATCGTTGACGCGAACTCAGGAGATGTGGTGCAGAAGCTTGCCCACAAGAGCATTGCAGAACATAACCCGGCCGGCAGAACCGAAGTGTTCTCGGTTAGGTCCGCCCTGTGCATAAGCGGAGTGGACGGGCTCACTGTTTACAGGCCAGCCAATGAAGGGGATACAGGCGAATGATCAATAATTGCGGCCGTAGAACTACAGGGCGCGTGTCCGTGCTGGCGATTCTGGTGGTATCGGTGTTGACCGCCTTTATTGCAGTACCGTCGCCGGTGAGCTATGGCGAGATCTCGGCCGTGGCGCTGCCGGAAATGATCGATGAGCGAACCGCCAAGGCGATAGATTCCGCCCTGAAATATCTTGCCGACACTCAACGCAGCGATGGCAGTTGGTCGAGTTCGGGGGGATACAGTTACTATCCAGCGACGATGACCGCACTGGCGGGGCTGGCATTGCTGGCGGGCGGTTCCACACCCGAGACGGGCAGGTATTCCCGCAATGTTTCCAAGGCTATGAATTCGCTGCTTCGCATCGCAGGGTCGCGAAGTGACGGGCTTATCTGCGGGCCCAATGAGGGTCAGCCCATGTATGGGCACGGTTTTGCCATGCTTTTCCTTGCCCAGTGTTACGGGATGGAGCTGCATGAAGATACCGAAAAGAGGCTTCGCAGGGTTCTGACCGAAGGCGCGAAGCTGACCGCCAGGAGCCAGTCAAAGATGACCAGCAGGTTCGGCAAGCCATGTGGCGGATGGTATTACTCACCGTCGAGCAACAGTGATGAGGGTTCGGTTACCGTTACGCAGTTGCAGGCGTTGCGAGCGTGCAGGAATGTCGGCATCAAGGTACCGCCGGATACGATCAACAAAGCCGTAGAGTATCTGCGACACTGCCAGAACAAAGATGGCGGTATCTGCTATTCGGCGAGAAGTCGCGGCGGTTCGCGAGTGCCGATATCGGCCGCCGCGGTAACGTGCTTCTATGCCGCCGGTGTGTATGATCGTGATGCAGGCGGGAAGGGTGGCGAGGCGGAGATGGTGTCAAAGCTGATTGCCTACTGCGATAAGAACGTGAATAACCGCTCAGGTTTCCCGTACTACACTGATTTCTACGTAGCCCAGGCTAAGTATCAGCAGGGAGCCAAGGCGTGGAATCGCTATTTCCCCGGCGTGCGAAGCAAATTGTTGTTTTCGCAATCTGCAGATGGGAGTTGGTCCAGCAACTATGGAACTACATACGGTACCGCTATGTCGGCGATAATTCTGCAACTTCCATATGGGTATCTTCCTGTGGTGCAGAGATAGATTCAGATGCATTGGCGTTGCGACGACCAGAACAAGACTTGCGAATATGAAGCTGCGTTGGTCTTGCCAAGATAGGAAAAGACTCGGTAACGAGAGAGGAGATAACTGTGGTTGAACATACAGACGATAGCAATGGAATCAACGATGATGAACTCAAGGCGGTTAAACGCCTGAGCGATGCCTACACAGCCATGCGGAACGAAATGTCGCGGGCGATTGTAGGCCAGCAGCAGGTGCTTGAGGAACTGTTGATCTGCATCTTCGCGAGCGGACATGCCATTCTCGAAGGAGTGCCCGGACTGGCCAAGACCCTCATGGTCTCGTCATTGGCCGAGTGTCTGGACCTGGCGTTCGCCCGCATCCAGTTCACTCCGGATCTCATGCCATCGGATATAACCGGTACGGAAGTCATTCAGGAAGACCGTGCAACGGGCACGCGAGAATTCAAATTCCTGCCTGGGGCTATCTTCAATAACATCATCCTTGCCGACGAGATTAACCGCACGCCGCCCAAAACCCAGGCTGCTTTGCTGGAGGCGATGCAGGAGCGTCAGGTTACTGTCGGTGGGAAGCGCATGGCGATGTCCGAGCCATTCTTTGTGCTGGCTACGCAGAATCCCATTGAGCAGGAAGGCACATACCCGCTTCCCGAAGCCCAGCAGGACAGGTTCATGTTCAAGATCTTTGTTGACTACCCCGACTGGGACGAGGAGTTCAGCATTGTGCGTCTCACGACCGCTCCGCAGGATATTAGTCTGACAAAAGTGCTCTCGGGTGAGGAGATTATTGCCCTCCAGCAGGTTATCCGCCGCGTGCCCGTTGCCGATCACATAATCGAATACGCCATGCGGCTGGTCCGGGCTACCCGTGTTACCGAGGAAGACGTGCCCGATATCATACGCCAGTACGTAAGCTGGGGTGCCGGACCGCGGGCATGCCAGTTCCTGATACTCGGTGCGAAGGTGCGTTCGGTGCTTTACGGCCGCACGCATGTGTCCATAGAAGACATCCAGGCCATCGCCAAGCCCGTATTGCGGCATCGCATCGTGACCAACTTCAATGCCGATGCAGAGGGCTACGATCCTGACAAGATTATCGACAAACTGATGGAAGTGATCCCCGCCGGGGAGTCCAGCATCGCCAGCAACCCCGCCACGTCCGGCGCGGTGAAGCAGTAGCTCCGTCGATAGCGGCCGCGGTTTTCCTGATTCGCACAATGCATCAAGGCAGCACGAATGACTAACGAGCTTCAGAAATATCTTGATCCGAAGGTTCTTTCGCGAATTACGCGCCTGGACTTGCAGATGCGTCTGCTGGTGGAAGGTTTCGTCTCGGGCATGCACCGAAGCCCGATGCGTGGGTTGTCTGTGGAGTTCGCCAGTCACCGTGAATATACGCCGGGCGATGATATCAAGCACATAGACTGGAAAGTGCAGGCCAAGACGGATCGCTACTATATCAAGCAGTACGAGGAAGAGACCAACCTCAAGGCCACGTTCGTGGTCGATGCGAGCGAGTCTATGCATTACGGTAGCGAAGACCTGACAGACGGCATGACGAAGTTTCAGTATGCCTCAGCCGTTGCTGCCTCGCTGGCGTTTCTTCTCTTGCAGCAGCAGGACGCTGTGGGACTGGCGGTCTTCGATGAGCGGCTGCGCACGTACCTGCCTGCCAGCAGCCATCCCAACCACATAAAAACTTTCGTACACTCGCTGGCAACGAGCGAGCCGCGCGAGAAGACCTCGCTGGAAGACGTCTGCCATGCAGTTGCCGAGAAGATCCCCAGACGCGGGCTTGTGTGCCTGGTGAGCGATCTGTTCGGCGACATAGAAGGGCTCTCACGCGGATTGCAGCATTTCAGGCATATGGGACACGAAGTGGCGGTGCTGCACATTATGGATGTTGACGAACTGACGTTCCCGTTCCAGGGCAATACGCTCTTCAGGGGATTGGAGCAGGCTGGCGAGGCGATGGCCGAGCCCCGGGCCCTTCGTGACGGGTATCTGGAGGCGATGGAGTCGTTCTGTCTGGATATTCGGCGGCGATGCATTGCCAATCGTATCGACTACAAGAGAATCTCGACTGCCGACTACCTCGATTCGGCGTTATTGGCATTCCTGGCGGCCAGGTCGGTCGCGAGCAGGAAAGCGGGCGCCAAGAGCGGATCGCGAAGATAGCAGCATAGAGATGAAAAAAGGATAAAAGAATGCCGTTTGTGCATCCGGCGATATTTTGGACAGGGTTGGCGGGCGTATCGATACCGATCCTCATATACCTGGTGAACCGCAGGCGTTTTCACGTGCGCCCTTGGGCGGCGATGCAATTCCTGCTGGAGTCGCTGAAGAAGAATCGGCGCAGGTTAAGGATAGAGGAACTCATTCTTCTTGCACTGAGGTGCCTGGCGGTGTTGCTGTTGGCGATGGCGATAGGACGATTCACCGGGTTCTCGGGATTGGATTTTCTCGCCGGTGGAAACGGTGGCGGAAAGACAGTCGTGTTCGTGCTCGATGATAGCTGCTCGATGTCGCAGAAGGTAAGCTCATCAAGCCCAATGGCCGCAGCCGTGCGGGATCTGGCAGCCCAGATCGAGAGCCTTGCCGGTAACGACAGGATGGCGATAGTGCTCGCTTCGCGTCATTCGCCTGACGATTGGCTGGTGAAGCTCACGCCTGTGAAGGATTGCGATCTGGAGGTCATCACGCGAAGGCTCGGGCGGCTGGACTGCACGGAAACGTCTGCCGATCTTGTGGGAATGTTTGATGACGTTACCGATGTATTGAAGGGTGCCAAGTCTGATACGCGGGTTGTGCTGATGAGCGATTTTCGCCAGGTGGACATGGCCGCAGGAGCCCTGACCGAGCGTGCAAAGGCGTTGGCGGCAGATAATGTGGAACTGGTCACTCTCGATTATGGCGTCGGTCCACGCGATAACCTCACCGTGGAGAAGTTCGAGCTGATCGACAAGGTAGCAATCGCCGGACAGCCTGCATTGCTGGCGGTCACCATTCGCAACAACAGTTCGCAGCGGGCGAATGACGTGAAGGTGTCGGTTGGTGTGAAAGTGTCCGATGGGGCAGAGGGTGTGGCTGCTCAACTTGGCAAACAGGTAGTGAAGTCGATCACGCCGGGCGGTAGTGTTACCCATGAGTTCCGCTTGGTCTTCGATAAACCGGGCACGCAGGTGGCAAGCGTTGTTCTGCCGGATGACGAACTTGGCGGGGATAATCGTGCCGATCTGGCGGTGGATGTTCGAAAGTCTGTGCGAGTTCTGCTGGTGGATGGGCGTCAGCAGCTTCCTGATCCGACAGCCGGTGGTGCGTTCAGGATGCTTCGCGCGATCGATCCCCTGCGGGATGGTCGAAGTGGTAATGACGTATCTGTGGTGAGTGCGGACGATCTCGACCAGATGGATCTGTCGTCATATGATATTGTGATTTTGCTGAGCGTATCGCAGTTTCCTTCCGCTACCGATGCCAGTGGCGGGGTTGTTTATCCGGCGTTGGGGGCGTTGCAGGAGTTTGTAATCGGCGGTGGCGGGCTTGCGGTGTTTACGGGGCCTGGGGCTAATCTGGCGTTCTACAATGGTCCGTTCCATAACAATGGCGCTGGGCTTTCGCCGCTGACGGTGTCTGCGGTTCGCGGAGATGCCCTGTCACGCGGGAAGTTTTTCCGGCTCGATCCCGAAAGTATCGCCAACCATGAGGTAGTCCAGCTCTTTGCTGGCAGGCGTTCGGTGCTTACCGGTCTGGTAAGGTTCTTCGCGTTCCTGCCTGCAGATCCCGCGTCGATAGCAAATCCGAAAGACGTGCGGATTCTTGCAAGGTTCAACGATGCCGACAACTCGCCGGCGATTGTCGTCCGCAAGTTCGGCAATGGCAGTGTAGTTATGGTCTATTCGTCGGCGGGTACGATGTGGAATGACTGGTCCGATGATATCCCGCAGGGGGTGTTCGTTACGCCGGTGCAGGATATGGTCGCCTTCCTCAGACGCAGTGGTGATCGTGACTCCACGCAGACAGTCGGCATGCCAATTGTGCATGAATTGCCCGCGTCGAAGCATGATGCGACAGTCACCTTGCGAACGCCAAAGTTCCCAGCCGAGGATGTGGTTACGCTCACGCCGACCGATACGCAGGGACGCAAGCGTGTCCATTATGACGCAGGGAGGCATAGCGGCTGTTATGTCATGCAGTTGGCCAGTCCCGATGGCACGACCAGTGAGCGAGTGTTCGTCCGCAATACTCCCGCCTCTGAAGGCGAGTTGGTGCCTGCGGGGCGAAGCGGAATAGCAACCGCTCTGGGAGTTACGGGCGATTGGCCATACCAGTATGTTGCCCGTAATGATCTGACAGCGGGAGGAAGTTTGAAGATGCAGCGTTGGCGCCAGGATTATTGGATATGGGCCTTGTCTGCGATGATTATTGTGCTGGCAATAGAAACCGTGTTGGCTGTGCGTTTTGGTCATTACTCAAAATCGAAAGTAAGTTAGCTGATTCAGCCTCAGGCCAAGCTGTCGGGAGCTGGAATCAGGAAGGAGTCGGATCGCTTTGGGCGATATCTGGAGATGGTTGATAGGGTTGAATAGGCCTTTGTCCGACGATGCGGGCAACGCTTGGGACTCCTGGCGCCTTGACTTCATCGCGGACTATGGCAACTACATCAGTCTTGCGATACTAGCCTCCGCTGCGCTGTTGCTCTACATCGTGTTTCGCTGCTACAGACGCGAGGGCAATGCCAGTGCAAAGGTTAAACGCATGCTCACGTGCCTGCGAGCGGTGGTTATTGTCTTGCTGGTTGCGATTCTGTTTCAGCCGGCAATCGTGATGCATTTCGGCAAGACGGTTTACAGCGACGTGGTGCTGTTGGTTGATGACAGCCTGTCGATGACTCGCTCTGATGCGCCCAGGGATGCTGGCGATCGCGAAAAGCTGGCGGCAGCGTTGAAGCTCACCAAGGGCGATCAGGCGAAATTGGACGAAATGTCGCGAACCGAAATCATAAGGCGTCTGCTTATTGAAAGCGATGTTTTGCGAGAGTTGAACAGGCATCATCCTGTAGTGCTGGCGAGTTTTTCTACGGACAAACCCTCAGCGCGGGGATACACGAGAATACTGGCTGAACTGCCGGTTTCTCCAGATTCCGCCGGGCGCCCTGATGTCAGTAGTTTCACAGACCAGCTTGAGTCATCCGGGTTCGAGACGGATATCGCCTCTGGGATCCGGGGTTTGCTCGACAAGAGACTCGGACGCCGGTTTGGCGGTGTTGTTGTGATATCCGATGGGCAGATAACCGGTGATCAGGGCGTCAGCAGGCTTTCTTCGGCGATGCAGTTCGCCCGCCAGAATTCCGTTCCGATGTACTCGGTAACGATTGGGGATTCCACTCCGCCAGCCAATGTTGCGATAAGATCGCTCCAGACGCCGGGCGAGATACGCAAGGGCGGTTCGGCGGAGTTTACCGCGGTGCTCACGCAGCGTAATCTTGACGGCAGGGAGGTTACGGTTCGCCTGCAACGTCGGGAGCTGAACAAGCAGAAATGGTCTGATACGGGCGTATCGGCAAAGGTTACGCTCGCAGAAGGCAAAGACACAGCGGCGATGCAGACTGTGTCGCTGACGGTGAAGCCTAAAATATTGGGTGAGTTCAGGTATCGTGCAAGCGTGGATGAAATTGAGGGTGAGGATGAAACCGCCGACAACTTCGCCGAAGCCACCGTTCGTGTAAGTGAAGACCAGATACGCATCCTGCTGATTAGCGGCGATGCCGGCTGGGAGTTCCAGTATCTCAGGAACTTCATGCTGCGACAGGGGGAATTGTATCGGGTAAGCGTATGGCAGCAGAATGCCGATCCTGAAGTCAACCAGTCCGCATCCAACGGCATGAAGCTCAAGAAGCTTCCCGCCGATATGCAGGAGTTGGTAGGTGTTCCGGGCGACAAGACAAAGCCCGGATACGATATCGTTGTCCTGTACGATCCGCAGATTACCAAGGGCGGATTTGACGCAAAGTTCGTCGGATTGCTGGAGAAATTCGTCACGGAGCATAATGGCGGGTTGTGCTATATCGTGGGCAACAAGTATAGCGAAGGCACACTGATCGGGTCTGGCAGGCTCAAGGCTCTGAGCGATCTGATACCGGTGGTGCTGTCACCCAATACGGTGAATGTGACCGACAGGATAGCTCGCGTCAGGCCGACGGCATTTGCGGTCAGGCTCACCAGCTATGGTATAGATCATCCCGTTACCCGCCTGGGAGCAAACAGTGCTGAAACTCTCGCTGCATGGTCAATTCTTCCTGGTATCTACTGGTCGCATCCCGTCGTCCGTGTGAAGCCTGGAGCGAGAGTGCTGGCTGTCAGTTCCAACCTCATGCACACAACCATAAACGGCGATCCGCTTCCTGTTATTGCGGTTCAGCCGGTGGGTGCGGGCAGGGCCATGTATGTGGGAGTCGATGCTACATGGCGATGGCGAAGCCTGAAAGATGGATTCTATCATCGTAAGTTCTGGGCCCGGGCTTTGCGATACCTCGCAACCGCCAGACCTCAGCGAGTGATCATTACCACCGGTGGTGAGCAGTTCGCACTTGGCGACAAGATGACTATCGAAGCCAAGGCATACGATAGTTTCTACAAGCCAATAACCACAGATACGTACGCGATAAAGATGGCTGGCACCGATGGCAGCGGGATGACCACAATTACGCTGAAGGCAGTGGACGCCAAGCGCCTGCCGGGACAATACAAGGGCATCGTTACGCTGACCAAGACGGGCAGCTTTGAGCTATCTCCGGAGGATACCGGTGGTTCATCGGCATCTGCGGGAAGGGGCAAACAGATTGTCGTAACGCTGCCCAAGGCCGAGCTGCTCAAGCCTGAGGCCAATCCCGATGTGATGCGAACTGTCGCAACCCGTAGCGAGAACGCACTGGCTGCGTGGGAGTTTGATCGTCTGACGAAACTGATACCGCCGGGTATGAGGCACACTTCGTACGAGGTGTCGCGCGACCTGTGGGACTGCCCGTTGGTGTTGATGGTGATAGTGATATTGCTGGCTGCGGAGTGGATCGTTCGCAAGAAGTACAACATGGCATAGTGCGGAGATAGCTTGTGATAAATAAGACGCGACTGCTCAAACCGGAGATTGCGGACAAGCTTGTGAGCTTGCGGAGGCTGCTCCGCGCTCGGCTGGCGGGCGAAGGTGTCAGTTGGCTTATCGTTACTCTGGTGACGGCGGTGTTTGTGTCTCTTGCCTTCGACTACACTCTTCGATTGGATAAGCCTCTGCGAGGACTGATGGCGGCAGGGTGCTTGGGGGCGATGGTGTATGTTCTGTGGCGAACTTTGCTTAGACCGCTGAACGTGGAGATGTCCACTGCGCAACTGGCGTTGCTCGTCGAGAATCACTACACGCAACTGGAAGACAGGCTGATAAGCACTGTTCAGTTTGATATGGGGCTGGAGGGCATGTCCGATCAGAGCCGCTCGATGATAACCCACACAGCCAACCAGGCGAGTGAAATGGCCGCCGGGATGGACTTCACTGCGATAGTGGAGCGAGGCAATCTGCGCAGGCGGTTGGCGATGGCGGCGGCAGCGGCGTTGCTGCTTGGCGGATTCTCAACGTGGAAAACCGATGTACTGAGCCTGTGGTTCGCTCGTAACGTTGTCTTTGCGGAGGTAGCCTGGCCGCAATCGGTTTATCTCGACGTCAGTGGCGAGACGATGGACGACAAGGGGAATTTCAAGGTGCTTCGCGGAGACGATCTGTCCATTATCGTTACCGCCAGACTCGGTACGCCGCAGTCTGTCGCGCCGGCGGAGATTGTTTTGCACACGCATTATCCATCACTCGGCGGGACCGAGGATCGGTTGGGTTCAGACTCGAACGGGAAAGTAACCTATACGTACGCATTCCGTGGCGTTTCGGAGAATCTGACGTTCTATGTGGTTGGCGGCGACGACAAGAGACGTATCAAGCATAAAGTGAAACTCGTGGAACCGCCGTCGCTGTCGGATGTGTTGCTGGAGATATCGCATCCCGCTTACATGAACGCTTCGCTGGTGCGCCTCAGCAATACAGCAGTGCTGCCCATGCCGCCTGGCAGCCGCGTGTCGGTGTCTGCCCTCGCCGACAAATCACTTACGGCAGCTGGCATTTATCTGGATGACAAACGTGTGGCCATGATGAAGATTTGTGCTGCGGGCAAGAGAGGTTCGGATTCTACGAGAGTCCGCGTTGCGGGCGAGTTTGAGCTTCCGCGAAAGATTACCCGCTCCAAAGACAGAAAAAGTCTGTGGCGAACGATGCGAATAGAGCTGACCGATACCGAAGGTTTCGTTAGCAAAGAGGCCGCGGTTTATCGAATTCGAATCACACCGGATATGCTGCCGGCTGTCTCGGTGAAAAAGACAATAGTCTCGGGCAGTATCACCCCCGAAGCTCGCATTCCGCTGGCGATTGATGTTAAAGACGATCATGGGCTGGCTGCGGTTGGGGTCAAGGTGGTCTCAAACAAGCAAACAATCGCTACCCGCCCCGTGTTACCGCCGGAACATGCAGGCAGCGAAGCCGCGCTGAACTACGTGCTCGACTTGAAGGGGCTGGGGCTGAAGGCAGGCATGTCTCTGCAAGTCAGCGTCAGCGCGATAGACAATATGCCCGCTGATTTTGGCGGTCCCAATGTTGGCAAGTCCGGCGTGTTGATGTTCACGGTTGTATCGCGTGAGAAGATGCTTGCTGCGATGATAAGGCGGCAGAAGGAGATACGCACGTCGTTTGAGCAGGCGATTCGTAGCGAGCAGGACGCTATCGGCAAGGTCGCGGACGCCAGGGTGAAGCTGAAAGGTAGCACGGTGTCGCAGGATGTGCGGGACGGACTGAAGAATGGTTCAATGCTGCAAGCATCGGTGAATGGCGAATGTGTGAAGGCGGCGGTATCGATGCAGGCGGTGATGGACGAAATGTCGTACAACAGGGTGATAACGCCGCAGTCCGCAGGCGCGATGAAGACCGGTGTCATAGAACCGCTGAATACTCTTGGGCGGGAAATGGAAACCCTTTGTGCGTCAATGGGCGATGGACGCAAGGACAAGAATGTCGCATCGCTGGGGCGGAGAATTGCGGATATATCTGCGAGGCAGGCAAAGATGCTGGCCGAGATGCGGGCGATTCTTGTGCGAATGGTAAAGATAGCCGAAACCGAAGAATTGGCCGCCAGGTTGGAAACCATTATTCGTCGCTGGCAGGGCGTTGTTGACGAGACCACCAAACGCGGTGAATCAGCTGTTGATGATGTGTTCGAGTCGGATTGACGGCGAATATCGCACGCTGATCGCACTGGTGCGTTAGATGAGGATAGAATTATGATTCGTGGCAGACATATTTTGCAGGTGCTCGTGATATTCGCCATGTTAGCTGCGATCACGGGTGGCGTGGTGATGGCTGACTCGCCGGGCGGCGAAGGCGAGTTGGTGACATCGGTACGATTCACCAAGGCCGACTTCGAGAAGCTCGTCGGGCAGATGAGCGACTTGGCGGAACTGCTTGCCAAGACCAAACCCCGCGAGGCGATGGTGCTGCGGCAGGCAGTAAGCGAAGCCCAGCGTGCGTTCATCGCAAACGATATGGAAAAGGTGGCGAAGCTTCTGTCGAAAGGGCTGGACTCTGCGGCGTTGCAGGCCGAGGACAATGTTACCGTCCAACTGAAACACGTGCTGGATATTCTGCGACACGAGATCGTGGACCCCAAAGCTCTTGAGAAGCGAATTGAAGCCTACAAAGCCGCACTGAAACAGGTGGACGAGCTTATCAAGCAGCAGAAACCGCTTGCAAGCAAATCGTGGCTCAAGACGAACCTCAGCGAGTATGACAAGGAGATGAATCGCATATCGGCTGCCTTGGATGCGCTGCGGAAGAAACAGCAGAAGATGCTCGCAGAGTGTGGGAAGCTTCAGGCCCGGCTGGGCGAAGGTGAAAAGCTCTCCAAGTTGATAGATGCTTTGCGGCAGATATCAAAGAAGCAGACCGCCATGAGCGGTAAGACGCAAGAGGCTCCCGCCGGGAGTCTGGCTGTGCTGGCGGCAGGGCAGAAGTCGCTGAAAAAGGATATGGACAATCTGCTTTCTGAGCTGCGAAAAGCCGTCGGTGATAAGGATGTCCTGGCGTCTCTCGCCAAGGCGGGCAAAGACGCGAAATCATTGACGAAGTGCAGCGATGCGGCTGGGAAGTGTGCAAGTAGCATGAAATCGGCCAACGATGCGATGCTGGGGAGCGATCGGGCTAAATCCGCCAAAGCCCAGCAGGCTGCCCAGAAGCACCTTGATGATGCGATCAAGGCCCTTGCGGGAGAAGTTAACCAAGCCGCGAAGGCCCTTGCACCCAAGCAGGGGGAACTGGCCAAGCAGGCGAAAGCTCTTGCTGGCGACATGAACAAACTGGCGACCAAGAGCAGGACGCCTGATGAATCTCCCAAGTTGGTCAAGAGTGCTTCGCACATGGACAATGCGTCCAGGCATCTTGGCCAAACCGACTGCAAGCAGGCCTCGCAAGAGATGCGCAAGGCGCTTGAGGCCCTGGATGAGAAGGCCTACCGTATTGCTCAGTTGCGTGATACGGCGAAGAAGCAGGCGGCTGAGCCTTCAAAGAAACAGTCGGGCGAGCAGGGCAAGTTGGCGAGCGATGCCTCGCGCACAGCCAAGGCTATGGGCGGAAGCAAAGGTGACGGTCTGAGTGGCGAAGAGAGCGTGTCGAAGGCGGCTGGCAGCATGAAGTCAGCCGCGGGCAAGCTGTCTGCGGGAAAGGCAGGCGGAGCGAACGCGGATCAGGAAAAGGCCCTGAAGGAATTAGAGAAGGCTCGCGAAGAAATCAAGGAAGCTCTCGCTGAAGAAGAGCGTGAGAAGAAGCTCAGGGATATGATGTCTGTTGTGGCGGAGCTGAGGAAGATACTCGCTCTTCAAAAGAGCGTTTCCGCCGATACGAAGGATGTTGACCGGAAGGTTTCTACGGGCAAACCGCTGGATCGTGCAAGCCGGTTGCGTTTGGGCAAGCTTGCCAAGGCCCAGGCCGCTCTGGCGGAGAAAGTGGTGCTGGTCCTGGAGAAGCTTGAGGATGAAGGTCGCACTACTGTCTTTCCCGCAGTGCTGGGGGAGGTCAAGATGGATATGCGGGCCGCGGGAAAGCGTCTTGCTGGTGTGAAGACCGGCGAGGTTACGCAGGACATGCAGGCCGAGATCGCCGCCTCGTTGGAAAGCATGATCGACGCGATCAATAAGGAACTCACGTCCCGCAGACTTGGCAAAGGTGGTGGCGGAGGAGGCGGTGGTGGCGGCTCGCTGGTTCCCAAGCTGGCTGAGCTGAAGCTCCTGTGGCAGATGCAGAAGAGGATCCAGGCCGCCACTGTGCGGTTGGATCGGCGCAAGGCGTCTGGAAAGATCGCGAAAAAGACACTCGAAGAAATGCACAGGCAGCTTTCGCGGAGACAGGGTAAGGTCAAGCAGATGGCTGAGGACCTCGCCGACGATGGCCGCAAGCCCCGCATCAACCACAAGGCTGATGAACAATGGTGATTATCATGAATAAGGCTGTCACAATCACAATAGCAGTCATTGTCTGCCTTGGTGTTGGCGCGGCAGGAGCATTTGGCCAGGCCAGGGCAACTGCTGATGGCGCCGGTCCTGAAGTCATTAAGGTTACCCGAAGTGAAACGCCTGATGATTCGGTCCAGAAGCTCGACAGTTTTCTGAATTCACTTTCAGAAGAAGAGTTGAGTGAACTCGTGAGCAAAGCGGTGGCTGAGAGCATGGCGCAGGAACGCGCAAAGGCGGACGTCGAGATTCGCCAGGGCCTGCTGTACATGCCCGAAGATGTAAAGGCGGCTCGCAGGATATTGAGCAGTTCGTCTGCCCGCAATCCCATGGCCAATATAGAGGTCATATACCACGCGATGGGGAGGGTTGATCCGCGTTTCGCGAGGATATACAAGCTCTACAAATCCGGTAAGAAAACCGATGCGGCAAAGGCCATCAAGTTGGCGGGCAAGCTGGCCGATGCAAATCAGGCGACGTATCTGTCCGCTTGCGTGCAGTTTTCTCGGGCCGAGTGTCTGGCGGCATTGCAGCAGGGCGAAGCGGCTTGCGACGTGTGGCAGGAGATACTGGTGAATATGCCTGATCGATTGAGCTTTGCCGCGATGGCTGCCAAGCGGTCGGCCGAGGTTTACGAGCAGTCGGGGCGTTTTCAGTTGACCATGCAGATGTATCAGTATTTGCTGAGCACCTATCCGATAGTGCTGTCGCAGAAGGAACTGAGCGAAGCCATTGGCAAGATTCGCAAGTATGCCAAAATATACGACAAGCCGCTGAAAGTGGTGGCTGAGAAGATGGGGTTTGTGCAGACACGCCTTGCCGGGGTCGATTCTGGCAAGGAAACCCAGGCAAGCGGCAGAGAGATACTCGCAATCCTTGAGGACCTGATCAAGACGGCAGAAGAGCAGCGTTCGGGCGAGCAGAATCCCAAGAGGAAGAAGGGCAAGAAGCAGGGAGATGGCGAGACGAAGCCGTGCCCTGCCGGCGGTGCAGCGGGAAAACCCAAACCGGGCACGGGACGCAGAAAAGGTTCGCTCGTTCCCGGTAGCACACCGAGAACACCCCGCGACGGGGATACCTACGATGCCAAGAGTGATGGCGACTGGGCCAGCCTGCCATCTCGCCAGCGGGAAGAGATTCGCGAAACGATTCGCAAGGCAATGTCTGACAGGCACAAGAATATCGCCAACGATTACCATAAGTCGCTTTCGAAGGATTCTGACCAATGAGCGTTATTCTGCGAACATTGCCGATGGTGTTGACTCTCTCGGTTGTTATGATTATCTCGATCTTCGCGGGCGATCTTCGCGGGGACGTGCGGATCGAAACCATGGACATGCGCATGTTCGAAGGGCAGCTCGTGTCGATAGCGGGCGGGAATGTCAGCGTAATGGTTGGTAGCAAGGCCCGCAAATTCCCATCCGGTGCCATTGCCGATATATTCCTGCGTCCTGCCAGGCCTGTCGCAAAGAGCAGGGGGCACGCGGTGATTATGACATCGCTCGGCGAGCGGATAGTCGCAGACAAGATAACCATCTCGGCCGGAAAGATGCAGATATCATGTCTGCCTGCGGGAAAGATCAGCCGTCCTCTCGGTGCGGTTAAGGCTGTGTACATGCCACTGCCTTCGCAGACGGTTGATCTGGTTCGCGCCAGATGCGGATCCCTTGGGGCTGCGACCGCTTCGGGAGATGTGGTGGTCGTAGCCAAGTCTGCGACCCAATGGGTAATTGTCGATGGTGTTATCAAGGAGATGGACTCAGACGCCATAATGTTTGAGTGGAAGGGCAAGGATAGACGCATAAGTCGCGACAAGGTTCGCGCCATATTGCCGGCAAACGCAGCCGGTTCTGCTGAGAAGGTGCAGGACGCTGGCGGGATGCTGGTCGCCGTGCAAGGCACCCAGATTGCTTTCAAGTCCATCACTTACTCTGCGGGCGTATTCAAGATGGTGCCCCTTGGCGGTAAGCAGGTGTCGATTGATGCGGATCAGGTGTCGGCCGTGCGATTTATCTCGCCGGAAGTAGTGGACTTGGTAGATCTGAGCCCCTCGAAGGTTGTTGAACACGGTTTTCTCGATCGAACTGTCACGCATCGCGTGGGCAGCAATGTTCTTGGTGGTCCGCTGAAGATCAAGGGTCAAACTTATGTGCGGGGATTGGGCCTGCACAGTTACTGCGAGCTTACGTATAAGTTGGACGGCAAGTATACGATGCTGGCATGCATGGCCGGTATTGACGCCAGTTCCGGACCGTGCGGCGATGTGGATTTAGAGTTCATCGGCGACGGTAAACCGCTGCTTGAGCCTACGCGGCTGATGGGTGGCGAAGAAGCCAGGCGTGTCGCGGTGAAGCTTGATGGCGTTAAGGTGCTGGTAATACGCGCGGGTTTCGGTAAGGACAAGGTTGACGTTGGCGACCGGGTTAACATAGTGT
This sequence comes from uncultured Phycisphaerales bacterium, assembly GCA_965369385.1. GTDB lineage: Bacteria > Planctomycetota > Phycisphaerae > SM23-33 > SM23-33 > CBDUQP01. The sequence continues at coordinate 25,160 of CBDUQP010000009.1, forward strand.
CGGCCCGTCTGAAACTCAAAGTCGCAAGATGATTGGTTGGGCAAATGGGGCGAATCCTGTAAACTGGGGCGATGGATACCAACGCGGAGCTGACATCCAGAGTGAAGGCATTGGCTGCTGACGAGGGTTTTACGCGCGTTGGGATTGCTCCGGCGACGCTAATTGATGATGCCGGAAGGTTTGCATCATGGATTGACCTCGCGTGGCATGCGGATATGCATTACATGGCCCAAAACAGGGACAAACGCATGTGCCCTGAGCTGCTTGTGCCTGGCGCGAGAAGCGTGATATGCCTCGTGGTGCCTTATGGTGGCCAAAAGGCTGCGGACAGCACATGTGGTGAAGTCGCTCGATATGCTACCGGCCGGGATTACCACAAGGTTCTCAAGCGGCGGTGTCAGAAGCTGATGTCCAGCATCGCAGCCGAGTTGGAGGGTTTTGAAGGCCGGGCTTTTGTGGATTCGGCCCCTGTGATGGAACGCAGTTTGGCTGCGGCTGCGGGTGTGGGTTGGATTGGTCGAAATGGATGTTTGATCGTACCGGGGATTGGTAGTTATGTTTTTCTGTGTGAGATAATCTGTAATCTTCCGCTGGTGTTTGACGCTCCGATTACGGGCAGATGTGGCGATTGTCGCGCATGTGTTGATGCGTGCCCGACGGGGGCATTGGGCGAAGATGGGCTGGTGGATTGTCGCAAGTGCCTGAGTTATCTAACTATCGAGCATAGAGGAAGTTTGGCGCCGGAGTATATGGAGGCGCAGGGGACGCGGCTTTTCGGGTGTGATTCATGCCAGGAGGCCTGCCCGCACAATGTGGATGCTGACGGTGGCGATGCGGAGTGTGCCTTGGAAGGCCCCTCGCTGGGCGGCAGGGAGCTGGCGGATATACTCGGATGGGACGAAGACGCGTGGGATGCAGGAACGCGTGGTTCAGCCGTCAGGCGGGCGAAGTTTGACGGGCTGCTTCGAAACGCAGCGATAGTGGCCGGCAATGCGGGGCGAGATGAATTGGTTGAGCATTTGCGTGTGCTTGTGCGTGGAGGCGGCGTGGCTGCCGATGCCGCCAGTTGGGCAATCGGACGACTTGATGCCGGTCAGGATTGACTCCCACAGGTAACGTCGATAGTATTCCCGGGAGAAGATGCCTGTTTTGAGCGGGTTATCGTAAGGAGTTACCATGCAGAGTGAAAACAGTAGCAAGATAGATACGCCCGCGATTGAGAAGGCGGTGCGTGAGATTCTCATAGCCGTCGGCGAGGATCCTGACAGGCAGGGGCTTCTTGAAACGCCCAAGCGTGTGGCGAAGATGTATGACGAGTTGTTCGGCGGGTTGGGCGTGGATCCCTCATCATATCTTGACGTACACTTTGACGAACATTATGACGAGATGGTCGTGCTGCGGGATATTCCGTTTCACTCAATGTGCGAGCACCACCTGCTTCCGTTCATGGGCAAAGCCCACGTTGCGTACCTTCCCAACAAGAAGATAGTCGGCGTAAGCAAGCTGGCGCGAGTGGTGGAATGTTTCGCCAGACGCCCGCAGATACAGGAACGCCTGACAAGCCAGATCGCCGATCTGCTCGTCGAAAAACTCGACGTTCGCGGCGCTGGCGTGATACTCGAAGCCAATCACACCTGTATGACTATTCGCGGCGTTCGCAAACCTGGTTCGGTTATGGTCACTTCAGCGATGCGCGGATTGTTCAAGAGCAATCTGGCGACTCGCACCGAAGCGATCAACCTGATGACGGGCAAGTAGAGTTTTGTCGAGCGAATCGGCGTTTTTTGGGAGTCATAATTGGTGGTTGGTTTTTTCGAGGTGGGACGTGCGTGCGGCATGGTGGTAATACGCTATTCCGTCCGGCGCTATTTATCCTCAAGTGGTTGGCGTCCGATGGGGTTCTCTGCAGGCACGGGGAATGTGGTGCCTCCCGCTGTGAACAGCGTAACATTTGGCGCGGTGAAGGTGAGTCTATCGCCAGCCGCCGCCAAAGCGGATTCGAGATCGCCGAATATATTTAACCCGGGGAATTTTACGCCTGCTTCATACATGGCCTGGGATACGAGGAATGCGGGATTTCGGCGGAGTACCCGGAGGCCCATCTTTACGAAGAATGCAGAGTCGTCCGACATTTGAGGCATGATCCGTTTTGATACTGATGCAAGCGTGTCCGGGCCTACCCATTTGACGAGTCTGCGTGTCCATTTGGGATTAATTGGCCAGCGGGCCGATGGCATGTTGATTGTCTGCTCGTTGCATCGCGACAGGCAAATGATCACGCCGCCCGGGCGGACTGCCCAGCGGGTGTTTGCGATGGCTTTGAATGTCTGCCAGAGGGTGTAGTCTCGTGGATAAGCGTTTGTGATGAGCACGTCGGCCAGGGGGAGTTGCGTTTTAATTCCGGACGAAATGGAGCATTGCTTTGACAGCATTCGTTGGGTGGCTATGGGGTCTCCGGCGACAATATTCATTGGTTGGTGGTTGTCGTCCAGAAGATACTGTATGGCGAATGTTCGCCTGCCCATGGTGTTCAGCATAGGGCCCACGGCGTCAATCGCCCGTCTCATCGGGTTGCGTTCGGCGGACAGGCCAACCAACTGGCGGTCTCGCCGTCCGATTCCAATACTCTGGATTGCCCGGATCGTGTCCACGTGGCTGCACCCGGGCACGAGCATGCGATATCCGCCGTCGTAGCCGGCCTGGAGATGTGGGCAGACGGTGGATATGAGTATTCTCAGGTCAGCCTGGATAACGCCCCTGTCTATCAGGTAGTCGACGTTGCCAATAGAGCCCACGTGTTCGTATTGGTTGGTGTCGTGCCAGGGGTTTGCCCGCCATGCGATGTTCTTGAATTCCTCACCAAGCTTGTCGGCCACCTGTTCGGCGGTCATGGGCGAGTGCATACCGTTGGCGAAGACTATTTCTACCTGCTCGTCTCGCACGCGGGCATGTCGCAGCTCTCTCATGACTACCGAGAGTATCTGCGGAAGGGGGCTGTGGCGGGTTATGTCTTCGACGATGATTGCGATTCGCCCGTTGGGCCGAAGGGCGATCAATTGTGACAGCGGAAGGGAGGTGTCTGGTTGGTTGAGTGCCTGGGCGAGTCGCTCGGGCCAGTCGTCACTGGCGGCGCGCAAATTGGGCCTGGCTACCTGCTGCAGCTTCCAGCCGTCTGGTAACGCAATATCCAACTCTTCTCCGCTCCATGGAACGGTAACATTCGACATCCGTTGTATCCTTTCACAACCGGTGGCGTTATTTGCGGTGTCCGACTATGACATGATAAACGCCTAGTGGTTCGGGATATGTAACGAAACTATTGAAGCCGCCCGCCCGCATCAACTCCTGAAGCTCCTCTGGGGTGCGGTGGATCATGTGAAGCCCCATTACCCTTCGGAAGAACCTGTCGTTTTCGTGTGCCTTGGAAATGCTGTTGAATACGATGGCTGCATCTTCCGGCATTATGTCGGAAAGAGTTTTGGCTATGTCTACTACCTGTTCGTCCGTCAGGTACTCGCAAATTCCGAGCATCTTTACGACATCGGGGCTTTGGTCGAGTATGTCCTTCACGTTGCGGACATCGCCCTGGATATATTTGACCCTGTCTTTGAGTCCGCAGGTCTCGGCCAGTTCCATACCGTAAGCGAAGGCGTCATCACTGAGGTCTACCAGGGTGGCGCGGGTGTCACAGCGGGCGGCGAGCATCGCGTCAATGATTATGCGTCCAGGACCGGCACCAAGGCAGAGCACGTAGACGGGCTCTGTTTGCTTGGCTTCGAACAATCGCGTGAGGCATTTGGCACCGAGACGCCTGCGGTTGCGAAGGGCCATGCTGATCGCGCCGAGGTTCACCAGGAACTTGTCGGCAATTTGCGTGGGATTGCCTTCATAGCTCATCACCATGCTCTTCCATCCGCCGGGATCGTCCCAGTTGGCCTGTGCCAGTTCGCTCTTGGTATGCTTCAAAATGCCTCGCATGATGCCGGCGGGCATGTAGTTCACCAGAGGGTTAATCAGTAGTTTGCGGCATATTCGTCTGAGCAGGCTCATTCGCTCGAACTCAATGTCCTGCACCCACGATTCCACGTTAGTTTGTTCCTTCATAGCACGATAGTATAGAGCTTTTGCCCCACCAGCGACAACATGTAAAACCTAGAGCATTCCTAACGCATCTGTAGCGTTCGAGCTGGTTGCGGCTGCGGCTGGCTGCGTCCGGCTGCATCGACAACCCACGGGGTTGTCTGCTTCGCCGTCCTTGCCATCCTTGTCCTCGCCGACGCTCGAACCGCTACATCTGCATTAGGAATGCTCTAAGCGGCAACCGACTAAAGTTTTTGGTCCGGGTGGGTCGATAAGCCATGGTGGACCGCGACGCTCAAGATATTAAGGGTACCTTTCCCGAAGAGGGTATTGTGATGACCAAACGGCAACTGATTGACGAAATAGTTTCAATTAACCGGTCGGCAGAGGCTGGCTTCCTGGCGGAATTCAGTGATGGCGAACTGGTGGAATATCTCGATAGCCTCCGCGGGACCTACAAGCCCGTACAGACTGTCACGAAACCCCCGAAACGCCAGACGAACCTCTTCAGTGCAGGGGATCAGAACGCAACTGCAAGTATCACTCCCGAACGGAGTAGTATTCTATCGTAGCATAGTCCTGTGGCAGGGAATCAGGCATTGCTATGGCGTCTATCTTCAACGTCTCGCAGGTTTTCGGGGATAAAAAAACTCCTCATAAGCCATCAAGGCGTTGACATGCCCTGAAGAAACTGTATATTAGCTCATCCTGTCACTAGCAGCGTCGGCAGCGCTGGCAGGAATAGAGGCCTTTTCTTACAAAAGACCTTGAATTTGGGACCGTAGCTCAATTGGTTAGAGCACCGGACTGTCGATCCGGAGGTTGCGGGTTCGACTCCCGTCGGTCTCGGTGAAGAGGTCGGAGAATGATTATCATTTTCCGACCTCTTTTGTTATTTCCCCCCACTCGGAATGTTTTCCGGCATATCTTCCTATATTCTCTGGGTTTCTGGCGTTGTCTCAGGTCAGCGAATACCCATCCCAGGCGGCAGCGAAGTCACTCTCAGTTACCTGATCAGCCTTGTGTTCTACATGACGATTGTTCATAGGACTCGGCCGCTGAAGCAGATATCTGCTTCGGTCTCCTGTCAGGGGATTCTGATACCAGGATTGAGAACACGTGCCGCAGCGAGAAAGGGGATTGACATGATCCAGATATGTGTTACGATAGGTGTAATAACACGTGTGCGGAGAGTGGATTCAAAGCCGTTTCGTCATGTAATTGTGACTCAGTAAGAAGTTTGCACTTCCTGATTTTGGTGTTCATGGATGCAGTTGTGCGGATCATTTCAGGATCTGGAAGCTTGCAAGTGACGTGAACCAAAGCAGTTCGGAGAAGTAGCAACTTGGAGAAAGGACAGGAGAGTGTATGGACGCAGGGTTTCAATTGTCAATGAGGTCATGTTTCTAGAAGAAGATGTACAACTCAGAGCAACGGAGAATCAAAAATGAGAAAGAGAATCACTTGGATATGGATCGTCGCGATGCTCGTGGCATCGCCCGCGTTGGGTGAGATCACCCAAATCGCCGAACACATCAGCAACCCCGATTTCGATGCCGCTTTGACATGGAATGTGGAGAACGCTCATCGTTGGAATGTGCCCTTCAGTGGAGGGACGGTGAATTCATGGAGCGAGACGGAAAGCTATCCCTACTACGTTAAGGAGAACGACGCTCCAGCGCATTCGGGAGAAGCCTTCATCCTTCTCCACACTATAGGTACGGGAGACTGGGCTGGAATGGAGCAGCCTGTTGATGCTGAGTTGAACACGGCAGATACATATCTGTTTACGATCCAGTGTCGCCAAAGCCCGCTGAGCATTGTTGCCCCTGTTCCCATGCAGGTGCAGATATTCGATGGGGCCGCGTATACGACTGTGGCTACGATCGGCGAGTCTTCTTTCGGTGCTGACTGGAACGAGGAAACGGTCAGCTTCCAATGGAGTGGTTCGACAATTGCCGCGGGCAGTTGGAGTATTGCCTTCAAGGTCCAGAATCTTGGATATTCCACCTACGATGGCGTGAATATTGACACCATCGGGGTGGCTGCCATCCCCGAGCCTGCCACGATTAGCTTGCTGGCGTGCGGCATGGTCGCGACGCTGCTTCGCCGCAAGCGATAGATAGAGACATGCATCTCTTCGTGATGGCTTGTCCGTTTGCGGGCCGTCACGAGAGTGATACGCCACGAATTGCGCGGAAAGTAGGAGTATCTCACGAATCTGGTTTTGCAGGACTCCTCCGTGGGGCATTCTGAACAACCGTGCAATTCGGCGGCGTTGTTTGGCAGATGCGGTGAGCATGGATATTGGTTCCTGGGGAGGGCACAGATGTGGCGGCATGCGGATCGCCATAACTGATTCTTGCCAATTCGCCGATAAGCAGTAGAATTGAGGCTGGCCCGGCCGTGCTGGAGTTTTGGCACGCAGTTGGGGCAGAGGAGACTATGGCATTGGCTGGTACCCAAAATCTTAGAAAGCCCGTTTATGATCGGGTACGACAGTCGCTCGCCACCGGCGAATGGGAGGAAGGGCAGATTCTGTCACTTCGCAAAGTTGCCAGGCAGATGGGTGTTAGTCATACGCCTGTGCGTGAGGCGTTCATCCAACTGGAGTTGGAAGGTCTTGTTGAGCCGGTGCACAAGAAGGGGATTCGCCCGAAGCAGCTGAACCGTGACGAGTTGAAGCAGTTGTTCGAAATGCGAATGATGCTCGAGAGCGGGGCGGCCCGGCTGGCAGCGGATGCGATGACCGATCAGGATCTGGATGAGTTGGGCAGTATTGTGAAGGAGAATCGCCGGCTGGAGCTTCAGATCCGAGATGAAATGAGGCTGAGCGATTCGGCCGAGCTGTGGCAGCTGAAGCCTTGCGTGATGCGGCAGAGGGCCGCCGAGACGCATTACAGATTCCACCTGATGATTATTCAGGCCACTCACAATGATCTTCTGGCCAAGACGATGGGCAACATGCATATCCTCACTCGTTTGCTAAACAGCCCTATCCTGCTTCCTGAGCACGGTGGTTACTTGAAGCGAGTCGCCAGAGACTACGCCTACCATCGCCGCATTCTGCGGGCATTGCGCAAGCGTGATGGGCAGGCGGCTTCTCAGTTGGTCTTTGATCACATCAGAGATGCGATGGAGTATCACCTGAAGCTGTACGACTGGAAGCAGAGCATGCTGAGAATGGCGAAACAAACCCAGGAATGGCCATCTGACTTCCTGCGTTCGGTTGAAACCATGGAAGAAGACGTCGCAGTTCAGGAAGAATCCTCCAAAGGATCAACCTCCCTTCAGCCCGAGGACGCGCCTGAGTAGACTCGTCCGCGGCCGGGTGCGGCGCAGTTCTGTCCGGGCTTCCCGTAATATCCCCACTCAGCATCTCGTCGAGTCCATCGATGTCCACGTCAGTGATGTTCACCATGTGCATTATCGCTTTGCCTCCCCGCGGTTTATCTGCGACGCGATGCTGGGCGCACAGTCACATACTCACATACTGACCGCTGATGGCTAGAACGCTGCACGCGATTTGGTCCGAAAAGTTTCAGGCGGCCTGAAACACGCAACAAACTTCCAAAAGCGTTGCGTATTTTGCGTCTTTTGGACAACGCTTGCGAGTTTGAGTGTCGTTGCAATCATATTCACAATAGATACTTACGTTTACAAAACTTTCAAAACTGCTGAAAGACCATCTGTGCAACACCTCTTTTTCGTTTTCTTTCAATAAAGGGCCGACGTTTTTGTCGAATCATCGTTAACTCCTCCCTCAGCCTGCCCCAAGCGATGCAGATGGGTGAAGATTTATGGTTGCTCAAGTTGCACACCATGTCGCCGATATCTAATAGGGGATAGCTTGGCCGGTGTCGGCTGGCTGATCCCTAGGGACTCTGTGGAGGCGGAATATTGAAACCTACGCGTGCTGCGGATATCAAGGCCGACTCTGGTGATTTGGAACCTGCTGAATCGAAAGAACGTGACGGCGGCGATGGTCAAAATGATGTATCGTCGGATTTCATCGTGGACGATGTTTGTTCGACGGGTGTTTCTGAGCAGGCAGGCTCGCATCCCACCAGGCGATCACATAGAAAAAGTTTGCGCCCGGTGTGTGTGTATTGTAGGCGAATGCGTGATGATCGGGGGGTCTGGTGTCCGGCTGGCAGTACGGGGAGCGATTTGCCTTCTCTTGAGATAACACACTTCATATGTCCGAAATGCATGGCTGCACTCAGGCAGCAGCTTCGCGAATCCGGTTTGCTTCCCACTGACGAATAGATTTTTCGCTAGCGGGGGTTTACGGCGCCGCGAGATAGTGAGCGCAAAAAGAAACGGGCCGGATTTCTCCGACCCGTCTCAGATGAATCATCACTAAGGAGATTACATCTCCTTGAGGTTCTTCAAGGGGCGAACCTTGATCTTCGTGCTGGCGGGCTTGGCGGGAATATCCATGAGCTCACCGGGCTTGAAGGGATTGGGAACGCCTTTGCGAGCCTTGCGTGCGGGGATCTTCTTCTTCTCGATCTTCAGTAGACCTGGCAGAACAAAAGAACCGCAGCCGTTACGGCCAACGCTCTTTGCAATGTTTGCAGCGAGTGATTCGAGTACAGCGACAACCTGCTTTTTGGTCAGCTCGGTGTCGTCGGCGATGTTCGCCATAAGTTCAGACTTGGTCATCGGCTTGGTCATCTTTGCCATGATAGAATCCTTTCCTGATCAAAGTAGTAACTGCCTGTTTGGACCTTATTACGCACGTAAGTGTACGACCAAGTGTGCAGGCGTGCAATATATCAAGTCGGAAAATACTGTTTTTTTAGGGGTCAGAGGCACTTTTTCTTGCTTCAGAGCCCGAAAACCCCTGAAAAGGCAGCAAAATCAGGCGTAGCGGACCATATGACACCGAAAAAAGCAGTATTCTATATGATGCGATATGCCGTGATTATTCGTTCGCTGGGCTTCCTGATTGGCTTTGTGCCATACTAAAACTATCCAGCACGCTGGCGTCGTCAAACTCGAGCTGCAATACCATTACAGTGTCTGCCATCTCGTTGGCGGGCAGGTCGTAGATTCGCAGGTAGCCCTCGCCCTCGTAATGTTGCATCGGCAGCATGTCCACACTCGTTGGCAATTCGCTGCCATCGTTCATCAGTACTGCCGACTTGGGCAGCACGTTCAGCGGCTTCAGTATCACGCTGGAACAGATCGGTGTTTCCAGCAAGTGCACATACAGGGTATTGCCCTGACGTGTGAGCACCACGTCGCGGTTGTCGCTGAGGTGCGATGCGGGCTCGGATGCGGTCAGCGTTTCACCGGCGATGTCATACCACTTGCCTATGTTTCGCAGGATGCGATCGCTTTGGGCAGGAATCGTTCCGTCAGCTTTCGGGCCTATGTTTAGCAGATAATTGCCGCCCTTGGCGAGTATCTTGGCGACGCTGGCGATCAGGTGCCTGTCTGTGTAGTAGTCCTCATCGATGCGATATCCCCAGCTCTGTGTGCCGACCGACTGGCAGGCCTCGGTCGGTTTGTCGAACGCCAGTTCTTCGTCCACCGAAGCTTCCCAGTCGCGTTCCGGCGTACCGAAGTCGCCATCGTCGAAGCCGCGGTTATTGATAATCGCGGCCGGCTGAAGTTCGTGGATCATGCTATTGATCGACGGGTCCACGGTTTCGGCTACATTCATGTCCCACCAGAATCCGTGGATCTTGCCGTAGTTCGTGCAGAGTTCCCGCACCTGGGCCTTGAGGTATTCGATATACTTGGGCAGGTCGGGGACGTCTCCGGGCTCGGGGGCGGCCAGTTCGTGATGACGTCCCTGGTTGGGGTAGCTGGGGTGGTGCCAATCGACTACGGAGTAGTAAAGGCACAGCGGGAAGTCACGGCGGTTGCACGCCGAGGCCAGTTCGGCGAGGATGTCCCGGCCGAAAGGGGAGTTCATCACGTTGAAGTCGGTCGTGGCGGTGTCCCACATGCAGAAGCCTTCATGATGCTTCGTGGTGAAGCACATGTATTCCATTCCGGCGGCCTGGGCAAGGTCTATCCAGCTATCGGGGTCGAATTCGGTCGGATTGAACCGGTCGATCAGCTTGACGTATTCTGCTCTGGGCACCCGCCCGCGCCACTGCTGCTGTTCGTGCCATGCCGGAATCGCATAGAGTCCCCAGTGAACGAAGAGTCCGAAACGCTTGTCGAAGAACCAGTCTCGTTTGTCGCCGAATCTGTCTATCATAGCTCTGGGTATTCCTTCTGATCTTACGGTGCGATTGGCATCTTACCCCGCATGGGGGCACGCAGGATATACGGGGATTTTACGGAGAACAACGCTGAATTGCCGCTTTTTTAAGTTTTTGTTGTCGAGAGGGCGAATGTGTTTGCGAAATCAGGCGGTCCGATTATACTCCCGGTCATATCGTTCTCCCGGACGGCTGTCGCGCGGCTAACATACTATATGATGTCATGCCACGATGTGCGATGCATGCGGGCCTCTGGTCCCGGTCGCCATTCAATAGCATGATTATGCTTCAACGGGAGTCATGATATGCGTCTTTCCTTGTGCAACTGGAAGCTGGCAATCGACGCCGAAAACGTCGGCAGGCAGAGCGAGTGGTTCAACTCTATCCGCAGTGACGCTCAGGACGCGCCCGTTCCGGGCATCATGCAGCAGGTATTTCCCAATTGCTGGGGTGTCGCGTGGTATTGGTGCGAATTCATGCCGAATGCAGTCGCCAACGAGAACCAGCGCTGCGTGATTCAGTTTGCGGCCGTGGACTACATGTGCGATGTCTGGCTGAATGGGCAGCATGTGGGGGCGCACGAAGGCGGCGAGACCCCATTTGAAGTTGACGTGACAAAAGCGGCGGCCGCTGACGGGGAGAACCTGCTGGCTGTGCGCGTGCTCTGTCCCGCAGATGAGCCCATCGACGGCGTGACGCTGGCCGAGATTCCCCGCAGAAACCGCAAGGCCGGCAATTACACTCCAGGTGCCAGCCTGAACACGGGCGGGATCTTCGGCGAGGTGGAATTCAAGGTGGTGCCCGCGGTCAGGATTGTTGACGTTTTCGCCAATCCGCAGACAACCGACGGCAGCATCAGTGTGCAGGTTACGGTCCGCAATGATTCCGGCTCGCAGGCTTGGGGTGAGTTGCTGGCGGAAGTCGAGCCCGCCAATTGTGCCGATGTGCAGGATTCCGCGGCCGGCGACGTGGTTCTGCCCGCCGGCGACAGCACGCACGAACTGACGCTGCTGGTGGAAGATTTCCGCCTGTGGGACATTGACGATCCCTTCCTGTACCGCGTGAACACTTCGTTGGTGGCAGGCGGGGGAGTATGGGCTCACCGGCATACCGTCAGGTGCGGGTTCCGCGATTTCTGCCTTGAGCGAGGGTTCTTCAGACTCAACGGCAGACGCGTATTCCTGAAGTGTTCTCACACGGGTAACCATTTTCCCGAATCGGTTATCATCCCAGCCGACCCTGCCCTGATGCGTCGCGACTTTGTGATGATGAAGGCGTGCGGGTATAACTCGGTCCGCCTTATTGCGGGCATGGCGCTGCCGGAGCAGTTGGACCTGTGCGACGAGATCGGCCTGATGGTGTACGAGGAATGCCTGGCTGCGTGGCTGTTGGGCGATTCGCCGCAGATGGCCGAGCGTTTCGATAATTCGACGCGAGACATGGTCCTGCGTGATCGCAATCATCCCAGCGTGACGATATGGGGCCTCATTAATGAAATGGAGGATGGCCCGGTGTTCCGCCAGGCGGTCGCTGCGCTGCCGATGGTGCGGGATTTGGACGAGTCGCGATTGGTTCTGCTGGCCAGCGGGCGATGGGATCACGATTGGTCGATAGGCTCGGCCGCCAATCCCGGTAGCAGGGAGTGGCAGTACGTCTGGGGGGCCGAGGGCCCGGATGCCGAGGAAATCATGGCAGGCATGGACATGTCCCACCAGGACAAGAACGCCACCGGCGGTGTGTTCCAGTTCGGCTCGGGCGATGCCCACGTGTATCCGGGCAGCCCAATGCCGAAAGAGAGTGAGCGGTTCGTGAGGACGATGGGGGCGGGAGGCAAGCCTGTTTTCCTTTCGGAGTTTGGCGCTGGCAGTATGCTTGATGTTATCCGAGGAGCAAGGCGTTTTAAGCAGGACGGAGCCCGCGACGACCTGGCAGACGTAGCCCTTTTCAGGCAGATGGCTGACCGGTTCGAAGCCGACTGGAAACGCTGGGGCTTCGACGAGGTCTATCCATTTGCCGAAGATCTGATAGCCGCCAGCCAGGAAATGCAGACCCGCCAGCGAGCCCGGCAGTTCAATATGGTCCGCTCGAATCCCGATATTTGCGGGTACAACCTTACCGGCCTGCTGGACCATGGGATTACCGGCGAAGGTGGCTGGACGTTTTGGCGCCAGTGGAAGCCGCAGTCGGCTGAGATGTTCGAACAGGGCTGGGCTCCGCTGAAGTGGTGCCTGTTCGTGGATTCGATGAATGGTTATCGCGGCGATGAGTTCACCGTGGAGGCGGTGCTGGCGAATGAGGATGTGCTTGGCCCGGGGGATTATCCGGTGAGTCTGTGCGTTAGTGGGGCGGATGGCGTTGTTTGGCGAAAGAGCGTGACTGTGAGCATTCCCGAAGTGGCGGCCGCCGATAACCCCCAGCCGCTGCCCGCAGACTTCGAAGACACGCTGGCAGCCATCGGGTATTGATAGTTCTCAGCAAGAACGGGGACTGCGTGCAAAAATGCCGCATGTGGCGGGGACATGTCCGGCTGCGGTAGCAGTCGAACGTGTCCCCTTTCGCGATCAAAGACGCACAGCCGCACATGCGTGCCACCGCGATGGAGCAGTCCCCATCTTCGCTCTATTTTCGCCAAAAAAAACCGCCCGGCCGACTTGTCGACCGGGCGATCACCCTACTTTCCCTACCTTTAACGTCTACTACCCGATGTACTTGCCTCGGGATTCATAGTGCGTATGGAGCAGCTTGTGGCTGATGTGCCCGCATGGGCCATCGGTGAGGAACTTGGAATACAGTTCCCATACCACGGGGTTCTCGTGCGACTTGCGGATGTCGTACGCTGCGTCTTCTGCGTAAATGGCCTTCGCACGGGCAGCACGGATTTCCGGTGTAGTCGGAATCGGCTGGCCGCCGCCACCCAGGCATCCGCCCGGGCAAGCCATGAACTCGATGAAGTGACATTCGCTGAACTTTCCGCCGGCCTTGATGTCTTCGAGGACCTTCTTGGCATTGGCGGTACCGTGGCAGACACCGACCTTGACCGTCGCGCCCTTGAGCCAGTCCCAGTTGGGGACCAGAGCCTTGAGCACGTCGGGTACCGGGCCGACATCAGTGATTGGCAGTTCAATCATTCTAGCGCCTTCGAAACCACGAAGCGGAATGATGTCGGCATGTTCGAAGAGGTCTTCAACCTTGACACCGCAGACCAGTTCAATAACGGTACGCAGGGCTGCTTCCATCACGCCGCCGGTAGCACCGAAGATAACGCCCGATCCGGTTGCATCACCGAACGGAGCATCGAAATCGCTCTTGGGCATATCCGGCAGATGGATGCCCGCTTCGGAGATCATCTTGCCCAGTTCGCGGGTGGTCAGGCCGTAATCGACATCCTTGAAACCGCTGTCGCACATTTCCGGCCTGTTGCACTCGAACTTCTTCGCCGAGCAGGGCATCAACGCCACCGAAACGATGTTCGCCGGATCGATGTTGTTTTCCTTGGCGTAGAAAGTCTTGATAAGAGCGCCGAACATCTGCTGCGGGCTCTTGGCCGACGACATGTTCGGGAGCATTTCCGGATAGAAGTGCTCGATGAACTTCACCCATCCGGGGCTGCAACTGGTGAACTGCGGAAGTGCAACGGTTTCGTCCTTCTCGACCAGGGCCTTGTAGAGCCTGAGCAGCAGTTCGGTGCCTTCCTCGATAATCGTGAGGTCGGCGGTGAAGTTGGTATCGAAGACCTTGTCGAAACCGCAGCGACGCAGCGCGGTGTTCATTTCAAATGTAAGCGCGTGTCCAGCCTCCAGGCCGAAGCACTCGCCGATACCAGCACGCGGGCTGGGAGCAGTCTGCATAATCACGTGCTTCTCGGGATCATCGATGGCGGCCCAGACTTCGTCAGTCGTGTCGTTGGCGGTAAGTGCACCTGTCGGACAGCGGTTGATGCACTGTCCGCAGTTGATGCAGACGACCTCGCCCAGGGGCTTGTCCATGAAGGTTTCCACTGCGGATTCAGCTCCGCGGTGTGCAACTTCCAGTACGCCGACTTCCTGCAGATCGATGCAGGTTCGCACGCAACGTCGGCAGAGGATGCACTTGTTCATATCACGGACGACCGAGTAGCTCGAGTTGTCTTTGGCGAAGATCGGCTCGGACCGGTGCCCGAAGCGGAAGAAGTCTACGCCGTATTCCTTGGCGAGCTGCTGGAGTTCACAGTTGTTGTTACGGGAGCAGGCATAGCAGTCGCCCACGTGCTTGCTGAGCAGCATATCCAGGATATGTCGCCTGGCATGGCGCACCTTGGGAGAATGCGTCATCACCGTGATGGGGCTGGTGATCGGATAAGCGCAGGACGCCTGGAGCGTTCTCATTCCTTCAATTTCCACAACGCAAATTCGGCAAACGCCGGCGACACAGAGGTCATCGTGGTGGCAGAGAGTGGGAATGCGAATTCCAAGCTGTTTTGCGGCTTGGAGTATTGTTGTGCCCAGGGGCACCTTGATGTCTTTGTCGTCGATATTGACGGAAATCGTCGCGCCGATCGCATTGGAGTCAGTAGGTGCGACTATTACCTGTCCTCGTTGAGCCTTCGATGCACGGTTTTCTCCGTCGCATTTATCACATTTCTTTGTCATACTTCACTTCCTCTGGCGGATTTACACGGTAGCTTGCGGGCGACCCATAATCTCGCCCTGGAAATGCTTGATGATGGACAGGAAGGCATTCGGGCTTGATTGCCCCAACCCGCACTTTGAGGCGAGTTGCATCGTTTCGCCCAGTGAGCACAGTTCCTTGAGGTATTTCATCGAACACATGCCGTCTTCGAGCATCTCTATACCCTCAAGAATAATTTCATTGCCTTCACGACACGGCGTGCACTGGCCGCATGATTCTTCAAGGAAGAACTCCATGAAGTTCTTGGTCACTGCCAGCATGTCACGTCCCGGTCCAAACACGATGATTGATCCACCGGTTGACACGTCTTCAAAAGCGATGGTCCGATCAAACTCACTGGCCGGTAAGCAGTGTCCGGAAGCTCCGCCGATCTGAACGGCCTTTGCTCCCTGTCCGCCAACGGCCTTGAGCACCTCGTTGATTGTGACTCCCAGAGGGAATTCATAGACGCCCGGTTCGGTGCAATCGCCGGAAATGGACATCAGTTTGAGTCCCGTGGACTTCTCAGTTCCGTGTTGCTTGAACCAGTCTGCGCCCTTGGCCATGATGCATGCTGCCCATGCAAGTGTCTCAACGTTGTTGACAACGGTCGGCATACCGAGGAATCCGGTGTCAACGGGGAACGGAGGACGGTTGCGTGGTTCGCCGCGATTGCCTTCGAGCGATTCGATGAGTGCGGTTTCTTCGCCACATACATAAGCGCCGCTGCCCATGCGAATTTCGATATCGAAGTTGAATCCCTCTTTGCCCAGTGCGTTGGTCCCGAGAGTATTTTGCTCACGAAGCTTTTCGAGCAGGTCTTCGAGATGGGGCAGGAGGTAGGTGTACTCGCCGCGAAGGTAGATTATGCCTTTTTCGGATCCGATTGCCAAACCAGCGATGGTCATGCCTTCGAATACGAGTTGGGCGTAGTCGCTGAGAATCACGCGATCTTTGAACGTGCCCGGTTCGCCTTCGTCAGCGTTGCAGACCACGAACTTCTGCTGGCCCTTGGCAGCGGCTGCGAGGTTCCACTTGACCGAAGTCGGGAATCCTGCGCCACCTCTGCCTCTCATGCCTGATGCCTGTATTTGCGAGATAATCTCTGCACGACTCATGGCGGCCGCAGCTTTTGCGCCATCGCCCGCGGTGATCTCTGCAAAGGTCAGTTTTCCTTTTTTAGGTGAGGTCATATTGCGTGATCCTCCTTTCCCTGTACGGCGTGAGGCGAAAGACAACTTTGGCATTCTTGAATGATATCGTGGACCTTTTCAGGTGTGACATATGTGTAAACACGATCATTAACAAGCATTGCCGGTCCCTGGTCGCACATGCCGAGGCAGTTGGCCCATTCGAGAGTGAACATACCGTCTTCGGTAGTCTGTCCGAATTCGATATCGAGATCGTTCTCGAGTTGCCTGGCGACGGCGTCTTTGCCGGCCAGGTTGCACGTGATAGTCCGGCAGAGACGCACTACAAATCTGCCCTGCGGGTGCTCGGTGAGGAAACTGTAGAAGCTTACAACGCCGTGAACCTCAACCGGGTGAATTCCCAGCAGGTCCGCAGTCTTCTGCATGGCGAAGTTGCTTACGCACTTGTACTTCTTCTGGATGGTCTGCAGGATTGGAATCAACGCAGTACGGCAATTACCGTGGCGTTCTGTGAGGCTCTCCAATTCCTGTGATATCTTATCTTGTTCAGTCAGCAGCATATTTGGATACTCCTGGAAATCTCGGATTATGCCTGTCTTATTACTTGTTCAGCAGGTCGCTGACCTTCGACATGAGCGTCGCAGGATCGACCGGTTTTTC
This sequence comes from uncultured Phycisphaerales bacterium, assembly GCA_965369385.1. Lineage (GTDB taxonomy): Bacteria > Planctomycetota > Phycisphaerae > SM23-33 > SM23-33 > CBDUQP01. Next base: position 41,922 of record CBDUQP010000009.1, read on the forward strand.
GACGAATTCGTCGACAGGTACTACATCGCCGTCCTTGCCGTAGTCCAGTCCCGTAACCGTAGCGATGCTGCTAAGCATCAGGATCGGGAACTTGATTCCGTCACGTTTGAGTTCTTGTGCCATAACGAAACCATCGTCGGGTGCCTCCATCATGCAATCGAGGATCATCAGGTCTGGACCAAAGTCGGAAATGGCCTGCATACCCTCACTGCGATTTGTGGCACTGGCGGTTTCGTGTCCTTCTTTCTCGAGAAAGATCCGTATGGCCTCGACTACATCGGGGTCATCGTCAACGATCAGGATCTTTGCCATGCGCGGCTCCTTTCCGCTGCCCGCCCACTCTGTGGGCGAGATGCGCGACAACTAAAGTGTGAATGAAAACCAAGATTGCGCAAACCAAACTGCGCAACTTGCCCAAAACGACGAAATGACCGTAAGTGCCTTAGAAGACAGGTCACCAAGACGGCCGTAAACGCAAACATCAAGCGCCAAGACAACACACATCTCAAATAGACAACCGTAAGCGAGACAGCAAACAGAAACATGTGGCAACCAGGGGAGAAGAATCGCGACCCACTAGTTGCCGAACGACTGTAGACTATAAGGGCATAAAACGGTATTTGCCCGTAAGTGCTTCATAGTCGAAGCATTATGCTATATGAGAAAGAGCCCGTGGATCTGAAAAATAAAGCTCGCGTCGTTTCCAGTGTCACGCAGCCGCTCGTGCGACGTTCAAAGCGAAACTCTTGCAATCTGGAGAACTATGGAACTGAAGATAATCTTTACTTCATACCCAATATCATTGCAAGTCCTTTTGTAGCAATATTGTTCGGTGTCATTTTTCACAGCAGATACCCGGCATGAAGGGGGGCTGTTAACTGCTGTTGCCATTATGTCATAGGCGGCTAGAGGGGCTGTGAATTGTTGCACAAGGATTCGCTCGAGCATTCTCGGACACATTGAGCTGGCCCTGAGGCGATGGCTTGATGACACTTGCGCATGCCTGATTTCTGCCCGGCAAGAAGTGGGTTCCCCCGCTGAGTGTTACGTCTGCGGATGCGAGAATCTGCCTGGAATTGCTATATTCCCCACCTGTCGAATGTGTGACGTGGGGAACCCTCCGGTCAGGCCTTGGCCCGGCGACGCCGACTCAGAACGGCCAGGCTGCCCAACGCCAGCAGGCTGATCGTCGTCGGTTCAGGGGTGCTGGCTGTCGCTACCGTTGTGATACCCACAATTGCGTCATTATAGGCGCATCCCCACGACGGCTTGTCTATCAAGTCTTCGAACCCAAGGATGCGGTATCCCGACTCGTGCGTGTAGAACGCCGTATAGTTGTCTTGATCCGGATTCAGCGAGTCCAGCGTGTAGTGCGGCGTCTTGTTACCGTTGGGGATGATGAAGAACCCTATGTTTGTACCTGCGTCGAAGCGGCCGATGTCAATGGTGTCGCCAGCTGTCAACGTGCCTCTATCGTCAAGCTTGGAGTAATCAGCAAATACGACAGCTTCCTCGATCACCCGCCCGTGATCGTCGAAGGTGATATACCCGATACTGCTGCGAAAGCCCGCATGTTCATCAATGAATGTCAATGAGACGATGGAGTCCTCCTGCAAATACAGATTCGCATCGGCAGTCAACATCGACTGATCCATCTGGTCCATGTGTCCGTTTCCTGGAAAGAGCACGTCGACATCGTCGAGTAGGCCGCTGGGCAGTTCGCGATGGTACATGTTGGAGACCATATCGGCGCGGGTCTGTGTGGCCGACAGGGTTATGGCTATCAAGACAACTAATTGCAGTGTGTGTGACTTCATAATCAAGTGTCTCCAACATTCAATAGCACATTATTCAGGTTTTTGGGAAGGCAAGGTGCCCATGCTATCCCTTTGGGCTACGAGCAGTTCGTAGTTCCTCTGGCTGAAACATAAGATTCAAAAGGCCAGCATGCAAATCCGAAGAACTAGGGACGGTGCCTTATTTAATTCTGTGCCATTCGCCTCCCATGTGTTTGATAAGAACTGATTCAATAAGCATTTACTAATGGCCCAATATGGGGCCATCCCCGGTTCTGGATAGTCGAGAATAGAGAGTAGGCCGCAGTAGTGCCCATGCGTCGCTGGTGAATGATGGATAACGCGGCGTCAGCCGTCGTTTCTGCTCTCTGCTATTCATTCTCTTTCTGCTCTGTATGCGAGGTAGGTCGCGCACGGCGCCAGATTAATTTGCCTAAGACACTTGCCAACCGGGGCGCTTATCGCTAGCATACCGCCTGCCTTTGCGCAGGTCGCAGGGGCCACGGTAGTTGTGAGCAGGGCGAACATGAATCAAGTTCCGGCCGCAAATGGTCGGACTTATCCCCATCTTGCTTGCGACTTCGTCTGCGGAATTCCTTATTTTGGATCAGATAATCGCAGGCATCGTGCATTCCACAGTTGGCATGTCACGTGCCTAATATTGTCGTAATGTCGGAGATAACAGAATGTTACATGAACCAGCGGCGAAGATGGGCAAAGATCCAGCTGCAGCGTACAAGACGCGTTTGGGAATCAGGATGTTCACTGCCTACGCGCTGTGTTATGTCGGTTTCGTGGTGATTAACCTCGCCAAGCCCACCTTGATGGAAGAGATCGTGCTTGCCGGATTGAACCTGGCGACGGTTTACGGTTTCGGCCTGATTGTCCTCGCGCTGGTGATGGCGGTGACCTACAACGGTATGTGCACTGCCAGAGAGAAGGCCCTGGCTGGTGATGTCAAGAAGTCTTGCGGTTGCGCGGGCGGTTGTGCAGAAGGTGGTGAAGTCAATGATTAGTAGGATGCTAGCAGTTAAAGTGAACCCGCTGGCCGTGACCGTTTTTGCCGCATTTGTGGCATTCGTCCTAGTCTTCTCCTTCTACAGGGCCCGCAAGGCCAAGAGTGCCAGCGGGTATGTCGCCGCGGGCGGCCAGATTCACTGGGCCG
>CBDUQP010000010.1:0-43115 GCA_965369385.1 uncultured Phycisphaerales bacterium
AATGTGTTACCCATGTGCCAGGACTAAAATGTTACCCATGTTCCCGATTGCACAAGGGTTTGCGTCGCATTGAGGTTCGAATTGGGTAACCTCGATGCCAATTATTCTTGTCAATTCGCATGCCAGCTTCTCCCCCCGCCCCGTCGGGGCGGGAAGTTCTTTTGGCTATATCCGGGGGCTGCACCGCGACTTACGTCGCGGCTTACCCCCGGCTAACCGCCCATCGGACCTTCGGCCCGAACGGCAACGACAATAACAACAACAGAAATGGCAAACATAGATTTAGATGCGATTGCCCTGCGGCGTCGGCAAGCTTCACTGGCGATATGACAGCAAACAACATAGAATACGTATCGATTTTTACCGAATGGTTCCTCTCGTCAACCAATGAACGAGAGGGGCCATTGCAGATTTATCAGGGTGCCGTCCAAAAGCACCACACAATCAGAACCAACGCTGACTTCCGGACAATCACCGGATAACTTATAACTATAAACTCTGCCATATAACGACTTACGGATAATAGTTCCCGCAAATTCCGTAGGAACAACACAAGTGAAGGAAACTGCAAAATGACTGAACAGGTTGCCTGCGTAACAGACAAAGCCCTCATGGACAAGATCGCAAACACGATCCGCTTCCTGTCGGCGGAAGGCATCCAGGCGGCGAAGAGTGGCCACCCCGGCCTGCCCATGGGATGCGCCGATATCGCCACCGTGCTTTGGACCCAATTCCTGAGAGTAGACCCCGATGACCCCACATGGTTCAACCGCGACAGGTTCGTCCTGTCTGCAGGTCACGGTTCGATGCTGCTTTACTCCATGCTCTACTTCTGCGGATATCTGGAACTGGAGGACCTCAAGAACTTCCGCCAGTTCAAATCCAATACGCCCGGCCACCCGGAATTCGGCGACGTGCCCGGCGTGGATGTAACCGGCGGACCGCTCGGCGCAGGCTTCGCCACTGCCGTGGGTCTGACAATGGCAGAACGCATGCTCGCCGAACGCTTCAACGCAGACGGCAGGGACGTGATCGACCACTTCACATACACGCTGATGGGCGACGGCTGCAACATGGAAGGCGTCACGATGGAAGCCGCCAGCCTTGCAGGCCACCTGAAGCTCAGCAAGCTTATCGCAATCTACGATGACAACGAGATCAGCATCGAAGGTTCAACTGATCTGGCGTTCACCGAAAACGTAAATGCACGCTACGAAGCCATGGGATGGCACGTGCAGGATATCGACGGCCACGATCACAAGGCCATCGCCGATGCCATCTGCGCCGCACAGAACGAAACCGAACGTCCGAGCATAATCGTTGCTCACACCATCATTGGCAAGGGTGCCCCCACCAAGGCCGGTACCGCAAAGGCCCATGGCGAACCTCTCGGCGAAGAAGAAATCGCAGCCGCAAAGGAAGCGATCAACTGGCCGGCCGAGCCTTTCCACGTTCCCGCAGAAGTTACGGACACCTTCACCAAGCAATGCGACGCATGGCGCAAAACCCGCAAGACATGGGACACTCTGCTGGCCGAATACTCCGCCGCCGATGGCGACAAAGCAGCCGACCTGAAGCGCATCATCGCCGGTGAGCTTCCCGAAAACTGGCAGGATGCACGTCCAGAATTCCCCGCGGGCGAATCCCTCGCAACTCGCGCTTCGGGCGGTCAGGTGATGAACGCCTTCGCCGAAGCTATCGACGAGTTCGTAGGCGGCAGCGCCGATCTTGAGCCCAGTAACAAGACCAACCTCAAGAGCGGAAAGTACACCGATTACCTCGCACCAGGTAAATTCCTCGGCAGAAATATCCACTTCGGTGTCCGCGAACACGCGATGGGTAACATCACAAACGGTTTGGCGTTGCACGGGTTTGTGCCCTTCTGTGCGACGTTCATGGTATTCCATGACTACATGCGTCCCACCCTGCGGATGGCTGCCATCATGCGTCTGCGAAGCATTTTCCTCTACACGCACGACAGCTTCTACGTTGGCGAAGATGGCCCGACGCACCAGCCCATCGAGCATCACGCAGCCATCCGGGCTATCCCCCGCGTGCACCTGATGCGTCCCGCAGACGCAAACGAAGCCGCCTACGCATGGCAGTACGCAATTGCTCGCAAAGATGCCCCCACCTGCCTGGCGATGACCCGCCAGAACCTGCCCACGCTGGACCGCACCAAATTCGCATCCGCAGAAGGCACGCTCAAAGGTGGATACACGGTCGACCCCGACCCCTCGGGCAAGCCGGAAATGCTGCTCGTCGCCAGCGGTAGTGAAGTATCACTCGCCATCGACTCCGCCGCCAAGCTTCGCCAAGCAGGCAAGGCCGTCAGCGTGGTCTCCATGCCCAGCCTCAAGCTCTTCCTTGAACAAGACGCCGCATATCGCGAGCAGGTTATCCCCGCTGGCGTTACCAAGCGTGTTGTCATCGAAGCCGGTATCCAGCAGGGCTGGGAAGGCATCATGGGCAACGATGGCATATTCATCGGCATGAGCGATTTCGGTATCTCCGGACCTGCCCAGGTCCTGGCAGAGCACTTCGGCTTCACCCCCGAAGGTGTCCTCGCAACAATCGAAGCCGCAGGCTTCTAACCGTAACCTCAGCTTGTGCTTCATCGCACATACTGAGTTAAGCTGACGCATGGCGCCGGACGCACGCAACCCGCGCGTGTCCGGCGTCATTGCATATACAATTGTCACGTTTAGACCAGCGCGGCGACAACTATCATGATCGATATAGACAGAATCATAACCGTCAGCCTGAACCCAGCCGTCGACAGGCTTATCGAGATCGAAAAGCTTGTGCCCGGTGAGCATCAGTTGGGCACCGAACTGGGCAGAACACCCGGCGGCAAGGGAGTGAACGTCTCTCGTGTGCTGGCGAAGATGGGCGTTCCCTCCACAGCTACCGGCTTTCTAGGCCAAGCGAATCGCAACGACTTCGCCGAATTCCTGGCCAGTGATTTGGTAACAGACGAATTCGTAATGCTCCCCGGCAGGACTCGCGAAAACGTAACACTCGCCGACAAAGCTACCGGCCTGGATACCCACATTCGCGACAAGGGCCTCGCACCCGACTCCGCCGACATTGGGACAATTATTCAGAAGCTGAAAAAGCTCGCTGGCACCAACAGCGTTGTCGTCTTCAGCGGATCGCTGCCCCCTGCCCTGTCGCCGGAGCAATTCGCAGAGATGATCGAAGTCTGCAACAGCCAGGGCGCAAGCGTGGTAGTGGATACCAGCGGGCCCGCACTCACGGCCGCAACTAAATGCAAACTATGGCTCGCCAAACCAAACGCCAAAGAACTGTCCGAACTGACAGGCAAAGAGCTTTCCTCTGACGATGCCCTGCTGAAAGCCGCCAGAGACCTGCAACCCGGCGTCCAGTGCATACTGCTGAGCAAAGGAGAAGGTGGTGCGTTGCTGCTGACACCGGACGAATGCCTGAAAGCAGTACTCACCGAGCCCGTTAAGAACATCCTGAACACTGTCGGCTGCGGAGATACGCTGCTGGGCGTGTTCCTCGGCGGACTATACAAGAAGCTCTCGACAGCCGATGCACTCAGAGGCGCTATAGCTGCCGCATCTGCAAGCGCGTGTCATCCGGTGCCCACGGGATACAACGACACCCTGGCGGCCGCCATTAACAAGACAATCAAGATAGAATCGCTCTGATGTCTGGAGCGAAATAATAGAGATGACCAGAAAGTGCAACCATGACGAATGATGCAAAAATTGAAGGCGTGATTTTTGATATGGACGGCGTCCTGTGCGACTCCGAAGAGTTCATCTGCAAAGCCGCTATCGAGATGTTCCGGCGGCACTACGGCGTCACTCCCCACCCGGACGACTTCCTGCCCTTCGTGGGCGCAGGCGAGAACCGCTACGTTGGCGGAGTTGCCGAAAAACACGGCGTCACTATCAATCTGCCCGAAGACAAGGTCCGCACCTACGAGATATATCTGGAGATCATCAAGGGTTGCCTGGGCCCGCTGCCCGGCGTCCTGGACTTCACAGCCGCCTGTCGCACACAAGGCATCAAGCTGGCAGTCGCATCCGCTGCCGACAGGATGAAGGTGGAAGGGAATCTAGCCGAGATCGGCATACCGGCCGACCACTTCGATGCGGTTGTCACCGGCAGCGATGTGAGCAAATACAAGCCCGATCCGGAATGTTTCCTGATGGCTGCGGAGAAAATCGGCATCGATCCCGCCAAATGCCTGGTAGTGGAAGACGCCATTAACGGTTGTCGCGCCGCCAAGGCCGCAAACTCATGGTGCCTGGGGCTGACAACGAGCTTCAGCAATGAACAACTGGCAGAAAGCGGTGCCGACTGGACCGCCCCCCACCTGGCCGAAGTCCCGGCCGAGCTTCAGCAACGCCTCGGCATCGCCTGACGGGCGCTACGGTGCAATTTCTCCCACGCCATCGAAGATGTAGCTGGGACGGTATGCGAATTCCTTCATGCTTTCGCGTGTGGTTACGCCGCTGAGCACGAGTACTGTCTCAAGATCGGCCTCCACGCCTGCAACTATGTCCGTGTCCATCCTGTCGCCCACGATTACGGTCTCATCGCGAGTTGTGCCAATGCGTTTCATCGCATGACGCATCATCAGGGGGTTCGGCTTACCCACAAAATACGCCTTGCAGCCGGTTGAAAGCTCAATCGGTGCGACCAGCGAACCGGTAGCGGGAACAATACCCTGCTCAGATGGACCGGTCAGATCCGGATTCGTACCGATCAGCCTGGCACCTTTGCTCACCAGCCGCACGGCTTTGGTGATCCGCTCATAACTGTAGCTGTATGTCTCGCCGACAACTACATAGTCAGGATTCGTATCGTTCATCGTGAGCCCGGCGTTGTATATGGCGTTGGTTATGCCCGCTTCGCCGATTACAAACGCGCTTCCACCCGGGCATTGCTTGCCCAGAAACTCAGCCGTCGCCAGCGCACTGGTATAGAAATGCTCTTCGGGCACATCCAGCCCCAGGCGAGCCAACTTCTCCTCCAGCTCGCGCGGCGTGCGTTCGGAGCTGTTGGTAAGGAACAGGAACTGCTTGCCTTCGGCACACAGCCAGCCAAAGAACTCCTTCACGCCCGGCAGCAGTTTGTTGCCGTGATAGATTACACCGTCCATGTCGCATATGAACGCCTTCTTGCCTCTTAACGCTTCCATCATATCATCCTCATATCTTCACTTGTTCATCTCGTCCACATCATAGGGGCACAATGGACTCCCTGCCAGCGACTAATACAATCTTAGCGCCTTGCCGGAGCGACCCGGCTAGAACGGCTTGCCGGTTTGCCTGCGGATGTAGATTTCGTCAACGTGCGCACAATCCGAAAGCGACAGCATATACAGCACCGTCCGGGCGATGTCAGCCGGTCTTATGAGAATGGACCTGTCCAGATCAGGACGGGCCTGGGCGACCATATCGGTATCTACGCCGCCGGGCAAAATCGCACTTGCGCGGACGCCATGTTCCTGGCCCTCGGCCGCCAGCGTCTTGGTAAGCCCCATCATGCCGTGCTTGCTGGCTGTGTATATGCCCTGGTTGGGATAGCCCTTAATGCCCACAACGCTGGAGATATTAATAATGTATCCGCCGGCCTGCGGAATCATGGCCTTCATCGCTTCGCGGCAGCACAAGAACGCACCACGCAAGTTCACGTTCATCACGCTGTCGAAGTCTGCGACGGTAAAATCGACAACCTGTCCGTATATGCCAATGCCCGCGTTGTTTATAAGGATGTCCAGCGAGTCGAATTCGTCTCGCACCCTGGCGAACATATCCAGCACACTCTGCTCGTCGGATACGTCGCAGACAACGGGCATAACGTTTCCGCCCTGCGATTTCGCTTCGTCGGCGACTGAAAGCAAATCAGCTTCGGTGCGCCCAACAGCGACAACACTTATCCCCTGCCCAGACATCGCAAGACATATCGCCCTGCCGATACCACGGCCTGCGCCGGTAACGATAGCAACCTTGCCATTGAGTTCCGCGTCCATTTCGCACTCCTTCGGCCGATTAATCAAACAGGCGGCAGACAACCGTAAGCTGCCTGCCGCCTGATATTCAGTATTAAACTACGCCTTCACTACAGACCATTAGCACTGCGCCACTTGATATCTTCGATACCGTGATCTCGCTTCGGGGTGTACCCCTTCAGCGGGATAAGGTGCTCGTGAATAATATCCATGAAATCATCGGGATACGGGAAGAACGCATCTTCATCGTCCGCACCAGGTGTAATCCAGTTGCGGGAACCAAGCACGGTTGGCGGTGCGTCCAGTTCGTCGAATGCCAACTGGCTGATGCGGGAGCCCATGGTGTGCATGAAGCTGCCGCGTTCGCAGGCATCGCTGGAAAGCAGAATCTTGCGGGTCTTCTTGACCGACTCGATAACCTTATCGTAGTTGAACGGAACCAGTGTGCGGGCGTCGATGACTTCGCACGAAATACCGTACTGCTCCTGGAGCGTGTCGGCTACTTCCAGTGCACGGTACAGCGTCGCACCGACTGTCAGAATCGTCAGATCGTCGCCTGCCCTGCGGACTGCGGGCTCGCCATACGGCAGCTCGTAGTGGCCTTCGGGAACGCCGCCTTCTTCGAACAGTTCGGGCATATCGTAGATACGCTGACTTTCGAAGAATATAACCGGGTCCGTACCACGGAGAGCTTCGTTCATGAAGCCCTTGGCATCATATGGCGTAACCGGGAACACAACCTTCAAGCCCGGAATATGGGCACACATTGCGGTCCAGTCCTGGCTGTGCTGCGCGCCGTACTTGCTGCCGACCGAAACACGCAGGACAAGCGGCATCTTCAGCAGACCGCCGGACATCGACTGCCACTTGGCCATCTGGTTGAATATCTCGTCACCCGCGCGACCCATGAAATCGCAGTACATAAGCTCGGCGATAACTCTGCCGCCTTCGAGTGCGTAACCGACGGCAGTGCCGCAAATGGCAGCTTCGGCGATGGGCGAATTAAACACGCGGTGATAAGGCATAGCCTCGGTCAGACCGCGATAGACCCCAAACGCTCCGCCCCAGTCACGATTCTCTTCGCCGTAAGCAATAAGTGTGGCATCGGTGTAGAAACCGTCGCGAATCGCCTCAAACAGCGAGTCACGAATGGCAATGCACTTGGACTTCGGCAGCTTCTTGCCGTCGGCGTCCACGCCGCTGCGATTCCGCTTGAGGAGCATCTTCGAACGGGGATCTTCGCCCTGGGGCAGCAGTGAATCGGGCTCTCTGCCGGGGTCCATCGACTCGATCTTCTGGTTCGAGAACATCGTCTGGTCAAGCAGCGTCCCCTTGGCCTTGACCTCTGCACGCGGGGAGATTTCCAGATCGATGGCCTTCTTGAAGGCCTTCAGGATCAGGGCTTCGGCCTTGGCGGTAACGTCTTCGATCTCGCCCTTGGATGCAACCTTGGCCTTGACCAACTCCGCACCGAAGCATACCAGCGGATCATGCTCCTGCCACGCCGCCAACTCTTCCTTGCTACGGTAAGAACCCGCATCCGACGGCGAGTGGCCGCTGTAGCGATACGTAATGGTGTCCATCAGAACCGGACCGTCGCCGGCTTCCAGAATCGCCTTCTTGCGACGAATGGCGTCGATCACTGCCAACGGATTGTAGCCGTCAACGCGCTCGGCGTGCATCTGCTGCGGGTTCATGCCTGCACCCAGACGAGCGAGAACTTCAAAGCCCATCGTTTCGCCAACGGGCTGGCCGCCCATGCCATAGAAGTTGTTGATGAAGCTGATAATCAGCGGCAAACCGCCACGATGTGCTTCGTCCCAAAGCTTCTTGAACTGATCCATAACAGAGAAGCACAGGCCTTCCCAAACCGGCCCGCATGCCGACGACGCATCGCCGATGTTGGCGATAACGATACCGGGCTTACGGTTCACATGCTTGTAAAGGGCGGCACCCACGGAGATATCACCGCTGCCGCCGACGATGGCGTTGTTCGGGAAAATGCCGAACGGCGGGAAGAATGCGTGCATCGATCCGCCGAGACCCTTGTTAAAACCAGGCCTGCGGGCGAACACCTCTGCAAGTGCACCGTATATAAGGAAGTCAATCGCCAGGTCTTGGACCGAACCGTCGGCATCCTTCTCTACAACACTCAGGCACTCGCCGCCGAAGTAGCCCTTCATGATCGACATCAGCGTGTCGTCATCGAGCTTTGCAATTGCACTAAGGCCCTTGGCAAGAATTTCGCCGTGGCTACGGTGGCTACCATAAATGTGGTCATCCACGTTCAGGGCGAACGCCTGGCCGACCGCGGTCGACTCCTGCCCCATGCCAAGGTGAGCAGGTCCGCTATGATTGTATTCGATTCCCTGGTAAACCTGGACTCGCTTCACCTCATTAAGCATGCTCTCGAAGGCACGAATAATGCTCATGTCACGCTGAATACGCACGAGCTCTTCATTTGTGAAGTTCTTCGTCTCATCCTTGACCGACTTACTGTACTGGTTAACCGGGATAGGCTGGAATTCCACATACCCGCTCTTGCGAACATCTTCCGGCCTGATTTCCTGACTTCTCGGCATCTGTCACGCTCCTGAAGAGTGAATCACTTCTGCACTCTCATTTTCATTCTAAAAAACCGCAAGACTGCCTTGGCAGCTTTGCGAAAAACAAATCATTTCGATCCCGGTTTCCCGGAGATCACTTCTATTGCATCTCAATTCGTCGGCCGAAACTCTGACTGACGAAAACATCTGTTAGTGTGGTGATGAACTACTCCGCCTGGGCGTCGGGTTCATCATCATCCGCTTGATCGAGTTCATCATCGGGGGGATACACCACACCGATTTTCTTCTCATTGAAGAACGCCATCCACTCGTCGCTGGGCTTTCGTGAGGTAACCACTCGCGTGATCGGGTCCCATCCGACAATCTTGCACAGCGAAGGGACCAGGAATTTCATGTGGTCGACAAGCAGCACCGTTTCACGAGCATGGCTGACGGCCTGGCGATAGAGGTATGCACTCTCAACGTCACCGGCTGTCGGGCCAATATCCATGCTCAGGCCGTCGGCACCTACAAACGCCACATATCCCCGCAACTGATCAAGCGCGGCATTGGCCAACGGGCCGACTGTATCCATGCGATCAGGGCGATAATGCCCACCGAGCATGATCACGTGCAGATTCGGCGTATCCAGTTCCAGTGCGAGACGGGCCGAGTTGACGATCACCGAAACGCCGCGTTTGCGTTTCATGTGGGTGGTCATCTCGAAGCATGTCGTTCCGGAATCAAGAAATACCTGATCACCGTCATTCACCAAATCGGAGGCCAAGTTGCCAATAATACGCTTGGCGTCCACGTTTCGCCTGGCTTTTGACCGAAACGAGAAGTCACTACTCCTCTTAAGGGTAGCTCCACCATATTGCAATTCAATCTGCCCCGCCTCGGCCAGCGCGTGCAGATCCCGGCGAATAGTCGCCTCGGATACATGGAGAAGCTCAGAGAGGCCACTGGACGTAACCTCTTTCTTCTCATATATTTCCTGCAATATCCTGTCTTGGCGTTGCCTGGTGGATGATCTCATGTTACTCCTGCTGTAATTACCAAAACCTGCCGAGAAGTGCCCCTGTCCGATCGATGCCAAATGCACCGCGAAGCCGGGAAACTCCGCCAACGGGCTGGCTGGTCATACCAGAACCCAACGGTAACTTAGCACCTAATCCGGACAAATTCAACACAAACTTGAGCATTTCTTGAGCGAACTTGCTTGACTCTTGCACGTTTCCTGACTATTCTTGCCGTAGAGATTTCCATACCTTTCAACATACGGAAGAGTCATGCACACAATAACTTTACCTCAACTGGGAAAAGGCTTTGCCGCAGCTACCGTAATGCGATGGCTGACAAAGCCCGGCGACCCGGTATCTACCGGTGATGTGATGGTAGAATTGGACGCCGAATTCGCCATCATTCAGGTCCAGGCCAATCAGGCAGGCACCATTGGCGAAATCCTCGCCGAAACACGAAAAACCATCAATGTTGGCGACCCGCTCGCCACGCTTGCACCGGCTGGAGAAAAGCCCATGGCCAATACGCCCCCCGCAAACACCACAAACACTGAAAACACCACCGCTGGCGGAAATGTGACCCCCATCGTGATGCCCAAAGCAGGCAATAGCATGGAAGAAGGCACCATCGTCGCATGGAAGGTTGCCGAAGGCGATCAGATCAACGTTGGCGATATCATCTTTGAAGTGGAAACCGACAAAGCCGTCGTCGAAGTTGAAGCAACCGACGCCGGCAGGCTCGCACGCATTGTTGCAACAGACGGTGACTGCGTGGAGATCCTCATGCCCGTCGCCTATCTCGCAGACAACGATGCCGACGTAGACGCCGCCATCGGAGCCGCCCCGGCCGCTGCCGCCGAAGCTCCCGCCGCGCCTGCTCCTGCAGCCGCAGCCGAAGGCCCCAAGGGTGACGTGACTCCCATCGTGATGCCCAAGGCCGGCAACAGTATGGAAGAAGGCACCATCGTCGCATGGAAAGTCGCCGAGGGCAATCAGATCAGCGTTGGCGATATCATATATGAAGTAGAAACCGACAAAGCCGTCGTCGAAGTCGAAGCAACCGACGCCGGCAGGCTCGCACGCATCGTCGCACAAGATGGCGACTGCGTGGAAATCCTCATGCCCGTTGCCTATCTCGCAGACGACGATGCCGACGTCGATGCATATATCGCCGCCAGTGGACAGACCGCTGGCGCCTCCGAAACGGCAACCGCCACCGAAGCCGCGCCCGCCGCCAAAACCGCCCCGCCGGCCGCAGCCGTCAAGAGCGATACCGGCAGAGTTATGGCCTCCCCCGCAGCACGCAAACTGGCTGCCGACCGCGGCGTTGACCTGGCGTCAATCGCCACCGGCAGCGGCCCGCGTGGCAGAATCGTTACCACAGATATCCCCGCAGCCGGCGCGGCCCGCACCCCTGCCAAGCCCGCAGTGATAACCACCGGCGAGGTGAAGCGATCCAAGATGAGCCCCATGCGAAAGGCCATCGCCCGCAACCTGCTGGCATCCAAGCAGAACGTTCCCCACTTCTACATAGAGACCACCATCGACGCAGACGCCATGATGAAGTTCTATAAGGAAGAGAAGGCCAAGTATCGCCTCAGCGTGAACGATGTGGTCGTGAAGGCCTGCGGCAAGATCATCAGTATGTATCCCGAATTCCGCAGCCAGGTCGATGGCACAGACTATGTCGAATACCCCACAGCCAATATCGGCATCGCCGTCGCGCTCGACGAAGGCTTGGTCGTTCCCGTGCTGGTTGGCGTGGAGCAGATGAGCCTCGAACAGGCGGCCACCGAGACCAGACGAATCGCTGAAAACGCCCGTGGCGGAAAGATCGAAGGAATGGGCCAGGGCGTATTCACGATCAGTAACCTCGGCATGCTGGGCGTCGAACGCTTCTCGGCGATCATCAACACGCCCGAAGCGGCTATCCTTGCAGTCGGCGCGATCCGCGAAGAAGTGATTGTCTCCGGCGGCATGATGCGGCCGGGACGCAAGATGACCATGACGCTGAGCTGCGATCACCGCGTAATCGACGGCATGGTTGCCGCCAAGTTCCTCTCGCAGCTCAAGGATGCACTGGAAGACCCGAAATCGCTGGCTTAACCCGCGACTGACGATGGAAAAACGCACCGACAGCCCAACAGCGGCTGATACAGGAAAATACAAAATGTCCAACCATTTTGACATAACGATCCTGGGCGCTGGCCCGGGTGGATACATCGCAGCCCTGAAGGCGGCCCAGATGGGTGCCAATGTCGCGATTATCGAAAAGAGCCACCTCGGCGGAACCTGCCTGAACAACGGCTGCATTCCTTCCAAGGCGCTACTTGCATCCAGCGAACTGCTGCATAAGATTTCGCATGCCAATGAGATTGGCATTGCGGTCGAAGGCACAGTTGGCTTCGACTGGACCAAGATCCAGAAACGCAAAGACAAGGTGCTTTCCACGCTGCGTGGCGGCATAAAGGGCCTGTTCGATGCACGCAAGATTACGCTGTTCAATGGCGTGGGCAAGCTCGAAGGTGCCGGCAAGATCACCATCACCGACGACAAGGGCAAAACCGAACAGATCACAAGCGACAAGATCATCATCGCAGTTGGCTCCGTGCCCGCGCGCATCAGCGCCTGGCCGGATGACACCAACTTCGTGTGCACCAGCGATGAAGCCCTCCACTGGGACAAGCTACCCAAAAAGCTCGTCATCATCGGCGGCGGCGTGATCGGTTGCGAATTCGCCTGCATGATGCAGCCGCTCGGCATTGAAGTAAGCGTGGTTGAAATGCTTCCGAGCCTCCTGCCCGAAATGGACCAGGACCTGGGCAACACGCTGCAATCCGAATTCAAGAAACGCAAGATAGACTGCTACGTCGACAGCAAGGTCGAGAGCGTCACCATAGAAGGCAAGGGCGTGAAAGTCGCGCTCGCCGGTGGAAAAACTCTCGAGGCCGACAAGGTTCTCGTAGCCACAGGCCGCCGGGCCGCCACCGCCGATATCGGCCTGGATACGGTTGGAATCGAAACAGATCGCGGATTCATTCGCGTGAACGACAAGATGGAAACACCCGTAGCTGGCATCTACTGCATCGGCGACGCGAACGGCCGCTGCCTGCTGGCACATGCCGCCTCCGTACAGGGCGTTGTAGCCGTCGAAAACGCTCTTGGGCATGATGCCGCCCAGACGGCCCCTATCCCGGGCGCTGTCTACACCTTCCCCGAAATCGCCAGCGTCGGCATCACGCAGAAGCAGGCGACTGAAAAGGGCCTGCCCATCTCCGTGGGTAACTTCCCGATCGGGCACCTGGGCAAGGCGATGGCGACCAATCACAGCGAAGGTTTCGTGAAGGTTATCCGCCACAGGGAAACCGACGAGCTGCTAGGCGTTCACATGCTCGGCCACAATGCCACCGAGGTAATCGCTGCCGCAGGTGCAATGCTTGGCAAGAAGGCAACCACCACAGAACTGGCCGAGACCGTGTTCGCGCATCCCACGATCAGCGAATCGATCAAGGAAGCCGCCGAAGACGCACTGGGCATGGCACTGCACCTGCCGCCCCGAAAAGTCATCCAAGTTGTCGCAGACGCGAAGTAATCGAGACAATTGAAACTGAGTCGCCGAAACGCGCGGCCGTTTCGAGGCTTCCGATAGCCTTGTGAGTATTCTCGAAAGTTCTGAATTTCTGAAAGTTTTTGAAGGACAACAATGTCTGATAACGTCAAAGAAGCAATGGCTGCCCTTCGCGGCCTGGGAAGTGTGGAAGAACTCCGCTGCGCCGCAGAAGCCGGCCTCGCGCCCGCTGAGCGTCCCAAGGGCAACTCGCACATTCACCTGCCCCCTAATTTCTCCGCGTTCGACAGTGTCGCCCACGCAGTGCGACTGGCTGCTGACGAACAGATAGGCACGCTCGGCGTGAGCAACTATTACAATTACGATGTCTATGGCGACTTCGTATCGCTGGCCCGCAAGCACGCGATATTCCCGCTGTTCGGGCTGGAGATTATCTCGCTGGTCGACGATCTGGTGCAAAGCGGCGTTCGCATTAATGACCCCGGCAACCCCGGCAAGATGTACATTTGCGGCAAAGGCATCACGAAATTCGACGAGATGACCCCGCGAGCAGAAGAGCTGCTCAACAAGATTCGCACCAGCGACCGCACACGCATGGCCGAGATGATCGTCAAGATCGCCGGTGTCTTCAAATCGCACGGTCTGGATACCCCCCTGAGCGAGGACAAAGTCATCGATATGGTGGTCAAGCGTCACAGCTGCCGTCGCGATACGGTATACCTGCAGGAACGCCACATCGCACAGGCTTGCCAGGAAATCCTGTTCAATCTCATCGCTGAAGGCGATCGTGCCGCAAAGCTGGAAACCATCTTGGGCAAGGCATGCAAAGACGCCAATAACGCAGTAGGTGTTCAGGGCGAAATTCGCTCAGCCCTCATGAAAGCAGGCAAAAGCTGCTTCGTAACCGAAATGTTCGTAAACTTCGACGAAGCATGCGAACTTATCCTCCAGCTCGGCGGCATCCCGTGCTACCCCACGCTGGCCGACGGCGTGGACCCGATCTGCGGATTCGAGCAGCCTGTGGAAAACCTGATCGCGTCAATGCAGGAACGAAACATCCACTGCGCGGAATACATCCCGCTCAGAAATAGACCTGAAGTGCTTTCACAGTACGTGAAGGCAGTCCGGGCGGCAGGAATTGTTGTAACCGGCGGAACCGAACACAACACGCTGACCCTCGACCCGATGGAGCCCGCATGCGTCGGCGGAGCGGCAGTACCCGAAGACATCAAGGATATATTCTGGGAAGGTGCATGCGTGGTGGCTGCCCATCAGTTCCTTACGCTGCACGGCGAGTGCGGTTTCGTGGACAGCAATGGCAAGCCCAACGCCAACTATGACAACGCCGATGAGCGTATTGCGTCTCTGGCAAAGCTCGGAGCCGCCATCATCGAGAAGTATTTTCAAACCAACAAAGCCTGAGTCCGCCCCAATCAGCGACACAAGCCCGGACAAAAGGCATTGCCTGGACCGACAAGAACATTGCAGGAGCAAACGATAAATATGACGACCACCCCAAATTGGCCAGAATTCTCAGCCGGCGCCGGCGAGATGGAAAAACTCATCGGGGTTTCACAGTACTACGGAAGCTGCACCGACTTCGTAATCGCAGGCGGTGGAAACACGTCCGCCAAGACCGCCGACGTGCTATATGTCAAGGCCAGCGGCCACGGGCTTTCGACCATCGGCGAAGATGGATTCGTAGCCATGGATCGCCAGAAGCTTCAGCAACTGTTGAGCGATGATCTGGGCTCTGATGCCGAGCAGCGTGAGGCGCTATTCAAGAAACGTATTCTCGCCGCCCGCCTCGACCCCGAAAAGAACCAGCGCCCAAGCGTTGAGTGCCTCCTGCACGAACTGATGCCGCAAACATACGTGGTTCACTCGCACTCCACCGTCGTCAATGCAATTGCATGCTGCAACGACGGCGCTAAGCTCACCGAAGAGATGTTCGGCGACGACGTGATCTGGTCCGAATTTGTGGAACCCGGATACAATCTCGCCCGCGAGATCGGCGCTGCCCTGCGTTCATACACCGAGCGAACCGGCAAGAAGGTGCCTGTTGGCATTATCATGCAGAATCACGGCCTCCTCGTCTGCGGCGACGAGCCCGCCGAAATCCGCGAACGTACTGATGCCATTGTCGCCAAGATCAGCCAGCGCATAAATGCCTGTGATGCACCGTTCGGCAAGCTGGCCTCAGCGGTCGATGACACGCAGAAACACGTCAACGCCATAGCGCCGCTGCTTCGTGGCCTGCTGGCGACCAGCGAAAGCCTGAAGATTGCCCAGTTCAGCAATAGTGATGCGATCATGAAACTCGTGTGCGGTGCAGACGGCCAGACCATCACCAACAATGGCCCGCTCACACCGGACCAGATCGTCTACTGTGGTTCGTTCCCGATGTGGTTCGAGCTGGCCGATGGCGAGACGCCCGAGCAGACCATCGAACGCCTCACCAAAGCAATCGCCGACCACGCAGCCGCCCATAGCGATCCGCCGCTTGCAGTGCTTGTCAAGAACCTCGGCATGTTCGCAGTAGGCGACGATGTGAAAGCCGCCGACACTATCGGCCTGGTATACACCGATGCGGTCAGGGTAATGTGCGGAGCCACCAGCGCTGGCGGCGTGCACCCCATGGAAACACACTTCCGCGAGTTCATCGAGAGCTGGGAAGTGGAAGCCTATCGCAAATCAATCGCAAAGAAGGCAGCCAGCGGCGGAAGAGTAGCGGGCAAGGTGGCGATGGTCACCGGAGCCGCACAGGGCTTCGGGCTGGAAATCGCCCGGAAACTCGTAGACCACGGCGCATGCGTGGTCCTTGCCGACATCAACGAACAAGGCGCACAATCCGCTGCTGCGGACATCTGCTCCGCAAGCGGGCCGGGACGTGCCATAGGCCTGGCGATTAACGTCACCGATGGCGAGTCGATACAGAGCGCAGTGGACAAGGTTGTCTGCCAGTTCGGCGGACTGGACGTACTGGTGGCAAATGCCGGCGTCCTGAAGGCCGAGAGCGTAAAGACGCAATCCGAAAAGGATTTCGATTTCGTCACAAATGTGAACTACAAAGGCTACTTCCTGTGCGTGCAGAAGGTATCGCCCGTGCTCGCACTACAGCGTAAGGCGAAGGCAGACTACTACAGCGATATCGTGCAGATTAACTCAAAATCAGGCCTGACCGGATCGAACCGCAACGGCGCGTATGCCGGCAGCAAGTTCGGCGGGATTGGCCTGACGCAGTCATTCGCACTGGAGCTCATAGAAGACGGCGTCAAGGTGAACTCGATTTGCCCGGGCAACTTCTTCGACGGACCCCTCTGGTCGAATCCGGAAAACGGCCTGTTCGTGCAGTATCTCCGCACGGGCAAGGTTCCAGGTGCCAAGACCATCGAAGAGGTTCGCAAATTCTACGAAGCCAAGGTCCCCATGGGACGCGGTTGCGAAACCACCGACGTGGTCAGGGCGATCTGCTACCTGATCGAACAGAAATACGAAACCGGCCAGGCCGTTCCTGTAACGGGTGGTCAGGTTATGCTAAGCTAGTGTCGTTTCCAGAGCGTTTATGTAACAATTGGTTCCCTGTCGCATGCGAGTCAATGAAAGACTGCGTCATCACACAGAAAACACCATGAGCAAATACGCCGCAATTTTGACTGAGGCTTTTGGGCTGTTGCCTTCCGGGCCGGAGGTCCGGTGGGCAGTTAGCCGGGCGGTAAGCCGCAATCCCGATGTATATCGGGATTGTGGTGCAGCCCCCGGATACAGTGCCCCAAGATGTCCCCGCCCCGAAGGGGCGGGTGGAAACGTCGGCTGCGAATTGCCGCAAGCAGTTGACCTTAGTCGCCGTGCCATAAAACGTCTGATGCCGCACAAGCTTCTCTTACCACCCCTTTGGGGTTCTTCTTGTTGGGAGGCGTTATCCGGGGGTTCCTTGCCTGCAAGCAGGCAGAACAGTCACCCCCGGCTAACCGCCCACCGGACCTTCGGCCCGGACAGCAAGCAAACGGCAACGACAGAAGCTATGGCGGCCACTCGTAACGGATACTCAGGCATCGCAGGCCGCAATGCCGAACCAAACGTATTCAATCGTGATGTAACCTTTTTGCAAACGGCACCAGTTAGGCAATAATCCCGGACAGCATTCAACACTACGGAACCATAATGACAGACTATAACATTCCCGAGACAGCATACGCCGTTCAACTCGTCGGCCCGAGCAAGCTGGAATTGAACACCGCCAAACCCATACCGACCGTTGGTCCGACACAGATCCTGATTCACATAGAGACCACGGGGCTGTGCTTTTCGGACCTGAAACTTCTCAAGCAGTTCACCGGACACGTTCGCAAGAGCGAAATAGTCTCGGGCATCGACCCGGCAGTCCTCGCCGACATCCCCAGCTACGTACCCGGCGATAAGCCCGGCGTCCCCGGCCATGAAGCGGTCGGCGTAATCGAGGTAGTCGGCGATAGCGTAACACGATTCAAAGTCGGCCAGCGTGTGCTGGTGCAGGCGGACTATCGCGAGCTGAAGACCGCCAATTCCAACGGTGCATTCGGATACAACTTCGAGGGCGGCCTGCAGGAATACACACTCGCCGACGAACGAGTGGTCATAGACCCGGTAAGCAACGAATCATTCATGATCCCCGCCAGGGAAGACCTGAGCGCCTCGGCAATCGCATTGGTAGAGCCTTGGGCCTGCGTTGAAGATTCCTACGTAACGCCAGAGCGAAACTGCATCAAAGCCGACGGACAGTTGCTGGTGGTATGCGAAGAAGGATTCGAAGCAAACGGCATTGTGGAAGCCTACAGCCCTGATGGCCCGCCACACAAAATGGTCACCAAGTGCTCCTGTGACATCGACAAACTGGATGACTTCTACTTTGACGACATCGTCTACTTCGGTGCCAACAAGGAGACCGTAGAGAAACTCAACGACAAGCTGGCCGCCTGTGGAACATTCAATGTGGTCACATGTGGGAATAGATTCGGCGAAGGCGTTTCGATCGACGTCGGCCGCGTGCACTACGGGCTAACCCGCTGGACAGGGACGAACAGTTCCAACGCCGCCGACGCCTACAAGCACATTCCCCAGACCGGCGAACTCCGCGACGGTGACGATGTGCTGATCGTGGGTGCAGGCGGACCGATGGGACAAATGCACGTCATTCGCGATGTCTGCACCGGCCACAAGGATATCTCGCTAGTCGCTACCGACTTCGACACGCCCAGACTCGACTCGCTCGAGCAGAAGGCAAAACCGCTGGCCGAGTCCAACGGCGTGCAATTGCGTATGGTCAATCCGCAGGACACTCCCCTGGACGAGAAGTTCAGCTATATCGGCCTGATGGCTCCGGTCCCCGCGTTAGTCGGCAAGGCCATCGCCGACAGTGTTGAACGGTGCCGCATCAATATCTTTGCAGGCATCCCGGCTGGCACTCGCACCGAACTCGACCTCGACACCTACATCGCCAACAAGTGCTGGATGTTCGGCACGAGCGGTTCCACAATCGCAGACATGAAGATGGTTCTGGCGAAGGTAGAATCCGGACAGCTTGACACGAACACCTCGGTTGACGCGGTAGCCGGAATGGCAGGCGCAATCGATGGTATCGCGGCAGTCGAAAACCGCACGCTGGCGGGCAAGATCATGGTATACCCCGAACTGCACGAAATGGGAATGATCCCGCTTACCGAACTCGATAAGCACTACCCCACCGTGGCCGCCAAACTCGTGAACGGCATTTGGAACAGAGACGCCGAATGCGAACTGCTCAAGGTCGCCAAGTAGGGATTTCTGAATTTGGCATAAGATCATCAGCCGACAGGCCCGCTCTGGAGAAGTGATGACACAACTGGCAGTGTTGGATATTGATAGGGCTTCTTACGAGTCCGGACTCGAACTTCAGCATCGCCTGCATGAATATGTTCTGTCGCACGCTTCAGAGCGGGCATGTGTGGTTCTTGTCGAGCATGATCCGCCCGTAATAACCCTCGGCCGCGCCGCCGATAAAAACAACATCACCGCCACCGCCACCCAACTTGGCGAAGCAGGCGTCGAACTTCATGAATCCACGCGTGGAGGCGATGTTACCTATCACGGCCCCGGGCAGCTTGTGGGCTACCCGATCATTCGCGTTGACCTCCACGGGCGCGATGTTCACGAATATCTCCGTAACGTTGAAGAAGTGATCATTCGCGCCCTTGCAAAGTTCGGCCTGCAAGGCGGACGCAAAAAGGGGCTCACCGGCGTATGGGTGGGCGAAGAGAAGGTGGCCGCAATCGGTATCGCTGTGCGCAGGTGGGTTTCGTATCACGGTTTCTCGCTGAATATCTGCCCCAACATGTCACATTTCGGGCTGATTGTCCCCTGCGGGATCACCGATAAAGGCGTGACGAGCATGTCAGCATTGCTCGGCAGGGATGTCAGCGTGAACGAAGTCAAGCCGGCAATTATGGAATGCCTTGGAGAGGTATTTGGATTCGATTCCACCCGCCCGACCAATGTTGATGACTTGTGTGAATAATGAATTGCAATAACGATAACAATCCCAAACCCAATCCGCGAAAGCTTCCGCCCTGGCTAAAACGCAGAATGCCTGCGAGCGCAAAGCTGGACAAGGTAGTCGCCATACTTGATGAGCTTTCGCTTGTCACAGTGTGCCAATCGGCAGATTGCCCGAACCGCGGCGAGTGCTTCGCCAAAGGCACCGCTACTTTCATGATTCTGGGCGACCATTGCACGCGAAACTGCCGGTTCTGCGCAGTACCCACGGCAGGCAATCCGCCTGCGCCTCGCTGCGACGAACCCCAAGCCGTGGCAGAGGCATGTAGCCGCCTTGGACTGAAGCACGTAGTTATCACTTCCGTAACGCGCGATGACCTGCCCGACGGCGGCGCAGAACACTTCGCCCGGACAATCAGAGCAATTCAAGATACGCCCGCAAATATCGTGGTTGAAGTGCTCACGCCCGACTTTCTGGGCCGCACCCGCGACGTAGACACCGTTCTGGATGCCGAACCTGACGTGTTCAATCACAATGTCGAGACCGTTGCCCGCCTATACGACATCGTCCGCCCCCAAGCCGACTACCGGCGCAGCCTGAACGTTCTCACCCATGCGGCACAGCGTCCTGCCGGCGACAAGCGCCTTTATGTGAAGAGCGGCCTGATGGTCGGCCTCGGCGAAACTAGCGAGGAAGTCACGGCTACGATGCAGGACATGCGCAACGCCGGATGCGATATGCTCACTATCGGCCAGTACCTTGCGCCGTCTTCGGCACATCTAAAGGTGGAAGCATTCATAGAACCCGCGCAATTCGATCTATGGCGTGATCAGGGCATCGCGATGGGATTCGTAGCAGTGGCGGCAGCACCGTTTGTGCGAAGCAGCTATCAAGCGGAGCAGTTCTTCGACGGCCGCAGTGATTGAGAAATCAGCAGATAGGGGGTACTTACTATGTAGCTTTGATCGCGACGATCGTCAGGTCATCGCTTCTCGTACTCAGACCGGCAAACCTGCGCATCTCCCACAGAACGTGTTTGGCGATCCCGTCGGCATCGAACCCCTTCTCGGCCGCGGTAAGAATGGCATCCTCAACACGCTTGTCGCCGAAACGTTCTTCCTCGAAATTTGCCGCGTCAGTCAGCCCATCGGTGAAACAGAGAATGACATCACCCTGTTCAACATTGACCGACTCATGGTTCCATGATGCATCATCAAGCACACCGAGCACCATTCCGCCTCGGCTTAGACGACGAACTTTCCCGTCGCGTACGAGCAGCGGGGAAACATGACCGGCGTTCACATATGTGAATTCGCGGGTGTTGGTATCAAGGATTCCGTAAAACAGTGTCGCAAAATCCCCTACCTCAGTGGATGTGCACAAATCACGATTTACCTTTTCGATGACTTCCGACAGCTCGTATATGTCGGCAGCGTGTGCCCGCAACGAGGCCCGCACCGATGCCATAAGCAATGAAGCTCGAACGCCCTTTCCGGCAACATCGCAAACCGAGATTCCCAGGGCATTATCACCGAGATCGAAGAAATCGTAGAAATCGCCGCCCAGATCAAAACAAGGCACATACACCGTTCCGAAATCGAATCCGGGAACATGCGGTGCCTCGTCAGGAATCATCCGTCGTTGCACAGTGGCAGCCATCCGCATATGACGTTGCATATTCGAAGCACGCAAGGCTTCTTCATTCAGCCGGGAATTGACGATCGCCGCTGCCGCCTCCGACGCAATTGCCTCCGCCAGAGATATTGTGAACCAGTCAAACTCACGCTTCTGGCTGGTGTAGATTCGCAACACACCCTCCGCCCTGCCTTGGTAAACCATCGGACAGCACAGTGCACTGACGATTCCCTCTCGCATCGCTTCGCGGGGATACACAACCCTTGCGTCTACAGTGTAATCGTCAACGACAACTGACTTCAGCTCAGAGAGCACTTCTTGGTCTATCAGGCTCTCAGAAAGCAGAATCGGCCCCTTGTCCAGATACTCGGGCGAAAGATTCGACATCGCCTTGACAATAAGCTCATTGCGATCATCGTTGAGCAATCGAATCGCGCATGACTTGGCCTGCAGCACGTCCACCACAGTCCGAGTCACAAGATCCAGCACTCCCTGCAAATCCCTCACACCGGTAAACTCGGCAGTGAGGCGATACAGGGTCGCCAGCTCTTCGGCCCGAGTACGAAGCTGCTTCTGCTGACCGGCCATGCGCCCAAGCACGTCGGCTGCCAGGTCTGCCAGGCTTTGCAGATCGCCACAGTCACACTCACTTCGCCACATGACCACACGCGCTACGATATTCTCATCAACGAATACTGGAGCTTGGAAACTGTCGGCGTTTTCCGGCTGCGGATTTTCGTCGCAGGGATCAATGAGTCTCTCGGTACCATCAGCGTCACAAATACTCATCACGGCATTCGATGCCTTGCAGAACGATCTCTGCAACTGCATAAGCGTACCGGGCTGAATGTAGTTCAGCAGCGAAGGCATAGGTTTGTCTTTTGAATCATCCATGAAAACAGGCCACACTTATTATTAATAGCTTCGTAACGTCCCGCGACCAGAGACCAGAGCCGGCAGCGTTCACCCTTCGCATGGCCCTTCGCTCGCGAGCGACTTGCACAACTCTGAGGCCGCCTCAATTTCCTGCTCATCGCCATCCACCGCAAGCCACACCGCCCCCTCGGCCCCATACACCCCGCCTCCACCAATCAACCATACATCGGCACCTGCGAGTTCTGCCAATGCGTCCAGTTCAGTAACCACTTCACCGGGCATCGGCATCATTCGCGGGCCTTCCACATCAGCGGCTACGAGTCGGCGAGATATTTCGAGTATGCTCATATCCACGCGTTTCTCAAGTCCCACCGGTACGAGCAACTTCACGCGACGTCCGATAACCGCAGGAATCGCCGCCCCTATCGTTCCGGATTTGTCATCGCCAATGAACACGCCCGCTTCGCCGGCTTCCACATTCACGGCGTTTGCACCTTTGATTACCATGTCACCAGCCTGCAGAGAGTCGATAACGTCGAAAATCTCCAGTCCGGGTTGCCACTTTCCTTCGCGAATCACCACATCACCGGTGAACTTACCTTCTGTAGATGCAGTAGCACCGCCGGGCGGAAGCACCATCCCGCGACGAAATCCCTGTTTGACGAAACCGTCCGCCTGCCCTATCGCATCCAGCACCTCTTGGGCAACGTATGCGTTTGTGGTGCCTGCCACTATTACCAGCGTACCGGACTGGGCGGCATCGCGAACGTCCTGGCGCACAGCTACCGCCATTGCGAGCAGTCTCTTGCTCATCGAGGGGGTCAGCACAAACTGTTTCATTGCATCCCTTTCGCAAAGATACCATGTAGCGTAGGCGCACTAATAAACGTGCGTGAGATTGAACGCTACACGGACAGAGGTGACGTGTCAAGGTTCACACGGTGAGGATGCAAGAAGTGTAAGCAAAGCACCCCAAACCCAATCCGGTATGATACCAGAACGGGTTTGGAGCCTCGCCCTATATGTGATGCGCAGACCAATCCAGATTCAGCGAGTCAGGCACGGCGCAGCCATGCCAGGAACGCTGATTACATGGAAGTCTGTGTGTCAGCCGCGGCCTTGGGAGCCTCGCTTGCAGCCGAGCCTTCCATCGACTTCTGCAACTGCTGCTTCATCAGGCGTCCGACCTTGAACTTGACAGTTCTTTTGGGCGGAACTTGCACTCGCTGGAGTGTCTTGGGGTTCTGCGCGACGCGAGCTGCACGCTCTTTCGTCTCGAAGACACCAAAGTCTCGGAACTCCAGTCGATTGCCCTGACCAAGCTCATCGATGATGCTGTCCAAGAACGTCTGGACAACTTGCTTGACCACCACGCGCTTCAAGCTCGTGGACTCGGCGATACGGTCGACTATCTCTTTTTTCGTTACAGTGTGCATGAGCACCTCTACAGACTCTGTTCGACAATAACAGGCATCTTGGTTACGAAAAACAGCCTTACACTACATAACCCGTACTGCCCTTGGTGAGCAATTCGCCACAAGTTATCTTAAAGTAAAGACTTCATAGCGACAAGCTATATTTTTGACTGCCACTTACAACCAGTGTTCTATATCGGCGCGATGTGCCAATATTCGTGACAAAACTAGCCGAAATTACCTGAAATCTCCAATTTGCGGATATTTGTGTAAATCAAACCGGACGAAAGATCCGCAGTAGCACACGTAAGACACTGATAAATCGATACTTATTCCCTTACGTCAGCAAAACAGTTGAGAGCTAACCAATATCGCCCAATTGTGACAAAACTGACCGAAAGAAGCACTAAGCGGACAAATCCCAAGAAATTTCACTTCCAAAACTCCAACTCAATGCTGGAACTTCGCAGATTAAAACCAATTCGAAACCCAAATCCAACGCTTGCCACCCACCCCAGCTATCCAACCAGCCGGCAATTGCATCAACATCGCCACCCCCGCAGTATGACTTGATCCTTGACAGCAGGTTCAGGCCAACGCTACCATCTATTTGACTCATCAGGAACCCCGAGCACTTAAGGGATAAGTACCTATGCTGACAAAAGCTTTCGTTCGCCACGCCTCGTTGACCGCACTCGCTCTGCTGGTTGTGGCATCCTCTGCCATCGCCATACCGCCATCCATCGGTATAAGTGAATCATCACTATCGACGGGACTTACAGAGCCCGAGATGCAGCAAATCCAGGCCCGGATCGACTACTGGGTAAAAGAAATTGCCGCGTCAGAGTCCGACAAGGCCGCGATCGAAGCACGCGAACGCCTGATGAGGGATCACGCGCTCCATACGTCTCCGCATTACACCCATGAGTTCGCCAGCAAAGCATCCAATTCGCTGGTGACTGCGATCAAGAACCTGACCGAAAGCACCCCCCTCGCCGACACCAAGCGAATCACCATGGCAATGGCGATCTCGAAGATGCGCCAACCAGGAATTCAACCCGCGCTTGACTATCTCGTGACACACGATATGTCGGCGCTGCGATTTATTGGATGGGTTGGCTACAAATCCATCCAACGGATAGTCCTGATCAAGGGAGGCGATTCAGCCGAGGCAATGCTGAATTCGCTGAAGGCTCGCTGCGCTGTCGAACCGGACCCGTTCGTCGCCAGCGCGATCTACGAGACATTGCAAATCCCGTCCCGCACCCCTGAAGGTGCAGATGAAAAGGCGTACCCCTTCCTGCAAAACTCCGCTTTGGAGATTCTTCAGGAAGGACTGCTCGAACGTTGCGCAAAACTGGCTGGCGGACAAGACAATCTCGCCGGTGCAATGGACAAAGCCGCAATCGCACTGATGAAGTTCGCCGAAGCCAAGAAAGGCGTCACCGCCGCCGAGGATCGCATAATGCAGGCTGCGGCGACTATCGCCTACGCGACCTCCAAAGCCTACCACAGAAACAAGGCACCAGAAGGCGTCCTTGCGGCTGTGCTGCTTCGATGCGAGGGTGTCCTGGTTTCGGCATCGGGGCAGCGTCTGAACCCCATCGTCGGAGTACTGAAGAATCGTAAGCTCAAACCGTCTAATAAGGGTCTCGACATGCAGCGGGCAGTTCTCAAGTGGATTGCCGCCCTGAAAGACCGCAACGTAAGAGCCCCAAAATTCACAAAGCCCAAACCGGTAAGCACAAAGAAGAACACCTCCACAAAACCGGAAGCCAAGAAAGCCGCAGCCGCCCCGAAGCCGGAGAAGAAGTAACACATCGAACGTTCTGACATTTCGCTGACAGACGAGCGACAAGACCGCCAGTCGGGCGTGCGTCGAAGGGAAACCGTATGAGATGGTTCTTGGCCTTTTGCCTGCTCATTCTGATAGCAGTAATGCTGGCGCCATTCTGGTTACTCGCAGAAGAAGACCTGAGCCGATTCGAAGGCAAAGTGGTTACCTATGGCATTTACAGTGCCAAAGTGAAGTCGATAGACCCTGTTACGACCAACGACACTACCTCGCTGGGAATACAGGGCGGGATATATGAAGGCCTGTACGCCTATCACTATCTGAAACGCCCTCCAACACTCGTACCGGCCCTGGCCGAGGCGCTTCCGGAAATCTCCAAAGACGGGCTTGTCTACACGATCAAGATCAAGAAAGACTCCAAGTATTCCCGCAATATCTGCTTCGGCAAGGATGCTGACGGCAGGCTGAAGACGCGAACCGTAACCGCTCACGATTTCGTATTGGCATTCAAACGCACCGGCGATTTCCACGTATCTCCGGCGGCGGCCTTGTCGGAGATAGAAGACCGGGTCATAGGCATCACTGAATACCGCAAGAGAACGAGAAGCTACGCAAAGGGAGACTTCTCTCGCTACGACAAGGAGCAGATCAAAGGGATCAGGGCGATAGACGATCACACGCTGCAAATTCGCCTCAGTCAACCGTTTCCACAGTTGGTCTACCTGTTTGCCAGCACGAGTTTTGCCCCAATGCCCAGAGAGGTTATAGACTACCACCTCGCCACTCGCGACGATGGCACGGGTGAACGCAAAGACATTCCGATGGAAGAGCGTGACACTTCAATCCACAGCCGCCAAGCGGTGGTCGGAACGGGACCATACCTGCTGACCGAATGGACCAGGGGCCACAGGATAATCATGGAACGCAACCCGGATCACCGGGTGGACCTGTACCCCAGCGAAGGCGAACCCGGCGACAAAGAGGCCGGACTGCTCGAGGATGCAGGCAAGCAGCTACCTTTCATTGACGTCAGGTACTTGACGTGCGTCCAAGAGACGAATCCTGCATGGATGCTATTTCTCTCAAAGCAGAGAGACACCAGTGGTATCCCACCAAAGGCTTTTGACAATGTAATATCACCGTCCCGCAAGTTGATGGATGAGTGGAAAGAGCAAGGCATCCGTCTGGTCAAGAGCGATTATCCGGCCATCTACTTTCTTGCGTTCAACATGTCCGACGGCGTAAGCGGCAAGAGCAAGTCTTTGCGTCAGGCAATGTGCATGGCATTCGATGTCGAACAATACGTGAAGATCATCTACAATGGTCGCGGCAAGCGATCCGTTAACAACATCCCAAGTTCCTTCCCAGGACATAAAGAAGCAGGACCGGGGCCCTATTACAGATATGACATCAAAGCCGCCAAAGCAAAACTACTGGATGCAAAGAAGGAACTCATCCAAGCCGGTATTATCGGCCCCAATGATCCTATACCGCAACTGACGGTAGACCTTCCCGGCCGAGATGCGTTTTTCATGCGACTTGGCGAGTTCGTGCAAGGAGAGTTCCGCAAGATCGGTCTGATTGCCAAGATCGAACTGAATGATTGGCCGACCTTACAGGCCAAGGTAACTAACAAACAGTGTCAGCTGTACATGATGGGCGGAGTTGCCGACAGGCCGGATGCAGACACATTTCTCATGAGCTTCTATTCTCCCAACATCAAGCGAGGAACAAACGACACCAACTACAGCAACAAGGAATACGACAAACTGTTTGAGCAGGCCTCCGTGCTCAGCCGAATGGACGATCGTGTTCCGCTATATGCCGAGATGGCGAAGATACTATCCGAAGACTGCCCACTACTGCTGCTAACCGAACCTATTACGTACACCTTGGTCTACGATTGGGTGTACAACTTCAAGCCGCATTTGCTTGGTTACGGACACTACAAGCACACGCGGCTGGACGTCAAAGCCAGATACAAGGCAGGTGGAAAGAGATGATCCGGTTCCTCTCAAAACGCCTCTTCCACGCCGCCTTCACCATACTCGGTGTAATGCTGCTGACCTTTCTGCTGTTCCGCGTGATGGCTGGCGACATCGCAGCCGCCTACGTTGGTAAGAAAGCCCCGCAGAGAGTTCGCGCCGACTGGCTGGAGAATCACGGCTACAACAAGCCCCAACTGCTCAACTACCATCGCAGACTGCTCATAACCGACAACACGGACGGAGACAATCCGTTCTCGGTCTCCGACAATAAGCCGGGCGATGCGTCCAATGCGCTGGCCCTCGTGAACGCACAAGCCAAGGACCCCGGCGATCCGCCCCCAAAACAACTCCTGGGAAGATACGTCTGGAATCTGTCAAAAGAGACCCCCTTGGCAAGTCTCACCGAAAAACACCCTATTACTATCGCTCCCGATAAGTCACCCACAACGCAGCCGGTCGCTGCGGCGACGACCGAGGGTAAAACCGCAGATCAAGCAGGAAGCATCACGTTCCTTCTCAGTAATGGCAAGAAACTGCGTGTAAGGCTCGAGCCGCTTTCCACGGCCGGGGATTTCATAAAACTTGTTAACGAACATCCAGACAACAAGGATGCGAACAATAAGCCACTTGTCACAGCCGGTTTCACTGCCTGGTCTATGGGGTCATTGCTTGATTCACAATTCGTCGATCACCTGGTGAAGTCCGTCACATTCAGGGCTCGCAGCTTGAAGACCAACGAGCGGTTGCTGGACATAATCATCAAGCGTGCCCCCGTCAGCCTGGCATTCACACTACCTGCGATGGCAGCGGGCTTCCTGCTCTCCCTTATCATATCCAGCTTCGTGGCCTAGTTCCGGGGAACCATGCTCGACAAGCTGACGGTATTCCTTACCGTGCTTGCCATGTGCATACCGTTCCTGGCGTTCATGATCGCCGGCCAGTGGTTGGTGTTCAAAATTGCGCCACTGCGTGCATACGGAACCTATTACAGATCCAACCTGTACGTCCCCATTTTCATTATGGTCATCGCCGGTTTGGGAGCATCCGTCAGATTCTACAGGACAATCATACTTGACCAGACCAACCAGGACTATGTGCGTACCGCTATTGCCAAGGGAGCATCACTACCGTCGATACTCTTCAAGCACATCCTCAAGAACTGCATGTTACCGATCCTGACCAATCTTATCCTTTCGCTGCCGTTCCTCATCATGGGTAGCCTGCTGGTTGAGACGTACTTCGGTATCCCGGGCCTGGGAGATCTCACGCTCACCAGCATTACCAGCAGAGATGAACCCATCATGAATGCTGTCGTATTTCTGACTGCCGTCATCTACACGATTGCGGTTATGCTGACCGACATAACATACGCGATATTCGATCCGAGAATCCGGCTTAAATAGACCACAGACA
This sequence comes from uncultured Phycisphaerales bacterium, assembly GCA_965369385.1. Lineage (GTDB taxonomy): Bacteria > Planctomycetota > Phycisphaerae > SM23-33 > SM23-33 > CBDUQP01. The sequence goes on from CBDUQP010000010.1 coordinate 28,762, forward strand.
ATGACACAAGACGCCCAGGACAACCAGAAAGCAGAAGTCACAAGCAAGAGCGCTCGAAGCCTATGGGGCGACGCGCGATTGCGACTCATGCGTGACAAGAGTGCCATGATATGCCTGGCGATTATCACCATATACGCCCTCATTGCTCTGGGCGGGATTGCCTACGAGTTCATTGCCGAACGCAACGATCAGGTTCCGCGATTCACCGAAACTACAGACTATGACAACGCAAACGAGCCCCCCAGTGCCAAGAACGTCAAGAACTGGCTCGGTACAGACTGGGCGGGCAAGAGCGTACTGTTCAAGACGCTCCTTGGAGCAAAGGTATCACTGACCGTCGGATTCATGGCCAACGCCATCGCAGTGCCTCTGGGCATGATCCTGGGGGCAATCGCGGGATACTTCGGCAAATGGATAGACTCGGTGATCGTCTGGATATTCTCTACTCTGCAATGCATCCCCGGGATTATCCTGCTCATTGCAATTCGATACGCATTCAGTGACATTTCCCTGTTCGGACTCAATCTCAGTGGGGTGCATGGACTGTACATCGCCCTCGGCGTTACCAGCTGGGTGGGCACATGCAGGCTGGTTCGCGCCGAAACCATGAAAATCCGCGAACTCGACTACGTAACAGCCGCACGGGCAGTCGGAGCCTCCGACATCATGATAGTCTTCCGCCACGTGCTGCCGAATGTAATGCATCTGGGCATCATCACGTTCTCACTTGGCGTGGTGGGTGCTATCAAGGCGGAGGTTATCCTCAGCTATCTCGGCCTGGGCGTGGAAGTGGGAGTCCCCAGTTGGGGAAGCATGATAAACGCCGCAAGAATGGACCTGATGATAGGTCGCTGGTGGGAACTCGCTGCCGCCGTCGGAGCCATGTTCTTCCTGGTTCTCTCGCTCAATATCTTCGGCGATCGACTCAGAGACGCCCTTGACCCGAAACTCAGAAACGTATGACCGCACAAAAACAAATGCTCAGCATCCGGAATCTCCGGACATACTTCAGCACCGAAGACGGCCTCGTGAAGGCGGTTGATGGTGTCAGCTTCGATATTGCCAAGGGCAAGACCTTTGCGCTCGTTGGCGAGAGTGGGTGCGGTAAGAGTGTTACCGCATTCTCTATTCTCGATCTGATCCCCTCGCCGCCCGGACAAATTCAGCCGGGAAGCAGCATACGCTTCTGCGGCACGGAACTGATCGGTATGAAGTCGACCGAGATGCGAAAGGTCCGCGGGGCTCAGATATCCATGGTCTTCCAAGAGCCCATGAGCAGCCTGAACCCAGTCTACACCTGCGGTAACCAGATAGTTGAAGCTATCCGCCTGCACCAGAAAGTCAAGAGCGCCGAGGCTCGCGAAATTGCCATAGAAATGCTCAACAAGGTCGGCATCCCCGCACCGGCCCAGCGTTTCAAGGAATACCCGCACCAGATGTCCGGCGGGATGAAACAACGCATCATGATTGCGATGGCACTGTGCTGCAACCCCGAGCTCCTCATCGCCGATGAGCCCACCACCGCACTCGATGTCACGATTCAGGCTCAGATCCTCGATCTGCTCAAGGATATTCAACGCGAGTCAGACCTGTCGGTGATGCTCATCACACACGATCTTGGCGTAGTAGCCGAGACCGCACATGACGTCGGCGTTATGTATGCCTCGAAAATCGTCGAGAGAACCAGCTCAAAGCAATTGTTCGAAACGCCCCTGCACCCATACACGCAGGGACTTTTCAGGTCCATGCCACGGCTGGACAACCGCGCCGACCGCCTCGAAACTATCCCCGGTAATGTGCCAAACCCACTGCACTTTCCCAGCGGATGCAAGTTCCACCCGCGATGCCCCCTGGGACGCAACGACGCCAAGTGCAATAACGAAGAACCTGACCTGCGATTGGTGGCGCCCGACCACTGGTGTGCATGCTGGAAATGCCCCGGTTACGAATCGGCCGAGGGCCAAACTGCCCGCAGTATTACGGAAACAGAAGACACCGATGACCAGCAGTAAAGACAATATCCTCACAGTCCGCGGTCTGAAGACCTACTTCCCCGTCCACAGCGGCGGGATATTGCCTCGCGCCAAGAGATACGTCAAAGCCGTGGACGGGGTAGACTTCGTGATCCCTCGCGGTAAGACTCTCGGTCTGGTCGGCGAGAGCGGGTCCGGCAAGACAACAATCGGCAGATCAATCCTGCGACTCATCCCGCACACAGCCGGCTGCGCGTTCTTCGATGGCCAGGATGTTTTCGCCCTGAGCGGATCTCGTCTGCGAGACCTGCGAAAGCGTGTTCAGATCGTATTCCAGGATCCCGTCGGATCACTGAATCCCCGAATGACGGTTGAGCAGATCGTGTCCGAGCCACTCAAAGTTCACACCCGCATGTCGCGCAAGCAGCGCCGTAGCGAAGTGGCGGGCCTGCTGGAACGCGTGGGGCTGTCGGCTGAGTATGCAAGCCGCTATCCGCATGAGTTCTCCGGCGGGCAGCGTCAGCGTATCGGCATCGCACGAGCACTTGCACCCAAGCCTGATTTCATCGTCTGCGACGAGCCCGTGAGCGCACTGGACGTATCCATTCAGGCACAAATACTCAACCTGCTGTCGGACTTGCAGAAAGATCTCGGCCTGTCTTACCTGTTCATCGCTCACAATCTTGCCGTGGTGGAGCATTTTGCCGACATCGTCGCAGTGATGTACCTGGGACGCATTGTCGAAATCGCAGATCGCGACACGCTGTACAGCAATCCGCAGCACCCATACACCAAGGCACTTCTGTCGGCAGTACCGAAGCCCGTCGCCAATCTCAATCCCGATAGAATCCGCCTGCCCGGCGAGATTCCCAGCCCTATAGACCCGCCAAGCGGATGCACCTTCTATCCGCGTTGCCAGCTATCCCGACAGCTCGCCGCAAAATCCCAATGCAGCAGCGAAACGCACACGCTCATCCACGAAGGCAAAACGTCGCACGTCATGCGCCAATGCATGGCCGAGGTTCCCAAGCTCGAACCGATAGCCGAAAACTGCACACATCTTCACGCCTGCATGCTGGCAAGAAACGCCAAGACGCAATAAACGCGCGGAGTGAAGTCGGAGGGGTACTCTAAGAGAGGTTGATGCAGGTTATCTGAGGTATGCAGTCGCCAAGCGCGAAGCCGCCGCATCCAGCACGAAAGACAGACGCCCATGGCCGGGATCAAGATTCGCCACCGGCAAGCCTTCGTGCCCGATGTCGTCATCGCCGAACAACTGCGATATGACCTCGGCTTTGTCGGCACCAACCACCATCACGATAACGCTTCTGGCGGCATTAATGAGCTTGAACGTGGTAGTCATGCGGTTTCGGCCGAGTATCGGAATGAACCTGACCATCACGAGCTGATCGGGATCGTCGGCGGTGCACTCCCCGGGAAACAGGCTGGCTGTATGCCCATCGCCACCCATCCCGAGCATTATCAGATCGAAGCAAGGCACACCCGCATCGTCAGCGGGCACGCGGTGGCGGATGAGTTGTTCGTAATCCGCAGCCGCCGCAGCCAGATCGTCCGCATCGGCAGGCATCGGGTGTATATTTTCCGGCCGGACTGGAACATGATCGAGCAGGGTTCGCTGGGCCATGTTGTAATTGCTTTCGACATTATCCTGCGGAACGTCGCGTTCATCACCGAAGAACACATTCACGTTCTGCCACGGAATATCGCAATCGCCAACCCGATCACCCAGATGCTCGTACAAAGCGTGCGGTGTGGTTCCCCCGGCGAGAGCTATGTTGCACGTGCCTCGCTCTTCCACGGCTTGGCAGACGGTGCGAGTAAAGAGGTCCGCCACGTGCTGCATAGCACGCAGGGGAGAAGCTTCTACAGCAACGCTCTCTGTATATGCTGACATGCTCACGAATATAATCTATACGATCACCGCCCGCGCCCGCCAGCAATATTCCGTCAAGTCCGCTCCTTTTCAGGTATGAAGTCTTCTTTTTGTAGCGGTTGGGACACTTGGTTCGGCGACAATGCGGGAGATGGAGCAATATATCAGTTACCCAGAGATTGGATCGGGGCGGGGATCCTGCCTCCATGGTTCACAAATGCCTTGCTTGCACCTGCGTTCCTCACATCCATTACCACTGCCGATCCGAACAGTCCGCCGAACTCAACCACGTCGCCGGCCTTGCCGCCCGGAATGGGAATCAGCCTCACTGCGGTAGTCTTGTTATTGATAACGCCGATCGCCATTTCATCTGCGATGATGCCCGCGATAGTCTCAGACGGCGTATCGCCCGGGATCGCAACCATGTCCAGACCAACCGAACACACTGCCGTCATCGCCTCCAGCTTCTCCAGCGTGAGCACACCCCTGGCCGCTGCGTCAGAGAGCACTGCATCTTCACTCACCGGAATAAACGCCCCACTCAGGCCCCCAACCGAACTCGACGCAAACGCGCCGCCCTTCTTCACCGCATCGTTCAGCATCGCCACCGCAGCCGTCGAGCCAGGCGCACCAATCTCCGCTATCCCCAGCAATTGGAGTATCTCGCCGACGCTGTCGCCTATCTTCGGCGTTGGCGCGAGCGACAGGTCCACAATACCGAACTCCACGCCCAGTTCCGCCGCCACTTCCCGCCCGATGAGTTCACCTACACGAGTTACCCGGAAACTGGTAAGCTTGATTTCCTCGGCAAGATCGCCAAGTGTCAGGTTATCATCAGTCGCAAGGCGCCGCCTCAGAGCACTGGACACCACACCTGGCCCGGATACGCCGGTATTCACGGTGGCTTCCGGTTCGCCGGCGCCCATGTAAGCACCGGCCATGAAGGGGCTGTCTTCGGGGATGTTAGCGAACACCACGAGCTTGGCGGCACCAAAACCACGTTGGTCGGCGGTGGCTTGGGCGATATCCAGAACGATTTGCCCCATCTTTCCGACCGCATCCATATTGATGCCCGCTTTTCGGGATGCTACGTTAACGGATGCACACACACGCTGGGTTTTCGAAAGCACTTGCGGAAGAGATTCTATGACAGTCCGGTCTGCCAGCGTCATGCCCTTGTGCACCAGTGCAGAGAACCCGCCGACGAAGTCAACGCCACACTCGGCGGCAGCGGCGTCCAGTGTTTGAGCAATTTCGAGAGCTGCTTGCTGCCCATGACCGGCCAGCAGGTGGGAAACCGGCGTTATGGCGAGTCGTTTGTTAGTCACGGGAATTCCGTACTTTCCGCCAACGCGGTTGCACACTTCCACGAGCCTGCTTGCCTTGGAGACTATCTTTTCACGCAGTTTTCGGCAAATGGTATCAACGCTGGTGGCAGAGCACTCGTTGATATTCAGCGCCAGGGTGACTGCACGAACATCAAGATGCTCGGAGTGGAGCATCTCTATTGTCGAAAGTATTTCATCAGTTCTCAGCATGGCGTGCGACCCTCGCGGTTGAAATAGGCAGACGAAGTTGGTTGGTGGCTACGAAGATATTCTCGTGCTGGCAGCGGGCGGTGAACCCCTCTTCGTTGCCCATCTCTTCCAGATCGGACTGGAGCATAGAGACATTCTGCTCGCTGGACAGCGATACCTGGCTGACAAGCACAAAATCATCGCCATCATGATCCCAATAGAGATCCTCGATATTGATATCCTTACCAGCAAGGTACTTACTGAGCCTTCTCACAATACCCGGCTTGTCCTTGCCGATAGCGGTAAGCACAAACTGCTCCCTGTGGCTATGGTCTTTGGACTCTACGGGCACATAGGGAACCACCGAGACCTGGAAGCCCTTATCCTTATCTCCGCGTATTTGCGATACCAGATCGTCACATTCCGCAGGCTCGGGAAAACTTGCGATCATTATGAGCGTAAAGTACCCGCCCAGAACGGTCTGGCTGCAGGAATCGATATTGCCCTGCCGCTGCGTTACCGCATCGCTGACCGCGGCGATAATGCCCGGATGATCATCCGTGAGCACATTCAGCACATAGGCGTTTTCGTATCTATTGTTCATTGAGTTTTTTCCTGTACTGTCCAAGTCCCAAGATAATACACTTACAGACGGCTGGCGGCAAAGCAAAGCGGGCGGTATATTGTCATCTTTAGACGACTTCGGTTCACCGGCGGCCTCAATATGATCGCCGGCAGGAATTAGATCATGCAAGACATCACCAACATACAGATACGTTCAGCCAGAGTGCCTGACGCCAGGCAAATCTGCGATCTGGTCAATGAATACGCAGAACAAGGCCTTATGCTGCATCGAAGTCTCGAGAGTATCTATCACTCTCTCAGGGATTTCATCGTTGCTGACATCGATGGAAACATCGTTGGTTGCGTATCTGTCGATATTTTCTGGGACGACCTTGCCGAAATAAGATCACTCGCGGTAGCTGCCGATCAGAACGGCAGGGGTGTCGGAGGCAAGCTTATCGATGCCGCTATCAAAAGTGCCGATAAAATCGAAATTCGCAGACTTTTCGCCCTTACTTACGAAAAAGACTTCTTCACCCGTCGTGGATTTGAAGTTATCGAGCGTAATTCCCTGCCCGATAAAGTCTGGACTGCCTGCATAGGCTGCCCCAAAGCAGACGCTTGCGACGAAACAGCCGTCATGTTCAAGATGGACACGGTCTAATCTCACCGTTTTCCCGCCCCGCACAACATTGACGAAAACGTCACTGAACGATATTCTTAGACACTGTGTAGCGCCGCTGGCGGAAACCGCATTCCTGCCGACGGCGGATTCCTCCAGACCGATTCCCATGGAGCTTAATTACGTGTACAAAATGCTGATTATATCGATGGCGATGGCTGCAATCGCCGGCTGCCAGCCCACAGGCTCGCCGCCAATCGCAGACCAGGAGGACAATCTGGCCGCGACCTCCAACGAACCTCCCCAGACCGGGCAGATAATGGCCCGCGTCAATGGTCGGGCCATAACCAACCAGCAACTCTACAACATGCTGCTGGACAGGTCTGGATACCGCCTATCACGCCAGATCATCTGCAACGAACTGGTCAAGCAGATGGCGGCCGAGAAGAAGGTCACCATTACCGATGCCGATATCGCCGCGGAACACAACCGCACTATTGAGCAAATGGCGCCAGGCGTCAAAACGGCCAATGAGAAGGAACAGTTGCTGATCCAACTCATGCAGTCCAGAAGCATTACCAGGAGAACCTGGAACATGATCATGTGGCGCAACGCTGTTCTCCGAAAGCTCGTTTCGCATGACATCAACATACCTGCCGACACCATCCAGAAGCAATTTGACCGCGAGCATGGCCGTCGCGTCGTGGTGCGGGAAGTGGCTGCCAAGTCCATAGAAATCGCCCGGCTGGTGAAGGACCTCGCCGAGAACAAAGCCGACTTCATCGAACTGACTGACAAATACTCGCTGAGCCTCAGTGCCCAAAATGGCGGACTGCTCCCCCCCATCGGCAGAGACACCATCGAAGCGTCACCCGCAATCCGGCAAGTTGCCATGACCATGCAGACAATTGGCGAGATATCCGACCCGGTGCAGGTGGGAAAACGCTTCCACATTCTGAAACTTGAGAAAGTGCTCGCGCCCGACAAAGTTAAGCTCGAAGACGTCAGGCCGCAAATAGTAGCAAAGCTGAAAGAGCGGGTAATCCGCGCCGAAGGGCACAAACTCCTGCTGCATCTGACCAAGACTGCCGATATCGAATACGTGGATCCGATTTTGAAATCCAAAGATGAACAAAATAGACTCGCACGGAAAGGGAATACCCCGTGACTGACGACTGGACCATACCCGTTGCCCCAAGAATAGAACGCCTTCCGCCCTACCTGTTCGGAAAGCTCAATGCAATGCGTGACGAGAAACGTCGCGCCGGTGCAGACATTATCGATCTGGGTATGGGCAACCCGCACGACCCCCCGCCCCAGAAGGTTATCGACAAGCTGTGCGAGTCGGCCCAGGACCCCCGCACACACGGATACAGCAAGTCCAGTGGGATCCCGAACCTCAAGCGGGATATCGCCGATCTCTACAAGAAGAGATACGGTGTCACGCTGGACCCCGAGACCGAAGTCATCGGCCTGCTGGGCTCCAAGGAAGGTTTCTCGCACATGTGCCTCGCCCTGATGGGACCAGGCGACACTGCCATTGTGGGAGACCCGTTCTTCCCCATACACGTTTACGGCGTGGCGCTTGCAGGCGGAAATGTTATCAACGTGCCCCTGGGCAATGATCAGGCCTTCCTCGACAGAATCGCATACGTTGTCGAGCACCTGTACCCGAAACCAAAGATGATCATCCTCAACTATCCGCACAACCCCACCGCCATGACGGTGGACGATGTAAGTTTCTTCGAAGCCGCCGTCGCACTGGCCAAACGCGAAGGAGTTATGATCATCCACGATTTCGCCTACGGGAGAACAACGTTCGACGATTATTTCGCTCCCTCATTCCTTCAGGCTCCGGGTGCCAAGGACGTGGGCGTGGAGTTCGTCACGATGTCCAAGCCCTACAACATGGCCGGCTGGCGCGTGGGATTCTGCCTTGGCAATGCCGAGATGATTCGCGCACTTGCCACCATAAAGGGATACTACGATTATGGAAACTTCACACCGATCCAGGTAGCCAGCACACTCGCCCTCCGCGAGTGTGAAGACGACATCGCGGTACAAGGCAAACTCTACGAGGCAAGACGAGATGTGGTGGTCTCCGGGCTTCGCAAACTCGGATGGGAGGTCGACTCGCCGCGAGGCAGCATGTTCGTGTGGGCAAAGGTAGCCGAGCAACACCTCAAGGGGCAAGGCACTATCGACTTCGCCCTACGACTGATGGAAGATGCGGAAGTATCGGTCTCTCCAGGCAGAGGCTTCGGCGAAAAGGGTGAAGGTTATGTGCGAATCGCCCTGGTCGAAAACGAAATACGTCTCAAGCAGGCGATCCGCCAGATAGACCGTTGCGTGAACAAGGACATCACAACCTGCACTATTCCCAACAAGAGCTGATCACGCCGCGCGAGGAACAATCCTCACGCGAATCGACGTTTTGGGGGAGTTATTATTGGTGGTTGGTCTTTTCGCGGTGGGACGGGCGTGCGGCTGTGCGTCTTTGATCGCGGAAGGGGACACGTCCTGCTGCTTACGCAGCTGGATATGTCCCCGACACATGCGGCATTGGGTCCGCCGCCTGCTACTGAACAGGCTGCGGGCCATTTTTTGTATTCAATTCAGCTCATGACGGAGCAAAACGGGGACTGACTCCGCAGCGGCTTGTCACGACGAAGTCCGCAGGACGAAGACGGAATCGCAGGTGCCTGTCCCCCTTTTGCGGACAAACGCTCAATAAGGAGTAACTCCCGTATCGCGATGATCAACGAGCAATATCAGGACCGGCCGCCCGCCATAACTCCTCAGCAATCGCCTTCATGCCTGCATCGCCGGGCAGCCAGTTGACCTCGCCATGCGTATGACGATCATCGGCAACGCCTCGATAGGCCGGCAGCTTCGACAGGTGTCCTATTGGTACGAATCGTGCGCCCACAGCTTCGGCTGCGGCGCGGATCAGCTCATCGCGCTGGCCGCCCGACCACATGCCGATGCAATAGATGCGTTTGGCACCTGCCGACTTGAACTGTGCGATCAGCTTGGCGTAGGACTTGCCGAAGGCCGCGTCAGCATCGCCAAAGAAGGCCTCGCCAACCTGCAGAACAACCGTATCGGCGGCGAATGCGACGGCCTCTTTCGATGCTGTCAGCTTGCTCTCATCTGCCATCGCCTCGACTCGCAGTTCCGGCTTGGCCCCGCGGCGAGCCTTGCAGATGCGATTGAATGTGATGTGGGCGTAGTCCTTTGCCTGTGCACCTGCGGACATGCCCCAATCCCCGGTCCATGCGAAACCCTTGTGAGGTTTCTGACGGGTAATGCGCCCGCCGAGGAAGAGCACCTTCTTCACCTGCACGGGCACCTCGGGCGTCAGGTTGCGTTTCATGTATTCAAGAACCACCTTACCGCGATTGGTCAGGCCAGTCGGCTTGGGCGGATACTTGACGCCTTTGTACCGGGCACCGTACTTGGTATATTTGATGGTCTTGTCTTTGGGGTCTGCCAGCATTGCGACGACCCGCTTGGTGCCATTGGGATCGGTCTTGTGGAACGTCGTCGTCTCGCCGTGCTCCAGCGACCAGACACCCGCTTCGCGGAAGGCGTGATAGCTCCAGTCCCAGCCGTATTTCTCCATCAATTCCAGATTGTCGCGGAGGAACCTGGTGGCATCGGGCGCCCAGCGAGCGACTCCGAACTCGCCGCAGTATATTCGCACTCCGTGACGTTTCTGGAATTCGATCACCGGAGCAAGCTCAACTTCCAGCCGCTTGCGATCCCACCAGCCGCCGCCACTATCATTTATATCGCCGGGCCATCGCTGGATCCTGCCGGGATGCACGCCCTGGTGTGTATAGCGGATCGGCTGCCACTGGTGCAGGGAGTAGATTATCTCGCCGCCGCGCCCGTCAAGCAGCGGGAACTCGCGGAATCCCCAGACCAGCCCTCCCGGACCACTCGAGATCACTATCGGATGGGTCTTGTCGATCTTGCGGACTTCATCGATGCCTTTCTGTGCCCAGATCGGCCAGTTCTTCGGGAAGGTAGGCATGTCGCGGTAGTCGAGCGGTTCGTTGGCCAGTTCCAGCCAGATATCTTCCTCGCGGCCGGCGCTTATCTTGGCAAGCCTGCGCCAGCATTCCAGGTACTTCGCCAGTGCGGCAGGATCGTCCCAATATGGTATCGGTTTGCCCTTGGAATCTTTGGTGGGGTTATCGACGGGCACCTGGTGCAGGTCAATAATCACCGACAGACCGAGCTTCTTGGCGCGGTCGAGACCGGCGGGCAGGTCGGCCACCATCTTGTCAAATGTTGCCTGCGTGGTCAGCCCGGGACGTCGCTGCCAGATTGGGCACATCATGTATCGCACCTGGTTGGCATGCCACTTTTTGGCGGCGTCTTCCAGATCCTTCTGCTTCAGTGTGCAGACGGTGAATCCGCGATAGCGTTTGTCGGCAGACTGTTTGGGGTAAGCACGCTTGTCGGCAGCGAGGCAACCGGTGGAAACCATCGCGGCCAGCAAGAGCGACAGGATTGCACGTGTGGGAACTGGGGTCTTGGACACAGTGGGAATCTCCAAAGGTGTGTTGTTGCAGATGCCAATAGGCATTCTTGGATTACGCCGGCGCCCTTGGAACAGCCAGAAACTCGAACCGACAGGTTCATTAGGCCGGCCTGATACGCCTCTGAGGTATTCGTGTGATGCCTTGCGGGCGATTGCGTGAAAGCACCCAGCGTTGGACTATGTCTGCACCCTTGGATACCACCTCGGCCGAATCCCAGGACCAGGTCCACGGTCTGATCTCGTTGTACTTGCGGGTTCTCACGTTCCCGTCTACAACCACGGGCGCTATCAACTGCACCTGCGGCAGGCTGTCTATGATTCCAGTCTCCATGAGCACGAAATCCAGGAAGTTATCCTGCGTGCAAAACAGCGTGTCAAAGCCACCTTCCTGCAGGAGGTCGGCGATCTGCTCACCGGTCGCATTGACGTTCGAATAGTTCATGCGGGTTACCTGGCGGATCAAATCGCTTATGCCAATACGAACGACCTTCACATCATCGCTACGATTCATTTCCGCGGCGGCTTCGGTGATACCGCGAATCGTATCGTCGTACGGGGACACTTTGAGATCGTCAATAACCACCAACATGCGTTTTCGGGGCCCGAAAACCTCTTGGCACACATCGTGGCCGAGCTTCACGGCGTCAATAACAACTGTGGGCAAATCCGCGCCGGCAAGCAGGCGGTCTACCACTACTACCGGCGTAGTCCGCGACAACTTGGCGAAATACTCTCCATTGGGGTCTTCCTCGGTTGGCCAGAGAATTATGCCCTTGACGCCATTGGCAACGAAGTGCTCGGCGATTTCGCGTTCCCGGACCGGATCGTGATTCGATGCCCGCACAACCACGAAGTTGTATCGGTCGGCAAACGCTTCATCCACGAAACCCAGAACATTCTTGTGGAACGATTCGGTTCCCGCGTACGGCTGAATGAAACCGAACGTGATGGCTGTCTGCTGGCACCCTTCTTCGCCGATCAGCGTGATACCTTTACCGTGATGAGAAACAACCATCCCCTCTTCTTCCAAGTAGCCGACTGCACGCTGAATAACGGTAAGACTGACGCCGAATTCGCTGCTCAGTGCGCGAACCGACGGCAATGGCATATCCGCCTCATAGACACCGGTCCGTGCGCGCTGCTTGATTGCCTGGGCAACCTGATGATACATCGGAACCTTGTTTCCAGGTAAAGCTCTTGCCATTGGTCTGACCTTCCTTCGTGTCAGCAATTCAGCGATACGCATGCTTTCTTTGACGCCATTATTGAAGCAGGCGTCGAAGATGTGTATCACTGTAACGCTATAATGATAATCTTAACAGGCCGCCCCGTCAAGGCCATTACGCCAGTTTAGGCAATCGCGTCAGGGACACAATGCCGACAACGGGCGATTACAAAACTAAACATCTGCTAAACATGGCTTTATGTTTCAGTGTATCTGCCGATGAATAAAGCAAAAGGGCAGGACGAGCGCCTCCAATGGCGTGCGTCCTGCCCTCTTATTTTCGGCATATGACCGACTTGCCGGATAGACAATCCCCGGCATCAAGCCGGAAGTCTCTTTCGCGGACAGTCTTAGTCCTCTTCAACCGTCTGCTTGTAGAATGCCAGATAGTCATCGCGATCCGGGCCGCTCATCCACTTTATCGCGTCCAGCGGGTGTTCGTTGCGAATACCGGTCACCATGTAAGGAATATGGTATCCCCAGAAAATCTCCTGCTGCAACGGGACGATCGTATCGCCAATGACCCTCAGGATCGGTTCTATGTTGTACTTGGGGTTCTTCAGGAAGCCCAGCAGGAGTTCCAGCGGGCAATTGCCGGCAGCTCGTCCCAGGCCGTAGAGAGTGCCATCAAGATAATTCGCATTCCTGATAATGCCTTCGATCGTATTGGCAAACGCCAACTGCTGGTTGTTGTGGAAGTGCACGCCAACTTCCTTGTCCTTCAGATGCATCCTGAAACGCTCGACCATGTAATGCACTTCTTCGCTGTACAGCGCGCCGAAGCTGTCAACAATATAGACGGCCAGGACCTTGGTCTCCTGCCCGATCTGCTGAAGGGCTTCGTCAAGGAAAGGTCCGCCTTCCCGCGAAATCGCCATCACATTGATAGCAGTCTCATAACCCTTTTCATTAGCGTTATTTGCCAGGGCGATAGCCTTGTCCACATCTTTGACATATGTGGCCACTCGAATCATATCAATATCCGACTCAGACCTGTCGAGGATATCTTCCGGACTGGACTTGTGCGCATCCATCATCACCGCCAGCTTCGACGTTCCCTTGTCGATACCATCGGTCACCCGGGCAATGTCCTCTTCAACACAAAAACGCCACGGGCCATACTCGTCGACAGAGAACATCTCTTTGGAATTCTTATAACCGATCTCGATATAGTCGATACCGGCTTCGCAGCATGCCCTATAGACCGCGCGAACCGTCTTTAACGAGAAGTTCGAGTTATTCACCAGACCACCATCGCGAATGGTGCAGTCGACTACCTTGATCTCTGGACGATACATTCTTCATACTCCTGCAGCAAAACGGCAGTGACCGAAAGCAATACTCTCAATCTGCCGTACGAGAAACGAATATTCAACGGGTCCAGAGCCAGTTAAACTGCCCACCAGCCGCCGGCCCGCCCATGATAGATCAGTGATTATACAACATAATAGGCTATAAGGCAGCACCTTTCGCGGAAGGGGCGTCACGACAAGGCGAACACGCAGGTCTGTTTGCGATGGCACTTGGTGTGCGGCAGTGCGTCTTTGGTCGCGGAAGGGTACCCTCCTTCGGCGGGCAGGCACGTATGTGCGATTCGCCTGCGGGCCGCGCGCTGTCATATATCTACATACTGACCGCGGCTGTGGATTTGGATGCAGCGAATTTGGTGTTAAATATTCCAAACGGTCTGAAACACGCAACAAACTTCCAAAAGCGTTGCGTTTGTTGCGTCTTTTGGACAACGCTCGAGATTTTGCGTTTCGTTGCAATGCCGCTCACAATAGAGACTTACGCTTACGAGATTTGCAATAACGTGAAAAACCCGCCTGTGCAACACCTCTCTTTCATATTTTTCCATATTTTCAAGAAACGGCCGACGTTTTTGTCGAATCATCATCAATTCCTCCCGCTGCCTGCCCAATGCGCTGCATATGAGTGAAGAGTTACACAATGTCACTGCTGTCCCATCATAAGTTGAATAGGGTTAATTGATTATCGTTTTCATGT
>CBDUQP010000011.1:0-40835 GCA_965369385.1 uncultured Phycisphaerales bacterium
AATGTGTTACCCATGTGCCAGGACTAAAATGTTACCCATGTTCCCGATTGCACACCTTTTTGGGCCTGTTTCCGGGGGTTCCCTCCCGTTGGTCGGTCACACCCCGGCTTACTGCCCATCGGACCTTCGGCCCGAACGGCCGAAAACAGCCAAAACAGACGGCAGTTCCCATTCTTGCTGCCACATGTGGCACCCTCATGAAACTGCAATATCCCTGCTTGCTGGTATTGGGTTTGTGGTTTTGACGGAACTTTTTGCTTATAATGCCAGTCCAGGTGTTCGATAAGAACACAGGTGGCCGGGCCGCGAGCGCTCGTGCCAAGAGCTTTGAATAAACCAGTTAGTCGCCGAGCAATAAACTCGTGTGCAGCTTGTTGTTATAGAACACTTATGTGGCCTTTCAAAAAATCCGTCAAGCATCGTCGTCTTGAAGTTCGCAAGACCATCCGGATATCGAGCGTGTCGCTATGGCAGCGTTTCCGGGAATCAGGCGGAGTGGTTTCTTCGCTTATGGTATTGTCTGTGCTGGTAGGCGCCACGCTCATGGACGTCTCGCCCGTGGAACCGTTTGCTTATCGCCAGGGCCAGTTCATACCGGACGATATTCACGCCCGCGTAAAGTTCCAGGTACTCTCGCCGAATCGGCTCGAAAAACTCATCCTCGCCACAAACAGCAGAATGCCCGCGACGTTCAAGATAGATCCCACGCAAGTCGGCCGAATCGCCGATTCCATCAAGGCCCTGCCCGGACACCTTAAGGCCACCACCCAGCCGAAAGAGGTCAACGAGGATCTCCTCAAGCGATTCGCTCTGAAAAGGGAAGATCTCAAGGCGTGGTCGGCCTACGGAAGCCCCCAGGACGCAAAACGCCTGGATGACCAACTTGCCAAACTGCGTGCCATGCTTTTCGTCACCTGCATCGTTGCCGACGTACAGGCAAATGCTCAACTCGTGCGGGCTGCCAGCAAGATCAAACTCAGCCATGGCAATGAAGTAAGTGAGATATCAAAGAGTGGTCTGATTTCGTTGACCCAGGCCGGAAGAATAAGAAACGCGGCCGAAGATCTCGCCGAGAGTTTTGACGTTCCCGTTCGCCGCAATGTAACTGAATACCTCAAAAGCCAGCTCGCCGCCGGCGCGATGTACAGCCTGGATAAATCGGCTACGGATGCATCAATAGTTGCCGCCGAGCATGCGATGCGAAATCACCCTCCTGAAGATGCCTATGAGCGATATAAGTCCGGACAGTTGCTCGCTAAAGCACGAGTGCCCGGCAAGCGGGCCATGTCACAGGGAGATCTTGACGTACTCCAGCATGAGCACGCTGCCTGGGTGCAGTCGCGCAGTGCCGCTCGCAGTTGGGCAATGGGAGTCGGCAGAGCGGTTGTCATACTGATGATCGTTGCGATGCTCTGTATCTATATCTGCCGCTATCAGGCACGGATCCTATCGAAACATTGGCGGGGACTTGCCCTGGCCATATCGCTGCTCGTGTTGCTTGCGTGCAGCAAGGCCATGGTAAGCAGCGGAGGGCATCCGTACTCTGCGGTGGGAGTTGTGCTGATGCTGACGTTGATTATGACAATCACTTACGACCAGCGTTTTGCGATGACGATGGGCACGATCCTGTCGGTGCTGGTAACGCTGCAATTTCGTGGCGATATCCCCATGCTCATAGTGTTGCTGTCCAGCGTGATAGTGTGTGCGTTCCTGCTGCATGAGGTTCGCACTCGCAGCAAAGTGCTGGAGATATCGTTCGTCTGTGCGGTCGTGGTGTTTGCGGTTGTACTCGCCAAGGCCCTTGCCCAGAGCATACCATGGACCTTCGCCCTGACATCCGGAGGATGGGGCGCAGGGTGTGCGATAGCTGCCGGCCTGGTGGTGCAGGGATTGCTGCCCATCATCGAACGCGCCTTCGGAATAGCCACCAGCATGACACTGCTTGAATGGTGCGACGCCAACAAGGCACTGCTGAAGCGCCTGGCGATGAGCGCCCCGGGAACATACAACCACTCGTTGCAGCTCGGCGCCATGTGCGAAACCGCGGCAGAAGAGATCGGCGCCCGCGGACTGCTTGCCCGCGTCGGAGCGTACTATCACGATATAGGCAAGATCAACAAGCCGCCATACTTCGCCGAGAACCAGCGCGACGGTAACAAACACGACAAGCTCTCGCCTGCGATGAGCATGCTTATCATCACGGGGCACGTCAAAGACGGTATGGAAATGGCACGCGAGTATAACCTGCCGCGAGTGCTGCACCAGTTCATCCAGACACATCACGGAACGACACTCGTGCAATACTTCTACCAGGCCGCCACAAAACAAAGCCAGGAAGAGCAGACAAAAACCCCCGATGAAATCGAATTCCGCTACGCCGGGCCCAAGCCTTCCTCCAAGGAAGCCGCCATCCTGCTGCTTGCCGATGCCTGCGAATCTTCCGTCAGGGCGATGAACAGTACCACGCCCGGACGCATAGAAAGCCAAGTGCATACCATGGTCATGCGGCGCCTGATGGACGGGCAACTTGACGAATGCGAACTTACCCTGCAGGAAGTACACAGGATAGAAACGTCACTCGTAAAGAGCCTGTGCGGTATCTATCATGCACGCCTGGCGTATCCCTCGCCCGAAGGCGAACAGCCCGCAGCCAGCGAAATCGCCAGCGAAGAATTCATCGCTAATGGCCATAATCAATGCCAGGCCAAACCAGCAAATGCCCCCGATGTTGAGGTCTCCGCCAGACCTTCCCAGACCGGTGGCGAAACCGGCAAAGAGTAACACTCCATTGAGTTCCATCCGCCCAAACGTCAGTATCTCATCGTCGCAAGACGCCTTGCGAATTCCTCGCAAGAGAATCGTAGAACTGGTCGCCTATGTCGCGCGTAAACAAAAGCAGCGAATCGCCGAGCTGGATATCGCCTTCGTCAACGATAAGCAAATGGCTGTAGCAAACCGCGAGTACCTGAATCACAAGGGAACTACGGATGTTATCAGCTTCGATCTGTCTGACGAACTGACCGATGGTATCGTCGCACAGTTCATCATTTGCACCGATGTGGCTGTCCGCGAAGCTACCGCCAGAAAACACGGTGTTCAGCGGGAACTGATGCTCTACGTCACCCACGGCCTGCTGCATATGATGGGCCATGACGATATCCAAACCGACCAGGCCGAGAAGATGCACGCTCAACAAGAAATGCTCCTCAACGATTTCCTCGCTCATCTGCGAAAGTAACTCTCATCGCATTTCAGCCCCCTCGTGCATTTTCAAGCATCGCTACCGGCTGCGATCTTTGTCGCTTCACCGTATGCGACCGGTTTCTCCGTCTTGCATATCACCGCAAGTGACACTCGCGCAACGCCGGCGGCCAGCAGTGCACGGGCGGCTTCGTTGGCGGTGGCGCCGGTGGTGGTAATATCGTCAACAAGAAGCACGTGAGCGCCGACAATGCGTTTTGGGTTTCGCACACCAAATGCGCCGCGAACATTTACCAATCGCTGCGTTCGCGACAGATGAGCTTGCTGCGGAGTGTTCCTCTTGCGGTAGAGTTCATTGCCCAACGCCAACCCAAGTCGCTTCGCCAGTCCACCGGCCAAAAGCAGGGAATGATCGTACCGCCTCCACAAACGCCGGCGCCAGTGCATAGCCACCGGCATCACGATGTCATACTCGTCCACGCGAGTCTCGGCGCGAATCGCCTGGGCCAGCATTTCAACCAATCGCGCCGAAAGCCCGTCCTGCTGGCGAAACTTGATGTTGCGAACCACCGTCTTCAGCGGAGGGCTGTACGGACCGATACGGAACACACGGGAAAAACGCGGCATCGGCGTGGGGCATCCATAACAACCGTCTTCACGAATGGGAATATTCGGACCGATGGAACTACCACACCGCGGGCAATAACTTCCGGCCACCAATTGCAGTAAATCCAGATTGCATTGATCGCACAAACCGTCTGCGGAAATGTCCGCACAATTGCATGCCAGACACACCGGCGGAAGAATAATATCCTGCACGCTGCGTATGGCCGTGCGAAGCGAATCAAGTGTTCTGGTGATTGGGCCGCTCATCTTACTTCACCACACCATCTGTCGCGACAGATGGTGAAAGTGTGCATAGCGATCTCGGCTTGCAGCCGCTGCAACGCCGGCGTGGCGACGATGTTTATACTCGCGATATCCGGCCGATACCGCTTTAGTATGTCCGCCAACTGAAAACGATACGCCAAGTCCGCCAAATGCCACGGGCCGATTCGTTCATTCGACAACACTTGCTCCATCGATTTCATATCGCCCGCAGACAACAGTGCGGTGAGATTCGTCGCCAGCGGATAGTCGGCAGACAGACACTGGGCTCGCACCGTTTCCAGGAATTGGCGCTCGCCCAGAACCAGCAATGCACAACGATACGTTCCCTGCAGCACCAGGTTATCTTCCGCCTGCAGGCGACTGGAGATCACCTCGATGGCTTTCTTCTTCTGGTCATCGGTTTTCGCCGACAGTCCCACCATCATGGCCGCGCACGCACGAACATTCTCACTTAGGAATCCTGCCTGCTCGTGCCCGCTTAGCAGGTTCATTCCCAGCGTGTATGCCTGCGTGGGATTCTCTCTGGCAAGATGCCACGCAATGTAATGTCCGGCCAGCGGCGAATCCGACCGGGCGACATCAGTTATCAGCCGCGAATCTGCCGGCGCGGTCGTCGGCTTGGCAAGCCAGCACGCCACCGCCGCCGCGGCTGAGGCTATCGGTGTCGGCCGGATATCTGCCTGGGTAGTTCTGCGACCACTTGCACTGTCGGGGTAGGCAGCCGCGATACGAAGCGTGGCGAGATACGCCCCCGCAGAATCCTCAGCACCCTTGGCTTGCGATGCCCGACCAAGAGCGCGAGCGGCGATTGTCATCAACCGCTCAGTTGCACTGCTCCAGCGATTTGTGCACAACTCCTGCACCCGGTCCGCCAGCAGTGCCTGGTGCTTATCGGCAAGTGCTATGATGGCACGTTCGAGGCCGGCGGTCCGGCGGCCATACACTCTCGCATTTAGCTGAAGCCCGCGGAGAGTATTGGCGTCAGGGGTGATATTGAATTCACCGGCAATCGCGATCAGCGTCTGATCTGTAAGTGGCGACTCATGGAATACACCGATGCGTTCGCGAATTATGTCGAAGGCACGTTTATCGCCCGTTAAAGCGGATGCGTATATCACGTAGGGGTTTGTCCACGTATTGGCATCGGTCAGCATCGCGACCAACGTGTCGGCATGTTTCCCCGCATCCATCTTCGCCAGCGCCACCGCTGCATATCCAGCAACCCCAGCGTCGCTGTCGGCAAGCAGTGCGATGAGTTGATCGGTCAGTTCTGTGCGTTTGGCGATGCCCACGTCAAGCGCGGCCGCCGCTCTCACGCCTGGGTCGGCATCGGCCAACAGTTTTGCCAGGACCGCATCATCGCCAAGTGCGGCCGCCAGCAGGGCCGCGCGTTTTCGCAGTATGCTCTCGGGATCTGCGGCTGCGTTGCGTAGGGCATCGAACACATAGCTGCTTTTGCGACACCGGTTAATGATTCCGCGAAGGATGAACCTCCGCATGAGAAGACCTTCGGTTGTGGCAAATTGCAGGGTGAGCAGTCTATCGATGTGCAGCGGAGTTTGCGTTTTTGTGTCGAACCGCTTGATCAGGTTCAGGGCTTCGGCGATTGCGAGGAACTGGCGATCAGAGGCGGAGTCGAGGGCTGCTTCCAGGCGCTGGCGGGTGGAGGGCCACTGCTCCATGCGATCGGCGGCATCCACGATTGCCAGCTCGCGCACTTTCGGGTCGCTGCTGGCTAGTTGGGCCAGAAGGCCCTCGTCGGCCAGCCACGGTTGCATGAAAGTGGCCACGATCAGCACAATCGCAGCAGTGACTGAAATTGTCACGCACCGCCTCTGCCACGGGCGTGCCCCGAGATATTCAAAGAATCGCTTCATCCTGCATTTTAGTGTACGCTCTTATGCGCAGTCAGGCAATGCAGCGAATACGTTGCCCGCCAGCGACTTGTGCTATGTTGCTATCGGAGCGTATAATCGCGGCAACTGGGAGTGCATTTATGTCAGATATGTCAGATATGTCAAATACGAGAAGCGAACGAGACTCCATGGGCGAGCTGCAAGTGCCCGCCGACGCCCTGTATGGACCACAAACCGCACGCGCGGTGGACAATTTCCCGATATCCGGCTTGGCGATGCCTCGCGAGTTCATCGCGGCAATGGCGATGATCAAGCAGGCCGCCGCCGAAGCGCACAGCGAAGCCGGCCGGCTTGATGCGAAAGTTGCTGATGCCATCATCGCGGCCGCGCAGGAAGTGATAGACGGCAAGCTCGACGAGCATTTCCCCGTTGACGTGTTCCAGACCGGTTCGGGCACCAGCTCGAACATGAACACCAACGAGGTTATCGCCAATAGAGCCGCCGAGATACTTGGTGGCAACCGCGGCGACAAGCACCTGGTGCATCCCAACGATCATGTGAACATGGGCCAGTCGTCGAACGATGTGATTCCCACCGCACTAAATGTTTCGGTTGCGGCGGCAATTTGCGACAGGCTTGTGCCGGCATTGCGGTCGCTGGCCGACTCGCTTCGCGCGAAAGCCGGCGAGTTTGACAGCATTGTCAAGATCGGCAGGACGCACCTTATGGATGCCGTGCCAATCCGCCTAGGTCAGGAGTTCGGCGGTTTCGCAGCCCAGATTGACGGGGCAATATCCGCGATGCAAAATGCCGCAGACCAGCTCGGCAGTGTAGCCCTCGGCGGCACTGCCGTTGGAACGGGACTGAACGCTCCACAGGGATTCGCGGCCAGAGCATGTGAGCTGATCGGCGAGAAGGCCAACATTTGCGTGCGCGAAGCAGCGAACCACTTCGCCGCCCAGGGCGCCAAGGATTCGGCAGTGTTCGCCTCAGGGGTTCTTAAGATGTGCGCCCTGGCGATGGGCAAAATCGCGAGCGACATCCGCATGATGGGATCCGGGCCGCGCTGCGGGCTTGGCGAATTGTTGCTACCTGCGGTTCAACCGGGAAGCTCCATAATGCCAGGCAAGGTGAACCCCGTGATGTGCGAGTCGGTGGTGCAGGTGGCGTGCCAGGTTGTCGGCTGCGATGCCGCAATCGCCGCCGGCGCGACAGGCGGCGTGGGGAGCATTCTGGACCTGAACGTAGCCATGCCGATGATAGCGCACAATCTGCTCATGTCGGTGAATTTGCTGGCAAACGTGGCCGATAGCTTCCGGATGAAGTGCGTTGACGGTTTGGAAGCAAACGAGCAGCGCTGCGCCGAACTCATAGAACAATCACTGGCAATGGTAACCGTGCTTGCTCCGGAGATCGGCTATGACGAAGCAGCAGACCTCGCCAAGGAAGCGCACAAAAGCGGTAAGACAATCCGCGAACTATGCCTGGAAAAAGATGTGCTCCCCGCCGACAAACTCAACGCCCTGCTGGACGCCCACAGCCAGACAGAGCAGTAGTCGCCTAATATCGCTGAAAACAAGAGCAGCCCGCGTTTGGAATATCGCGGGCTGCTCTTGTTTATGGCTTATTCGGCGTTTTTGGCGGCCGGTGTCTTACTATTTTGCGGCGTTCATTACAGCATTGGCTACGGCCTGGTGCGTTTTGGGGTCCATCATTTCGGGCATGAGTTCGCCTTCGGGCACCACGCCGGCAAGTGCCTCGGACGCAGCCATCAGCATTTCAAGCGTTATGCTGGATGCGCCGGAATCCAATGCTCCACGGAAGATACCCGGATATGCCAGGGCATTGTTCATCATGCGGCCGTCTGCATAAATGCTCGCGCCGGCGGCGAGTGCATCCGGCATAGAGATTTCGCTGACGGGGTTTGCCAGTGCGAACACAATCGGGTCGGCGGCCATCGACTGGATCATCTCCTTGGAGACAATATCCGCCTGGCTAACGCCGATGAACAGGCTTGCACCCTTGAAGGCATCGGCGAGCGAGCCCTGCTGGTTTTCCTTGTTCGTGCGTTCGGCCAGTGCGACCTTCTCTTCGTTCATACGCTCCTGGCGGCCGCGGTAGAGAATCCCGCAAGAGTCGCACAGGACCACATCGGGCACGCCCGCTTCGAGCAGGAGATCGGCGATGGCAGTACCGGCCGCCCCTGCGCCACTGATAATGGTCTGCTGATCGGTGATCTTCTTGCCGGTCTTCTTCAGTGCACTGTAGAGCCCAGCCAGCACTACGGTAGCAGTACCGTGCTGGTCATCGTGGAACACGGGAATCGGCAGCATCGCATCGAGGTCGCGTGTGATCTTGAAGCATTCGGGTGCCTTGACGTCTTCAATCTGGATTGCGCCGAATCCTCCGGCGATCTTCGAGACAACATGGATGAACTCATCGGCGTCATAGGTTTCCACCAGGATCGGATCGGCGCTGACCTTGGCGAACTCCCAGAAGATAGCGGCTTTGCCTTCCATAACGGGCAGGCCGGCGAGGTTACCGATATCGCCAAGCCCGAGTATGGCGGTACCATTTGTGGCGATGCCAACGCGGTTGCCGATGTTCGTGAATTCGCGAGCCAAAGCCGGATCGGCCTCGATGGCCTTGCACACGCGAGCGACGCCGGGCGTATAAACTATTCGCAGATCGGTATTGGAGGTGATCGATCCGCGTGAAACTATTTCACACGATCCACCCCGGTGGCATTCCATTGCGGCGTCGAGCACATCGAGTATTTCCGTACCATCGATCATCTCGCATTTCTTGCGGACATCAGCCATCTGGTCGTCGCTGGTGGCAAATACCTGGATGTCGTATGCGATATGATTATGCTGATGGGAAACCTTATCGACCTCGGCGGTGCGTGCGCCCGCATCGCTTATCGCGGTGAGGATTTTCGGCAGGGCGTCGGCCTGATCGTCCAGGTTAACTTTCATGATGAACACAACATTGCGTTGGAACTTGTCTTGCAAAGCCTGAAGAGACGTCATATTGAAACCACCTTTACTGAAACAAGACTTATGTTTGCCCGGTCTGACAGTTAAGAGCCGGAGAAGCGATTATAGGCAGAAACTGTGCATTTGCTACAGAATCTATGCATCGAAAGCGTCTTGTAGCTAATCGCGAGGCGCGGTAACATGTCGAACCTGTTCTTGGTTGGGAGCACTGAATAAGATGACTAAAGACTCAAATAAAGGCTACTTCGGGCAATTTGGCGGATGCTATATGCCCGAAACGCTCATGTCCGCACTGGATCAGTTGGCGAACGAATTCGAGGCCGCGATGGCCGATGACAGTTTCCTCGCAGAGCTGGACAGGTGCTGGCGCGAGATAGCAGGCAGGCCGAGTGAACTGTATTTCTGCAAACGACTTACGCAGCAATGCGGTGGCGCGCAAATATATTTGAAGCGCGAAGACATGAATCACACCGGCGCGCACAAGATAAACAACACGCTGGGGCAGGCACTGATAGCACTTCGCATGGGCAAGAAGCGCGTTATCGCCGAAACCGGCGCGGGGCAGCATGGCGTTGCGGCGGCCACGGCGGCGGCGGTGTTCGGCTTGGAATGCGAAGTGTTCATGGGCACCGAAGATATTCGCAGGCAGGCACTTAACGTATTCAGGATGGAGCTGCTTGGCACCAAAGTTGTGCCTGTTGATTCAGGACAGTGCACCTTGAAAGATGCCTGCAACGAAGCCATGCGAAACTGGATGGGCAGCAGCAAGGACACGCACTACATCCTCGGCTCGGTCACCGGGCCGCACCCCTTCCCGACGATGGTTCGCACATTCCAGAGCTGCATCGGGCGTGAAGCCCGGGCGCAGATGCTGGAGAAGGTCGGCAGACTTCCCGATACGATTATCGCCTGCGTGGGCGGCGGATCAAACGCAGCCGGCATTTTCGCACCGATGGTAGACGATACCGAAGTGGAAATGATCGGCGTAGAAGCTGGCGGCAGGAGCATGAATTACGGTGATCATGCCGCGACGCTGTCGGTTGGCAAGCCGGGCATTCTGCACGGCAGCCTAAGCTACGTGCTGCAGGATAATGACGGGCAGACGGCAGACGTGCACAGCGTTTCGGCTGGGCTGGACTACCCTGGCGTAGGTCCGGAGCACGCATATTGGAAGGATTCAGGCAGGGCGAGATATACCAGTGTCAGCGATGACGAAGCCTTGGAAGCTCTCGTGACACTGAGTCGGTCGGAAGGCATTATTCCAGCGATGGAATCGTCACACGCGGTAGCAGAGGCTTTGAAGCTCGCCCCGACTATGGGCAAAGACAAGATCATCCTCGTGAACCTTTCGGGTCGCGGGGATAAGGACTGCAACGAAATCGCCGCCATTCTTGAGCAACGCAAGGCAAAGCAAGCCGCCAAGTAGCGGCCTGCTGGAAACGGGTCACACCAATGATTGATATGAGCAATAACAGGCTTGTGAAGGTGTTTGAAAACCTGCGATCCTCCGGCCAGAAGGCACTTATGCCTTTCCTGACAGCCGGGTATCCGAATCTGGATGTGACGCGGGCATTGCTGGATGATTTCGAATCGCGCGGCGCGCACATATGCGAGCTTGGCATACCGTTTTCTGATCCCGTTGCCGACGGGCCCACGATTCAGGCGTCATATACAGCAGCACTTGAAAACGGCATCACCAGCGGGAAGATTCTGGACATGGTTCGCGAGTATCGCGCCGCCGGCGGCGAGATGGCGCTGGTCATGATGGTGAGCTACTCGATAGTCTTCCGCCATGGCGTAGCCGAGTATCTCAAGCAAGCCGCCGAGGCCGGGATCGATGGAATGATCATTCCCGATCTCCAGATAGGCGAAGCGGGACTCGTGTCTGAACTTACTGCCTCCTTTGGGCTTGGCAACATAATGCTGATCGCCCCCACGACGCCGACTGATCGCAGAATCGAAATCGCCGCCCGCAGCACGGGATTCACTTACTACATATCGGTATCGGGCATTACCGGCGAGCGAACCAAACTGCCGCCGGAAACGATCGCAGGCGTAGCCGAGCTTCGCAAACATACCGAAACTCCAGTGTGCGTCGGCTTCGGTATTTCCAACGCGGATACGGTGAAAGCAGTCTGCGAAGTGGGCGATGGCGCGATTGTGGGATCGGCGATTATTCACCGTATTACCGATGCCAAGGACAAACCCCTATCAGAACTTGTCGAACACGTCGGACAGTTCGTCAGCGAATTGCTGACGGGCACCAAGTAGATTTGGCTGCTGCGTCTTAGGAAGTTCAAATCCTGATTTCCGGAAACCTCGGGCCGCTGCCGCTGCGCGCAGAGCACTTGCCGGCATATGGAAGACTGGACAATTCACATCGAACGCCTACTGTTTGACCGTTGCGGGCAGTTCGTCGAGGTGGAGCACTTCGCCCATTCGTCGCCAGCGTGCGTATCGCTGGTCGATCAGATCATCAAGATCAACACGTTTGAGCTCACGAACCGTGTTCACGATGTAGCGTTCCACGTTGGTTGCCACTTGCGCGTGATCGCGATGTCCGCCGCCGAGAGGCTCGGGAATGATATCGTCTATGAGGTCGAGTGACTTCATTTGCTTTGAAGTAACTTGCATGGCTTCGGCGGCTTCGGCGGCGCGTTCGCCGGTTCGCCACAGGATTGCGGCGCAGCCTTCGGGGCTGATTACGGAATACCATGCATATTGCAGCATCGCCATGCGATCACCAACACCAATACCGATGGCACCGCCGCTGGCACCTTCGCCGATAACCAGGCAGACAACCGGTGTTCGGAGGCGACTCATCTCCCGCATGTTCACGGCGATGGCTTCTGCGACCCCGCGTTCTTCGGAACCAATTCCCGGATAGGCTCCGGGCGTGTCCATCAGGCAGACTACCGGAAGCTTATATTTTTCAGCCAGTTTCATCACGCGGAGAGCTTTGCGATATCCCTCGGGATGGCACATGCCGAAATTGCATTCCAGGCGTTCTTTGGTATCGCTGCCCTTCTGCTGGGCTATCAGAACAACCTTCTCCGTGCCAATTCGGCCGAAGCCGCAACGGATCGCCTTGTCATCGCGAAAACGCCTGTCGCCACGTAGTTCCACAAAGTTCTTCACGATCCGATCTATGTAGTTACCGCTCAGCGGGCGCTGAGGATGACGCGCTACCTGCACCGTCTCCCATGCGCTGAGGGTGGCGTATGTCTTTTCGAGGAGGGAGACATACTGAACACGAAGCGCGTTGACTTCTGAGGAATAGTCCCTTCCGGTTTCGTTCTGGGCTTCCTCTAGCTGGACTATCTGACGCGACAGACCAACGATTTTCTGTTCGAAGGGTAGTACGGCTGTGTTTTCACCCGTATTGCTGTCTTTTTTTGCCATAATATCCGAATGCCTCAGGCAGAGCATAGCCCTGCACCCATAACAAGAAAGGACGCATTCTGGCGTCCTTTGGCGAGTCATTTACACCAAATATGTTACCTCTTTGGTCGCAAGTACTGCAAGACAATTATACTCCAAAGCTGCAACTGAACCGATCCGCTCTGGTACAGAGGGCATGTCCCACACGTTCCTAGAATTCCGAGTAAAGGACAACTTCTTTGCCACCTGGAAGTTATCTCAAGCCCTTCCGCAGAGTGGTTATCAGGGTCGCTGAAAGCCTATAATGTAGGTGAAGACACCATTAATGACGCTTTGTGAAGATCAGTGTTTTCGGCATGTTAAATAACCTGCTGGCGAGGGAGACGATGGATTTTTGAGGCAGCAGAAGCAAATTGTGGGCGCCATGGCCTCACTGAGGGTTTGCTCTGGATGCTTCGATCGCCTCTCCGCCATCGGGAATGCGGCGGACACGTCCATGACAGGGCATGAGGGTTCGTGCAGTTGCCGTGAGTCCTCGTGTCCTGTCGAGGAATTTGCAAGGTTTGAAAAGCTATTTTGCTAATATCGTTGGTTATGACACATAGCTTGTCTGCAGGTGTAATTTCATTCATTTTCATATGTTGTATCGTCGAGTTCTCTTACGGTATAGGTGCCTGGCCTTTGGGAACCGCCATAAAAGATCGTAAGCTTGCTTTCGGTGGACTGGTCCCTATGAACAATAGTCAGCGTTAGGTAGCGTCTGACCAGAGTTGCGAGGTTGGCTTGGTTCATGTGATAAGGAAACAGGCATGAAAGACGGCAGGAAAGTAGTCTGTCCCAGATGTAATGCTCAGTTGGAGCTACCAACCAGCTGCAAGGGTAGCGTTGTGCGCTGCGGCCAGTGTCGTGAGCGAATTCGCCTCTTGAGGACGCACGATGTTTCGGAGAATCTTGTAGCAGCTTGGCTTTCGGAACCCATCAGCTTCCATCAACCGCATGATTGACCGGCAGTTCGCGTGGATGGCAAGCAAGATCATGATTCGCGAATTTACGGCACACTCATCAAGATTGCACTGCCTGCCTCAGTCCTGCTTTGCCTCGCCGCCGCCCTGGGTGGGGCTATCGCCTGAACCGGGTTTCTTGCGGCGTCTACGCCTTTTTCGCTTCTTCTTTACACCCTCTTGACCCTCCGCCTTTCCGGCGGTCTGCTCTGAAGGCTGTTTGGGTTGCTCAGCTTTCTGTGAATTGTCCGAGCTTGCGGAATTTGACGGTCGCTTGCGACTTCGTCTTCTGCGGCGAGGTTTGGCCGAACCGGTCTGCCCTTGGGAGTCTTTCTGCTCGGTAGATTCTTTCGATTCATCCTTCTCGCCGCCCCCAAGTACCGCGTTCCAGCTCGGATCGAGCTTAACATCATCCAGGCCGGTTTTCTGCGGAACCGGCGCTTGGGCTACCTTCTCCTTTTCCCTCCTTGCAAGCACTTGTGCCAGCCTGGTTGTGCCCTTTGATCTGTCTGGTGTCTCGCCCGGTTTGGGTTCGGGAACGTCACGCTCCACAATATCTTCGTTCGCGACAACTGCTCGCGTATTGTCTGCCAGCCTTAGTTCAACCAGTTGCGTGATAATCTGTGTGCTAACTACCCTTCCCAGGGTACCGTCAGCGGTGCGTATCCAGATATTCCTGTGGGGCAAACGTTTCTTCAGTTCCTGATATGCTTCGTCTTCAAATCTCAGGCAGCACATCAGCCGGCCACAGCGTCCGGATATCTTGGACGGATCCAAAGTCGCCTTCTGCATTTTGGCCATTCGCATGGAAACCGGCTGAAGCTCACCTAGGAACGTCCTGCAGCAACAAGGCCTGCCGCATCTCTCATAGTCCCCAACAAGCCTGGCTTCGTCGCGTGCGCCCACCTGCCGCATTTCGATTCTGGTCCTATACTCCGCGGCAAGCAACTTGACAAGCTCTCGAAAGTCCACACGGTGCTCGGCCATGAAGTAAAAGATGATTCGCTCGCCACCCAACAGATGTTCGACGGTTACGACCTTCATGTCGAGGTTAAGGCGTTTGATCTCCCGCATACAGTATTTGCGTTCTTCCAGAGCGGAAGATTCCAGGTGACGTTGATCGACGAGATCCTGGCTGTTTGCGACCCGCAGAACCTTCCCTCGGGATTGTTGCTTCTCGCAGCATGCGCCGGGCTTCTTCTGTTCGTCGGTACCAGACGAGCAGCAGTTTGAGATTTCGGATAATCGGGCCACTACTTCGCCCAGTTCCACTCCGCGCTCAGTGCGTAGAACCACCTTTGTGCCGGATTTCGGCTGGGACAGACTATGGCAGAACAATGCGGTTACCGCGATGTATCCGTAGCGAGCCAGTATCATGGGCACCTGGTCCTGCGTGGTAGACTCATCATCTTCCACGGTTGCAGGTGCGGCATCGCTATCGGTCGGTCCGATGGGATCCGACATACACAACTCCAGTATTAACAGCCGCGGATATCCACGGACAGGTTATTAGCTCATTGGCAACGCCGTTGCGTTACCTATTCTCAGACAAGGCGGCGACTGCTATCGCCACCCGGTTGCGAGCGAAACAAATAATCACATTACTAATACG
Organism: uncultured Phycisphaerales bacterium; assembly: GCA_965369385.1. Taxonomy (GTDB): domain Bacteria; phylum Planctomycetota; class Phycisphaerae; order SM23-33; family SM23-33; genus CBDUQP01. The sequence goes on from CBDUQP010000011.1 coordinate 14,942, forward strand.
CTGTAACAGGAAGGATGTCAGGTGGCACCCCGTCCGCAATCCCGATGTACACCTGCCTGCAGGCAGGTCGGGACCGGATAGGACTTAAAAATCCAGCAGCGCGACTGGTCTTCGCTCTGCGAGCTTGCGGCTTCGCCTATGGCTTGCATCTTCGCCTACGGCTTCGTCGTCACAAGTCATCGTCACAAGTCATCGCGACAAGTCAGTTTCGCCGGTAATACTCGGCTCGCCATTCTCATCGCCTCAGACATCAAGATTCTTGACGTCCAGAGCATTTTCTTCGATGAAGGCGCGTCTTCTTTCGACGTTATCACCCATCAGCAGGGAAAACAGGCGTTCGGCCTCTTCGGCATCGTCGGCCTGGACCCTGAGCAGCATACGCGTTTCCGGGTTCATTGTGGTGTCCCAGAGTTCGTCATCGTTCATCTCGCCGAGACCCTTGAATCGCTTGATTTCGACCGACTTGGACCCGAGGCTTCGCAAGCCAGGTGCGATACCTGCTACGTTATCCACTTCGGTCAGATCGGAATCGGCAGATAGTATGTATTTTGCGGGCGGTTTTTCACCGGTTATGGTTTCTTCGCGCACGAGGAAGTAGTCCTCAATATCTATATCCATCTCAGCCAATTGTGCGACGATTGCGGTGATATCCTTCACCTCGTGCAGTTCGGCCCGCTTGTGGATTCGACGAGTAGGCTCTTGTGCCTGCTCTTGGTCCACCTGCGTGACCGATGGGGTCTCGCCCTCATCGGCGATTGGGAGCTGAACATTATCTTCGGTATCAAGGAATTCTCTCCTGGCGAGGAAAGACTCGTAATCAGCAGCAGAATGGTAGAACAGATCTCGCCTGCCGAGAAGGATCCAATGGGTTGGCAGCGCGCCGTCCTTGCGATTGTTCATGAGTTTCTGGAAGCTCAGGCCTCGCCGTTCGACAATCTTCACACAATCGCACAACTCGTCCAGCACAATGAGCAACTTGGCGAGTTCTGCCCCGTCATATTCCCTGAGAACCGGCAGGTCGCTTGCTTCGGTGTTGTGGACACTGAGCTTGATGTTCATGTCATTGATGCCGATACCAGTAAGCTTCTCTTTGAGCTCGCTATCGTTCAGGACATATTGCTTCTTGCGTTTGTAGGTAATCAGATATAGTGGCGGCTGGGCGATAAAGATTCGCCCGGAAGTCAACAGGGGCTTCATGTGCCTGAAGAAGAACGTCAGCAGCAGTGTACGAATGTGGCTACCGTCCACGTCGGCATCGGTCATGAGTATAATCTTACCGTATCGTGTTTTGCTGAGATCGAAATCATCTTCACCAATACCGCACCCCAGTGCGGCGATGATCTTCTTGATTTCGTCGGAGTTGAGGATCCTGTCAAGACGGGCTTTTTCCACGTTCAGGATCTTGCCCCTCAGCGGAAGGATTGCCTGTATTGCCGAATCCCTGCCCTGCTTGGCCGGTCCGCCGGCGGAGTCACCTTCGACAAGGAATAACTCTGTAGTTTCAACATCTTTGGAGCGACAGTCTGCCAGTTTGCCCGGTAGCGAACTGCTGAAAAGTGCACCTTTACGTCTTGTCAAGTCACGAGCCTTGCGCGCGGCGTCGCGAGCCTGCATGGCGGCAACGGCTTTGTTGACCACTTTCTTCGCTTCGGCGGGGTTTTCTTCCAGCCACAATGACAATTGCTCGTTAACCGACTGGGTTACGAATGTTTCGACTTCGCTGTTACCAAGCTTGGTCTTGGTCTGGCCTTCAAATTGAGGTTCGGGCAACTTGACTGAGATAATTGCGGTGAGCCCTTCTCGCAGGTCCTCGCCGGCCGGCGCCTTGATGGCGCCCTTGATAACCCCAAGGCCCTTGGCATAGTAGTTGATCGAGCGGGTAAGGGCACTCTTAAAGCCCGAGAGGTGCGTCCCGCCTTCAAGCGTATTGATATTGTTTGCGAAAGAGAAGACCGCTTCGCTGTACACATCGGTGTATTGCATCACAATGTCGAGACTCATGCCGCTTTCGCTGTCTTCCTTGTGCAGGACGATCGGCGCGGTGGCAGCAGTCTTGCCTTCGGTCAGATGCGCCAGGAACGCCAGGAGGCCTTTATCGTACTGAAAGACCTCTTCCTTGTCGATTCGCTCATCCTTAATGACGATACGAACACCCTCGTTGAGGTAAGCGAGTTCTCGCAGGCGAGCAACAAGGACTTCGTACTTGAAGCTGATATCCGGGAAAATTTCGCTATCAGGCTTGAACGAAACGGTAGTACCGCTACGTTTGCGGGTTCCGATCTTGCGCAGTTCCTTCTTCTTGTCCCCTCGCTCGAATTCAATGCACCAGACTTCCCCATCGCGGGACACTTCCACTTCGGTCCACTCACTGAGCGCGTTTACCACCGAGGCCCCAACACCATGCAAACCGCCTGAAACCTTGTAAGCACCCTGCTCAAACTTTCCGCCCGCATGGAGCTTGCAGAAGACCACTTCCACCGTAGAAACGCCTTCAGTGGGGTGTATACCAACAGGAATGCCCACGCCATCGTCAGAAATGGTCGCCGACCCATCTGCGTTGATAGTTACGCTGATATTATTGCATCTGCCTGCCATGGCTTCGTCAATGGCGTTATCAACGATTTCCCATATCAGATGATGCAGACCGCGCGGAGTGGTATCGCCGATATACATACCCGGGCGTTTCCGGACAGCCGCAAGTCCTTCCAGGACCTTAATATTGCTCTCATCGTAAGTTTCGCCTATTGCTTCGCTGGACATACATTACCTTCCTTGCCTGGGGCCAACCGTTTTTCAGCGGCTTAACTCCATGCGATTCCGTGCGTCGAGGACAGATCGCCCAAGGCATCTGTCTCCAATCCCGCAAGTATCCCAGATCTAACGCCATCTTTCCAGCTAAAACCGGGATTCAAGGTCCGATGTGACCCAAGTTAAAGTCTGACAACATAAGTCTTTAACTTGGAGGCCCAAGATTGTCTCAAGATCGCTTGCAAAGCCCTCCCAACAGCTTACCCACCCAGGGCTTCAAGCTGCTGGCGGACATAATCTCCTACGTGCGTATCGCCTTTAGCAACAGCTATTTGCATCGCTTCTGTAAACATCGCCCGGGCCTCGGAAAGCTTGCCCCAAGTCCGCAAGGCCTTTGCGCATTCAACGCGAGCTGGCAAATTGTCCGGTTCCACAACCAGGCATGCCCCGAACGCTTCCGCCGCGAGATGATGCTCCCCCGCGGACACATATTCCATCGCCAGAGAATAATGAAGGAACGAATCATCCGGTTCCTTTTCCAGCATTGCCTTGATCTGTTCGATCCTATCGCTCATTTTTACTCCCGGGACACAAATTGACTCAGGGGATTGTATCCCATACGCTCTGTCCTTTCAAAGCGCCGCGATTGCACCTATTACGCTGTCACAGGGAAGATGTACGATGGTAACCTAGTTTGCAGTCCCGATGTGCACCTGCCTGCCGGCAGGCAGGTCGCGGCCGGATATGGACTTAAAATACAGCAGCCCGACAATTTCGCCATTACAAAGAACTGGCAAATTTCGCCGTGACAAAAGACTACTGGAGCTACCGATATGAGCGAATTACCGTATCTGACAAGCAACCTGCCGGGCATCGGCGGAGATATTAAAACCAGGTGGGATGACTTCCGCGTGGATGAGATGCCGCTCTACGCCGCATCCGGAGAGGGAACGCACCTGTACTTCACCATCCGCAAGCAGGGCCTGCCTACGCCGACCGCCATCGACAGGATCGCGCGCCACATGCACGTAAAGCCCACCGACATCGGGATGGCTGGCCTTAAAGATGCACAGGCAATAACCACCCAGCGACTCAGCCTCGAACACGCCGACGAGCAGCGCCTTCGCGAGTTCAACGATTGCCAGATAGAGATTCTTGACGTAAGTTGCCACACGAACAAACTTCGCCCCGGGCACCTTGCGGGCAATCGGTTTAGCATTCGAATTCGAGGTGTGAACAGGTCGCAGCTCCCCGCTGCCCAGGCAGTGGTTGATATCCTTAAATCTCGCGGAGTTCCGAACTACTTCGGTCATCAACGGTTTGGCGCTCGCGGCGACACTGCCGATCTTGGCCGGGCGCTGATAGCCAACGACTTGCAGGAATTCATAGAGCTTTATCTCGGCAGGCCCATGGATGATGACCCCGTGGATTGCAAGAGAGCCCGGACCGCCTTCGATGCAGGCAAAATGGCAGATGCACGCAAAGCCTGGCCCAGACATTACGCCAACGAACGCAAAGCGCTGGCGGCGTATTCAAAGAAACTCCGACCCGGACCTGCGTTAGGTGCGATAGACAAACGGATGAGGCGGCTCTACGTATCAGCATTTCAGAGTCAACTGTTCAACCATATACTGGCCAGCCGTCTTGATAGTATCGACAAGGTCATGGTTGGCGACATGGCCGAGAAGTGCGACTCCGGTGGCGTGTTCACCGTTGAAGATGCCGCGATAGAGCAACCGCGTGCCGAGCGCTTCGAGATAAGTCCGACCGGTCCGATCGTAGGTTATCGCGTTAACCTGGCGACAGGAATCCCTGGTGAGATAGAACACGCCGTGATAGACGCAAGCAGCGTGGCGGCTGAGGATTTTCGCAAGATCGGGTCTCTCAAGGCCAAGGGAGGGAGGCGTGCGCTGCGTTTTGCGATTGACGACTGCGAGTTAAGCGCGGGCAACGATGGTAGCGAGTCATTTGTCGAGCTGAAATTCTCCGCACCATCGGGATGCTACGCCACCGTAGTACTTCGTGAAATAATGAAGAACTTTTGATCGTACTGGTGACCCGCCAGCAGTGTGTGCTCTCGAGCCAAGATTGCATGACAGTGTCAGAAATCTTGGCGCGAAACACTTCGCTGAATGATCCTTGTGTGTGTATAATGCCATCCGAATTCATGTTTAATGCTCGCTGCCGAATACGGAGATGATATGCGAATCGCGATTTTCACTTCATTAACGCTAGTGTTGCTTATGGCTGGATGTCAGAAGGCAATTGACGCCTTTGGCACGGACAAGAATGTTCCGGTGACGAAGTCCAAGTGGTCCACCGCTGAAGAGTGGCCCGAAGCCCAACAAAAGGCTCCGTCAACCCAGCCTGAAGCAGACCCGCAGATCATGGCGACACCCAAGGCGGCAGGAGCGTCGCTGGCTGCGCCCGCAGCCGGCAGAGCAAGCGAGAAAGAAACCCCCAAGCCAATTGCAGGTGATGCCAGCCCGGCAGCCACTGGCGAAATGTCGGCAGCGATATTGCGAATAAAGGACACATACATTACCGCTCGGGAGCTGGTGGCAAAGGCCGACGCTCCGCTCAAGAAGTACGCCAGAGGGCGAGGCGTGCGTGAGTACCGCCAAGTTGCAAAACAGGTTCTCGCGGCGCAACTGATGGGTTTCTTGAATGATGAGCTGATCCAGAATGAAGCCGCCTCGCGCCTTAGCGAACAGCACACTCAGGGTATCGACATTGAGGTGGACAAACACCGCAACAAGCTGATCGCAGAGGTAGGCGGTAGCCAGACGGCTTTGGAGTCCAAGTTGCTTACCGAGGGCAGGACGCTGGAAAAAGTGCTCAAGGACTTCAGGAACACACTCTCCGTAGAGGTTTACATGCAAATGCGTCTCCTGCCGACTATCCACGTCAGCCGGAAAATGATGATGCGATACTACAAGGAACACCAGAACGAGTTTGCCCACGAGAAACACGTTCAGATGCAGATGATAGCTGCTCCGCTTCACAAGTTCCTCAAGAAGACCGACAGGTTCACGAATGTTGCAGAGGATCAGGCGCGGCTTAAAGCCGAAGCGAAAAAGGTGATTGATCTGGCAAAACGTCGGATCGATTCCGGTGAAGCTTTCGGCAAGGTCGCCAGTGAACTGTCGCGCGGGCTCAAGGCGAAGTCTAACGGCATCTGGCCGATAATGCCCCTTGGCAGCATCAAGGAATCTGCCATCGAGAAGAAAGCGTTTTCCATGAAGCAAGGGCAGGTCAGCGACGTGATGGAGACCGAGAGCGGGTATTATATCGTCAAAGCATACAAGGTTTTCCCCGGCAAGGTAGACAATTTTGAGCAAGCCCAGACGAAGATCCGCCACGCTATTAGAATGAAGCGATACGAAAAACTGACGGCCGAATTCCGCCAGCGATTCGCAAAGCAGGCGGAAGCGTATTACGATGAGAATTTCGTCAACGAAGCTGTTGAGGTAGCTGTGGCAAAGTACCTTTCCCGCTAACAGTCCGTTAAAGAATGGATTCCGTCGCGAGTGCGCAGGATTTCAACGAGCATCAAGGAACGAAATCGCAGGCAATCGGGTAGGCGGGTGGCATGGTGACACACAGTCGTATCGTGGGTCGCCACCTGCCTGCCGGCAGGCAGGTGGCGTCGATTGCGATCCATAATCATGGCGACCCCTGTCCCGATGTACATCGGGATCGCCACGCCACCCGCTATCATCATTGAGTGACGTAGCGTGGGATACAGGATATGCTGGATGCTTGTCGCGGACAGGTACGATGCACGCACGGAGAAAGGGATGCAAGAAATCAGCAATGCGTCCCCCGATAGTGCGTCCGCCGATAGTGATACAGTGTACCATGGACTTGGAGAACTTCGTGCTATGCTAATGAATGGTGAGTCGCGAGCACAATCGTGCTATATGGTGTCGTGCAAGTGGATGAAGATCGCTGCCATATTGACCTGTGTGGACGCTCTTGTCGCTGTTCTACGCGTTGAGAGTTGGAGTTATCTTGTGGCTTGCGGCATTGTTATAGGATGCACAGGGCGCCTTATCGGGGCAAGCTTCTTCTGGTGGTTTGCAGATCGTGTGAAAGAGCGTCGTTTTGTCAGATTCTCTTGTGTCGTTGTGATTCTAATGTTTGTGGGCACTCTTGTGCACGGGGTGTTTTTTGCAGTGCTTTGGGGGTATTTGCCCATGTATTATGCGTGCCGATTGCCCGTCAAGAGTTGTGTTCTCGCGATTGCTGCGGTGTTGTTGTTGATGTGTTGGCGCAACGAGTCGAAGAGCCAAGGGGCCGAAATCGGAGGACTTGAAGGAGATCCACAGGCAAGTCGTTGTCAAGAGATCGACTGAATAATCGGGGGACAGAATCGGGGAACAACGGCGGATTCGCCAGGATACGCCGCAACGTGTCCCAATGAATGCCGAATAAGTCGAGACGGCTACTACTTTTTGGGAATGCTCTAATTGACGACGCGCTCTGATCCGAAACAAAACCCGGGGCCAGCGAATATGGAATTCGTCGGCCCCGGTTATTGCGCCATAGCTATTCAGATATCAACAAGCGTCCGATAGAACGTGGTTACTTGCTGACAATGTCCAATCCAATTCGGTTCTCGGCGGTGTGCTTGCCGTCCCATTCGTATTCTTTGAGGCATTTGACGATATCGTTTGCGACGCGGACTGCGGCGAGCCCATCGGCTGCGGACACTACGGGCGGCGCGTTGTTGACCACGGTGTCACGGAATGCTTCGGCTTGCCTGCGTAGGGGTTCGGTGGAATCGTCGACGACGAGGTCTTCCACGGTGAGCAATTCGCGATAGTCCAGATTCTGTGCGAGTTCCGCCAGATCGTCTACCTGCATCTCACGTGCCATCTGGATCAGGTCGAGGTTCTTATCTTTATGGATTACAACGCCCGACTTTTTACCGTAGTCCAGCGACAGGTAGGCCTCTTCGGAGAAAATTCGCATTTTGCGTTCAGTTTTGATCGCAAGTCGGCTGGCGGTAATATTGGCGGAGCAGCCATTATCGAAGATCAACCTGGCGCTGCAGATATCTTCGTGTTTGCCAATAACGTTCACGCCAACAGCATGGATGCCTTCGACATTTCCGCCGGCAAGCATGAGCGTGAGGTCCAGATCATGGATCATCATATCAAGGACGACACCCACATCTGCGGATCGGAAGGTGAAGGGGCTGATACGATGCGCTTCGATAAACTTGGCTCGGATATTGTGCGTTCGCATTGCGACTACAAGCGGATTGAAGCGTTCGGTATGTCCAACCTGAACGCTGGTTCCCGTCTTGGCAGCAAGGTCTATGAGCTTCTGCCCGTCGGCTGCGGTTGCGGTGAGGGGCTTTTCTATGAGCACCGGCTTGCCTGCTTCAAGGAATGGGGAGGCGGCGGCTACGTGATGCATTGTCGGCACGGCGATGATTGCGGCATCGACTTTGTCCACCGCTTCGGCGACGTCTGTTATCGCCAGACAGTCGCGTTGTTTTGCAATGGCGGAGGCTCTGGCTTCGTTTGTATCCACTACGCAGACGAGGTCTGCGTTTTCCATTTCGCTGAGAACGCGGGCGTGCAGTTTGCCCATGCGCCCCGCTCCGACAACGGCTACACGAAAACTCATCTTCTTCTCCTGTGAGAGAGTGTGGGAACTGGTCAGGCTTTTCAGACCTTGCTGGCATCTACCAGCATAAACTTGACTTCGGCTTCGGCGACTATTTCGCCATCAACACTGGCTTTGCACTTGCAGTGTCCTATTCTTCCGCGGACTCTGAGTGCTTCTGATTCGAGGATCAACTGGTCTCCCGGCCTAACGGCTTTTCGCAGTTTGACGGCATCGATTCCCAGCAGCACTGCCACTTTTTCGCTCGTTTCCAGTTCCTGTCCCATAAGTATACCAGAAAGCTGCGCGAGAGCCTCGACTATCATCACGCCAGGCATGATAGGCTCGCCAGGGTAATGCCCCTGAAAGAACGGCTCGTTGATGGTCACGTTTTTCACTGCTACGGCACGTTTGTTGGCTTCTATTTCCAGCACCTTATCTACCATCAGGAAGGGATATCGGTGTGGCAGAAAGTCCATTATCTTGCGAATGTCCATCAGCGGCATCGCAGGGGCGGCAGGTTTGGCGGGAGTGGTTGCAGCCAGTATTTCCCGTACCAGTTTGCGGTTAAGTTCGTGCCCGCTGCGGCTTGCGACGAGCCTGCCTGCCAGAGGCTTGCCCAGCAGCGCCAGGTCGCCTATCAGATCACAAACCTTGTGCCTGACTGGTTCATCGTCGCAGTGCAAAGCGTTTCCGATCGGACCTTCATCGTCGAAGACAAGTATATCCTGCTCCGTAAGATGTGCACCGATCCCCTGGGCCCGGGCGGCATCAGCTTCCGCTTTGCGCAGGAACGTCCGACAAGGACCAATCTCCGAAGCATAATCGTCCTGTCCGAGCCGGAAGCGATTCATCTGCCTGCCGATGGCGGGAACATCACTGTAGTCCAGTTCATACAAAATATCGAGATGCCCGTTATCCGAAGGCATGAGACAAATCATCGCGTCACCATCGGATACGGTTATTGGTTCGGTTACGGTCAGCGGTTCGACACTTTTGTTCCGCTCACAAATGCCGGCCTGCAGCAATGCATCGACAAACGCCTTTGGGGATCCATCAATATTCGGAGGCTCAGCCGCGTTGATGTATACGCGAACATCCGTAATCTGCAATCCATAAAGTGCAGACAGGACATGCTCTACTGTTTCCACCCGAGCGCCGTTGTTTTCCAGAACAGTGCACCGGTTGCTGGTGACGGCGAAATCCACGAGCGAGGGGATCTCCACTTGGGGATTGAGATCGGTGCGAACAAACACTATGCCCGTGCCCGCCTCCGCTGGCGCAAACTCCAGCGTGCAGGGCTTGGCACTGAACATGCCGATTCCTTCCACCGTGGCAGACTTACTTATCGTTTTCTGCTTCCCCAAGTTCATCTAGCCTCTTTTCTAGCGTTTTGACACGTTTGATAAGTTCCGGCAGCTTCGTTATCGCCTGGAATTCACGGAAGGCATCCATTGCAGGCTTGGCTGGAGTGCCTGCAACTATTTCATGGTCTTCAATATCACCACCAATTGCCGAAGAACCAGCACACTGCACCTGGTTGCCCACAGTTATCCCATCTCGGAAGACCGTAGCACCACCAACGACTACATAATCTCCAAAAGTGACACTGCCGGCCACCCCCACCTGACCGCACAGCAGACACCCTCTGCCCATTTGGACATTGTGACCTACCTGAACAAGATTGTCTATCTTTGAACCGGCACCGATGACCGTTGAGGCAAATTTTGCCCGGTCCACACAGGTGCATGCTCCCAGTTCAACATCATCCTCGATAATCACGTCGCCGATATGTCGTATCGTATTGTGAACACCGGCTTTGGTGTAATGTCCGAATCCTTCAAAGCCAATAACACTGTTTGGTCCGATGATTACCCGCTTACCGATCTTACAGTTCTGCATAACCGCAACACCACTGCAAAGCACACTATCGCAACCTATTATGACATCTGAACCTACATAAACATTGGCGTGCAGAACAACCTGATCGCCAATGCAGCTTCTTGCACCAATCACGACTCCAGGCCCAATCGAGGCCGACGGCGATACCTTGGCATCATCAGCGACCACTGCCGACGAATGAATGCCCCTGGCGGGCATGTCGAAAGGGTCCGCCATGTCATCCAAAAGCATCGCCACCGCTTCGTTGACATCGGCAACAACCAGTTGCGGGATATCGAGCTGATCGCATAATTCGCCAACAATTACCGCAGAGGCGTTGCATTCTTCAAGGCGCCCGAAGCGTTTCTTGTCTACCGCAAAGGTAATGTTGCCTGGGCCAGCGGTATCAAGCGAAGCGACGGATTCGATAACAACGTTCCCGTCACCTTTGAGTTCCGCCTTGACCAACTGGGCGATGTCGTGGAGTTTGTAGGTTTTCTTGCTCATGATCTCATGGAAATGATAATCCCCCTCGCCTTGGCGTGCAATGTTTTGACTGCTGCCCAGGCGGATTACGCTCAAAAAGCGCAACGGCCTAATTTGGGGGACTTTTTGAAAAACCCATGGAGACGGGGAAATATTCGTGCGTGGATTTGCAAACAAAGCCCATCGAGACGCGAATGCTCCATTGTATTGGCGGCTGGAGCCGCCTACACGCTATTTGTTGCCGCCTGCCTTGTACGCCCTGTTGAGGTCCCTTAGCACATCGGTGGTTATATCCACTGCCGGGTTGGCGTAAAGCACCTTTCGGCTTCGCAGTTCGTTCAACATTTGCGATTCATTCTCGGCCGCCAATTGGCCCTCGTCACCCAGCAGAACGATGTCAAACCCGCGTTGTTTGGCGATTTTAGCCACTGAATGGCGGATCTCTGCGTACATCTTCATCGTGCCTTCACGATGCTTGCGTCCAATAACAAACTTCTGGAGCTTGATATCGGCATCCAGTTGCAGGCGCATTCTCTGGGCCTTGGTCGCGCGGCTCTCATATGCCGCCGAACCGGGCTTCAGTCCTTTGAGTTCGTCGGCGATCTTTCCGAATTCCTCATTGGCTGCCTGTCCTTTTTGGCGTATGGAGTCCAATTCCCTGTTAATCTTCTCGGACATGTCGCGGGCCTTATGATAGTTCTTGAAGGCTTCGACCAAACGGCAGACTGCTACCTTGCTTCCGGATGAACTTTGGGCCGCCTGGGCAATGAGATGCGGCGTAGCTATCGCCACGGCTGCGACTACGATGCTGATTATGAGCAGGGTTCTGGTTGTTTTCATTTTAACCTCTGTCTGAGAGTGTAGGTCTCTATTCGAGACGTTCGCGTGTCAACATATGTGTTTTACTAGCGGAGCCTCAGCTTCCTCAATCTCGATTTGCACCGTAAGGAGCTTCAATTAAGCTTCGTTTCATCGCCACAAAAAACTAGTAGTTGTAACAGGAAGAATATCAGATAGTAACCTGTCCACAATAGCAGGCAGGCAACAACTTACGAGTACTAACCGACCTGTCTTCACTCTGCGAGCCACGTCGCGACAAGTCAGAGTCTCCGTTACAAAGAACTAGAAGGTCATGCCAAGGGAGAAGCCGAATGCCTGAGTCTCGTCCTCATCAGACTTGCTCAGCGGCACAGCGAACTCGAAGCTCATCGGAATCGGTCCGAATATAGGTACAATCCAGCGAACACCCGCACCTATCGATGCTCGGTATGTTGTTATGGTAAAGCTGTCCTCAACAGTTCCAGTATCCAAGAACACAACACCTCGCAAGTGTTCGCCCAAGAGCGGGAAGGTGTATTCCGCACCGGCGAAGAGCATGAGCTTTCCGCCAATCGGGTCCCCGCCAGACCGTGGACTTATCCCACGATACTTGAATCCACGTACCGAACCCGCGCCGCCGCCGTAGAATCGCTCAAATACGGGAGCGTTCCCTAAGATGTAACCAAAGCTGCATCGCGTTGCCAGGATGTGTTTGCGGTCCAGTGCGTCGGTGAACAGCGGGCGATAATAGCGATAACCTGCCGTTAGCACCGTGAACGATTCCGTGCCAACCACCGGTTCCACGCTCAGGCGAACCCGATCGCCAGTGGACGGTAGCCAGCGGCTGTCAGTACGGTCGCGAATAAGCGTCCCCTTGATGCCAACCAGCAGGTGATCGCCATCGTCACACGTGACCTCCGGCGGAGCATCCTCATCCATATTGCTGATCTGTATGCCTTCCAGTCTGGTAGCAATTTCACTATACCACTTGTTCTTGTGACGATAACCAAGACTGGCAACCATGCCAATGCGAGCTTCGTCGTACTCCTCGCGGCTTCGCTCAAAGGCAAATACCTTGGCCCCAGCCGAGTACGGCAGATCGAACACCATCGGATCAAACCAGCCAACGTGAAATCGCATAAGCTCAGAACCAGGCTCAGCCACGATTTCCATGGTCTGCCCTGCACCTTTGAAGCCCTGAAGTGTGAGGAATTCCCGCCAGCTCTTGGGGAAATTCATCAAATCGAAATTACGTTGCCTCAATGAGATATTTCCCACCAGACCGCTGCTTGTGCTCACACCGACGCCGACCATGAACTCGGCTGTCTGTCCTTCGGTGACGTGCACCAGGGCATTGCGAACTCCCGGTGCATTACCGATGGGAGTTATGTCCACGGTCTCGAAAAGTCTCAACTCCCGAAGGCGGTTATTGGACTCCTTGACGGCGATTGTATTGTAGAGCTGTCCGGGGAAGAACCTGAGCTGCCGGCGAATGACATTTGCTTTCGTTATGTCATTTCCGCGGATCGTGATCGTTCCAAGGCGGAACTGCTTGGCTTCTGTCAGTGTATAGACAAGGTCCACAAAGCCGGGTTTGTTCTTGAAACGCTTGGTCGCCACGACGCCTGCGTCGATATAGCCCAGTTCGCCGTAGGCACGCTTGAGTATTTCCTGATCTGTATCGTGTGCTTCCTTATTGTAGAACTCGCCTTTTTGCAAGTTCAACCGCTTGGTGAGTTCGGCAGGAGCAAAGACCTTGTTACCTTTGAAAACGATACCCGCAATTTTGTATCGCTGGTTTTCACGAATCGCATACGTCAGCGTCACAATCTTCTTATCAGCCGAATAATCGAGCAACGCGGCGACTTCCACATCCAGGAAACCGTCCTCCACGTATACACGACGTATCGAGAGAATATCCCTGGCAACCTTCTCGCTGTCGAGATACCCGTCAATAAGTAGCCAGAATTTCGCCGAAGACTCTGTCTTGAACCTCAGCGAGAATGTGCGAAAATAACTGTTGCCCTTGAAGCGAATCTTGCCGATCTGCACCCGCGGACCTTCAACAATACGAAGGATCACGCTGGAAGCTTCAACCGCCGAAGTCACTTTTACGAAATTGAATCCCTCGGTCTTATAGTGTGTCTCGATTGCTCTTACCGCTTCAGCGATTGTTCCGGAGTCTATCGGATCCGACACTGCCAGGCTGGTCTCGGCCAGCAAGGCCTTGGTATCTATGGCCTTGTTGCCCGTGAATGTAATCTTCCCGACAAGCGGATTCTCGACCACCGTGAAGGTAACAACCACTCCGCGTGGTGTTTGGCGATGGGTCACATCTACCTTGGCGAATCGCCCGGTCTTCAGCAATCTCTGCTGATCCTTGCGCAGGGTCGCCGTATCGAACGGTCTGCGGACCTGAGTCTTCAGGTGTATCTTGACCCGGCTGGCAGTTACCTGCTTGTTGCCTTTAATGACAACTTTGGCAACTGTCACGTTGGCCGTCGTCGCATCGGCAGCAACTGCCTGGGCAGCGAGGCAGAGAGATGCCGCGACGGTAACCGCCAGCATTATTCCAAGGCGTACAAAGTTGTTCTTCACAGAATGGCTCCAGAGGAATTCATCGGACGCCGAGCTGCTACAGTGTCCTGCCCGGCTCATGTCGGTTAAGTGCCAATGAGAAAAATACTTCTCAAGTCACGCTATGTCAATGCAAAAGGCTTGCGCTTAAGAACGCCGCGTGGCCCACTTGGGAAATCTCGCCTCCAAAATCGGCCAAGGCAGCCGACCAGAGACCACAATATCCAAGACCATAATCGCCTCGACCAGTTGACAAGCTATGCCTCTGCGCGTACGCTTTGGTAGTTGAGTACAAAATAGAGATACAAGTCCATGTGCGAGAAAACGTTATCGGTCGCTGTTATCGGAGCGGGAGCCTTTGGCATGCAGATGCTGAGGGCACTCAGGTCTCTCGATAACGTCCAACTGGTGGCTGCCGGCGATAAGGATCCGGCAGTGTGCAAGAACGTCGCCAATGAGATCGGTATCGAGACATTCGGCGACAATCGGCTACTGCTGGAATCAGCCCGCCCACAGGCCGTCTTCATGAGCGTTCCTCCCAGCGTTGGGGCAGAAATTGTGTCTGCCTGCGCTAAGAGGGGTATACACGTCTGGAAGGATGCCCCCCTGGCAAGAAACCTGGAAGAGGGCCTGGCACTGGCTCGGATGATGGAGAAAGCCAATTGTAAATTTGCAGTTGGAACCCAGAGACGATTCACACGTAGCTATCTGCGGGCAAAAGAATTATGTAGCACTATCGGGCAAGTATTTCTCGCCCGGGCGCACTACCTGTTCAACTGGAGCGACGATCTGGGATGGCGCGGTGACAAGGAGGCCGCGGGCGGCGGAGCCCTGCTGGAGCTCGGCTATCATCCGATTGACCTGCTACTCTGGATGCTCAAAACGCCCAGCGAAGCTTACGGACTGGCTGCCGGCGGAAGACCCGCGCCAAAAGGCGATCGTCCACGTCCGGTCTACGATACCGACGACACAGCCGGGGCCATCATGAAGTATGACAATGAAATGATAGCGACGGTAGTGACCACCCGTTCGTCCGGTCCAGTCTGTGAAGAATTATCCTTACATGGTGAAAAAGGATCACTAACGGTCGATGGCGACAGGTGTGTCTTTCGCGATCCTGACGGTAGTATCGTGGACCAGGTGGAGAATGATCTGGCTCCTGGCGAAGTCTTCGCCAGCCAGGCGAATGCCTTTGTGGCCGCAATCCTGGAAGATTCGCCACAATACTACTGCTCTGCTATGGAGAATCTGCTGAACCAGGCGGTCATAGAAGCAATTTACCTATCGAACCGTACCGGCCAGGCCGAAAGCATCGAGAAGATTCTCAAGACTCATGGCATCACCATGACCGAATGTCTCAGCCATACCCCAAAGGATACCGAACCTGAACCGGAGCCGGAAAGCGAAGAAGAATGCGTCTTCGATCCCAACGAAGACCTGGGCGAACTCTAGGCATCAGAACCCCCAATGGACTCATCAATATGATGGCTTCATGGCTGCGAAGGATATGTAACGATGACCACAAACCGGCCTGATTTCCCCCAACTGCGTGACTTCTATCGCGATCACCTGCTGAACCAGGTGGTCCCGTTCTGGATGAAACACTGCATAGATCGCGAATATGGCGGCGTGCTGAACTGTGTTGCCGATGACGGAACGCTGCTGTCCACCGACAAGTATCTGTGGTCGCAGGGACGGGCCCTGTGGACTTTCGCCGCACTCTGCCGCCACATAGAGCCGCGCGACGAGTGGATGCAGGTCGCCCACAAAACCGCCGAATTCCTAATGAACAAGGGCCCCGAAGCCGACGGCAAGTGGGCCTATTGCTGGACTCGCGAAGGCAAAACCAAAACCCTGCCCCAAAGCATCTATATAGACGGTTTCGTGATATATGGCCTGACAGAATATGCCAGGCTCACCGGCAGCCCGCGAGCGACTGAAATGGCCGTGGCGGCATTCGAGCAGACAAGCCCATTACTGGACGACCATTCAACGCTCGACACCGAACCGCACAAAATCCCCGACGGCGTGCAGTCTCACGGGCCTTCAATGATGTTCGCCTACACGTATCACGATCTGGGCATGCTCACCGGTGACAAGCGAATTCTCAACAGGTCGCTCGAACTGGCCGAGATCGTAATGACCCAGCACCTTAAGCCCCAAGATAAGCAACTATACGAGTTCGTCACTCCCGGCGGGCAGAAGGTGGATTCCGATGTAGGCAAGACGTTCCTTGCCGGCCACGTGGTGGAGTCGATGTGGTTCATGGAGCATATTTATCGTCATCACAACATGCCCGAGCGAATAGACCTCGCGATGCAGGCCATTCGCTGGCATCTGGAGAAGGGCTGGGATAACGAGTATGGCGGGTTGTTCCTGGCGAGTCATTGTGACGGCGGCCAGCCGGTCTGGCATCAGCCGGACGCCAAGGCATGGTGGCCTCACACCGAGTCGCTGTATGCATGCCTGCTTGCGTACAGAAACACGCATGAAGACTGGTGCATGGATTGGTACTGGCGTGTGCATGACTACGCGTTTGAGCATTTCGTCAACAAGGAAGATGGCGAATGGCACCAGAGTTTGGATCGCCAGGGCCGCCCCACCGCCCCGATCCTCAAGAACCTGCAAGTGAAGGACCCGTACCACCTGGTGCGAGCACTGCTGTTCTCCATGGAAGTCATGGACGAACTGTCTGCGTCATAGAAGACGGCGAGGCTCATTCCGCAGCCCCCGCCTGCACATGCTTTGCAGATGCTTATATTGAACTGGGATTCAGCCTGGAACGCCTGGCAGACTTCAGCGAATATCGTTCCAATCCATCGCCGAAAGAGGCTCAATTCGCTGGTGATTTGTCATGTCCAGGTGCAGGGGTGTGACGGAGATATAGCCGTCCAGCACACACGCGACATCAGTGTGCGGTTCGTGGTCTTCACCGTAGCTGTAGTCATCGCCGATACGATACGTGCTTGTCTCCCCGTCAGATTCCCGCGTATATGCGTCGATCATCTCGGCCGTCGACTGGCCGACCACCTTCACGCCCTTGGGCAGCTCGGGAGAATCCAGCAGCGGGAGATTCACGTTAATCAGATCAGACTTGCCGATCCCGCCGACCAGCAGGCGGTCCAGCACTTGCCTGCATAGCGAACCGATGCGCTGGAAGTCTACTTTCGTGTTCAGCATCGATGCCGAGAAAGCCACGGCCGGCACGCCAAGCATTACCGCCTCAGCCGCCGCTGCCACCGTGCCGGAGTAGAACACGTTTATCCCCACGTTCTGCCCCTCATTAATGCCGCTCAGCACCAGGTCCGGCGGTTCTTCCATCAGTGCGCGTATCGCCAATCGCACGCAGTCAGCGGGGCGGCCATCCACGCTCATGCCGGTGAAGTCCTCCAGTTGCACCTCGCGCACGGTGAGTGCCCGCCGCAGCGTAATCGCGTGGGCCGATGCAGATTGCGGGCTGTCGGGCGCGACCACGGTTATGTCGCCCAAATCGCTGACTGCCCGGTAGAGCGCCGCCAGCGCCGGCGAGAGAATGCCATCGTCATTACTTATCAGTATTTTCATAATCTTGATCTTGCCCGTTTTCGTGATTCACGCATCAGAGCCATCGCCCAGCCGATTGTCCTGCAAGATAACCACTGGCGAATGCCCACTGCAAGTTGTATCCGCCGCAGGGGCCGTCCATGTCCAGAATCTCTCCCGCAAAGAATACACCGTCAACAATTCGGCTGGCCAGCGTATGCGGGTCTATCTGCTTCAGAGCCACCCCGCCGCGAGTGACCATGGCTTTGTCGAAACCTTCGGTGCGAGTTATCGTCAGTGGGCATGCGCACAGCAGCCCGGCCAGCGTTTCGCGTTGCTTGCCCGACACGTGCGCAGCCGTCGTTTCGGCCTCGATATCCGCCAGACCCAGCAGCACATCCACCAGCGAACCTGCCAGCGCTGTGTTGTGCGCCACAAGCTTGCGCAGCGATTTGGTACCCGCATCCCTCTGCCAGGATGCGAATATCGCCATGCAGGCATCTCGGCTGAGGTCGCCAATGAAGTTGATCCGCAGGGGAACTTCCTTCTGTTTCGGTTTGCGGAGCATTTGCGCGATATCGCCCGACATGTTCAACACCGCCGGCCCGGAAAGCCCCGCGTGCGTGAATAGCAGATCGCCCGTGACGCCCGCCTTGGATTGCCTCGGCAGGTCTATACGGATATTAGCACCTGGTACGGATACCCCCGCGATCCCGCAGCCCCAGCGTTCTTTCGTCACAAGGCCCACCAGACTCGGGATTGGTTCCACGATGCGATGGCCGGCGACGCGAGCGAGATCCATGCCGCTGCGGCCCCCACCCAGCGCGGGATAGCTGCAACCGCCGGCTGCGATTATTACCGCCCGGGCATTGATATGCCCGGCTGCGGTTTCGAGCCCTGTCACCCTGCCGCCATCTATGGCTATATTTTCGACTCGCGAACCGGTCAGGAAACTAACGCCTAATCTCTTGCACGCAGTCACCAGCGTATCGCGAACATCAATTGCGCGGTTGCTGGCAGGGTAAATGGCGAAGGAGTTTTCACATCTGGTTTGCAGGCCAAATCGGCCAAGCATTTCCCGCAGCGCATCTGGGCCCAGAGCATCGATCGCCGGTTGAGTGAAACGACCTTGGCGGCCGAACACTTGGCAGAACTCTTCGGAAGTGGCGGTGTTGGTGAGGTTGCATCGGCCGCCACCGGTAGCCAGCAAGCGAGTCCCCGTATTGGGCAATTGCTCGATTACGGTAACTCTGCATCCGGCGGTGGCAACAGTTGCCGCAGCGATGGCTGCGGTCATGCCCGCGGGCCCAGCGCCAATGATGGCGATATCGGTGCACGATGTTGGTGGACTTTTGCTCACAAACACATCTTAGTGCGTTTCGGATTCCGGTGGAAGGGAAAGTGGAGGGCGAGGGCGAGTGAACGCAGAATGGCTCCCTGCGTACCCACAAGAGGTTCCACAGAGAGCCAATCCCGCTTCGCAAGGTTGCTATCAGCCTTGCAGCCCGACCAGGTGCATATATGTGGTCCTCTCTGAAGCCTTCTGGATCGGCAGGCCACGGATTGAGGCGACGCAACTGGCTCTGTTCGACATCTTTACAATACCAACGCCAGAGACCGCCCATACGGTGAGAGTCTCGGACAACCTTATCGAACTCTTGCGTTCATGGCCATCCAATCCGGAGGCCCTTGCAGAGATACTTATCGTAATCTTGGCCGCCATCTCCATTCCATCGGGTGTGGACACCATCTCATATTTCACGAGCTTCGTTCTTATGGTGACCTTGCCTGCAAGCGTGAGGGGATCGTTCTCGTCAAACACTTCGGTCGTCAGGGTGGCGTCGGCTGTGCTTCTAACCGTCCTGCCCCTCGTCAGATTTTCGGGACACAACATCAGGTCTATGTCACTGACGGTGATGCCCATGTTGCCAAACGATCGCGCCATTCCAGTCAGATGTGCACCATCGTCGGCTACATTCAGGTTCAGGCCGAGCGACTTCTCTGTGTCTGGGTCGGCGGCAGTGTTGACATCCAACGTCCACACATCTGGTTCGCCCGCCGTGGATGTCAGTGTCGCTACGCCCGTTTCCGTGTCTGCGGAATAGCGGGACTTGTTGCTTGTGGTGTAAGGCCACTCGTTTCCCTGCAAACCGTCAAAACCGACCAGACTTGTAGCGCTATTAATGACCTGGACGGTTGTTGTTTCCGGTGTATCCTCCAAGTTGTTGCCCTTTTCACTACCGAGTTCATCACTCTCGATATTGGGGTCAATTCGGGCTCTGATAAAGTACTCGCCATCCGCCATCCCTTTCTTCAGGGTCACTGTCGCTCTAATCCTCGCGTCCCTGCCTATCCTTTTTGACAAACGAATTCTGTCAAGAGTCTTGAGCAAGACTTCCTCTTCAGTGTCTACGTTCACGGCGTATATCTTCACTGTTGCGCGGCCGGCGAATGCAATGGTGCCTTCATTCCTTGCTACCATTGATACTCTGATCTTCGTGTTTGCATCTCCGGCGATAGCGTATTGAGGCATCTTCTTGACGCTCACGCTGACCATATGCAGATCGTAGCGTTTGTCATTTATAAACAGTCGCTCTGTGGCAACACTGTTGTTGCCCTCTTTGATGGCTACATCGATTGCATCACCGACCACACCTTCCTCGAGCGTGTTGCCGTCATCCACTTTGGCAACTATCGTATACCACAAGGTCGGATAATCATTGTCAGGAACCTTAATCCGAACGCTGGTTCTCCTGCTCGCGCCAGGCCTCAGTTTGGATACCGATACTGTCTTGTATATGCCTAACGGTATTTCCACTCCGTTGGGAGCTCGAAGGTACATCCCGACCACAATCTTCTCGCCAGCCTCGATAGGCGCGTTGCCAGCATTCTTTACGAAGATGGGCACCGTGAAAGGCTTGTGCACTCCAGAGATGATTGAATCGGGGAACCTTCTCATCTTCCCCAGCTCAGCCGTCAGGTCAAAGAATGGCTGATCCACACTTATGTTGCCTGCGGTGACAGCTTCGTTGTTATCTTCGAATTGATCGTCAGATGCCGCGCCGTACACGGTGGGATTGGATATCTCCGCGACGATCTTGTATGTGTCGTGCCCCAAATTAGCAGGCAGGGTAACGGTCTTGCTCACACCCTTCGACCTGCCCACCCTTAAGCTGGATACAAAAACACCAAACGGTTCTTGAAGCACCACGTCGTCGCCACCATCGATGGGGCGGGCATAAATTGTCACATCTACCTTAGATCCCCTGGGCAGTTGGATCTGTCCGACATTGCTTATCAGCACCCTCACCCCTACTCTGGTGGCTGTGCCTTCCACCATGCTCGCCGGGAGCTTCATCCTGGATGACATCTCAACGCTCAAGTCAGTGAATGGCGCGTTGGCTATGTAGGTTGACTCTGTGGTCACCGCTTCGTTGTTGGCTTCAGCGTCTTCTGCTGCAACCTCACTGATTCTGCCGCCATCGTCCACCTTGGCGACGATTACGTAGTCGCCCTCAGGCAGGATTGCTGGCATGAGATCATTGATCCAGAACGTCCGTGTGCCGCCGCCGCTGAGTCCGCTGAGGTCGCAATCCGTCAGCGTTGTGATAAGCTGATCCGGCTCCTCTGGCCTCCGTGCATAAATTCCAATATCAACCAGTCCGATCTGAGCGCCGTCTACTGTCGTGTTCTCACCCATGGTTGCGTTTCCGGCAACTGTAACCGTCACAGGCAGAGACAGCCGCGCTGTGGGATCGCTGTTAAGGAAGAACATGGGAAGGTCGGTGCCATCTATTGTCGCCGTCAGATCAACGGTCGATTCAACAATGGTGAGAGCATCAGGTCGACTATTGGTGTTGTTGCCAAGATTCTCATCCGGTTCATCATCATCGCCGTTGTCTTGCAGGGTTATCTCGGCGAACAGCTCGTGCACACCTGCACCCAGGGTATCTAGGATAGACGCATCCAGAGTGAATGTTCGCGGTGCCCCCGCCGCCAACTCATTGATGTCGACATCGAAGCCGTCCGCACCATTGATGGAGATCCCAGCAGCAGAGAGCTTTATGTTTGCCGTGGCATTCTCACCAAGGAGGACATTGCCCTCGTTCTTCACTGTTATCTGTACTTGGAAACTGCGGAGCGATTCTCCACGGATGAACTGTGCCAGCGTTGGGGCTCCGACGATGCTGCATGCCAGATCGACGTTCCGTGTTTGGATCGTAAAGGGGGTGGTCTCTACCTTCTCATTCGTATATGCGTCAATACCCGCTTCAATACCCGCTTCTGTAACGGTCACGACAGTGACCAGATAGTAGCCGCCCGCAACCGGTGCTCGATCATCGCTGCCCAAGATGGGACCATCCACGCCACTTCCAGCGGGGATTGTTATTGCGTTTACGGTTGTCGCCAGCTTGCTGTCCTGGCTGTTGTCGACGGCGGCAACGGGACGCGCGAAGACGGTGATGCTCACTGCGCCGGCAGGAATATCGAAGTTGCCGTTATTCGTCACCCTCCCCTCTATGGCCTGGTCCGAAAGCTCTCCATCAACCAGGTGCGTCGGCGATGGGTCAATAGGACTGCCTTCCAGAGCCACGTCTGATGCCGCCACTATCTCCAGAGTCGCCAGCGTGTCTTCGTCGGTGTTGTTGGTCGCTCGCCCAGATGTCTCGCTATCCGATGTCACCTTGGCGACGAGTTCATAAGCGCCAATTGCCAGTCCGGTGCCTGTGCTCACCGGCACCTCCAACAGCCTGGTCTCACCCGCGGTCAGACCGTCGATTCCGACGTCCAGGCTTCCAAGCAATTCGTCTTCCATGCCAGCGGCCCGCGCGAAGATCTCCACCGTGACCGTTGCGCTCGCATCCGCGACGTCGATGTTGCCGTCATTGCTAAGATCCACACCCACGGTGAAGCTTGTAGGATGTCCTGCGCCGAACTGCTCGCTTATGCCTTTGCTGTTGCACGTCAGATCGACATGCGGAACGTCTACATCGATCCCACTGTCCAGATCAGAGACCGCTTCGTTGTCGGCTGGGTCATCGCCCAGAATATTGAGGCCTTCGTTGGCGCCTGTAGTGGGCACGTCGACTTGAGCAACAATCTGGTATTCGCCCACGTCGAAGCTGCCAGGCACTGTCCCGGCCACGGTGATCGTCTGAGTACCACCCACTTCGAGCGCGCCAACAATTACGATACCGGTTGAGGAACCGAGCAGCACATCATCCCCAACTTCCGGTCTCGCAAAGAGCGTTATGTCAATCACGGAACCGTCATTAATTGTGACCGAACCAGTGTTCTCGGCTACCACGTTCACCGTGATATCGGTCAGTACTGTATGGAATATCTTCTGTGACGATGGATCGAGCAGGGAGAAGGCCAAGTTGGCGTCTCCCGATAGCATTAGTCTGGGCTCGAGTGTTTCGATTAGTGTCTGACGGCTTCTGTCCCGTTTGCCTCTGCGGCTGCTTGATTTACTCATAATTATCCATCGGTTCCTATTGACCATGAATTGTGCGGGCTTCCGACACGAGAATCGCTCTCGACTCCTCCGGACGCAGCAAAACGTGCTACCCCACTCAGACCGCACTTACCCCATCGCATCCGACACGAGACCCCCGCCACAGTTTCCCTGGAGCAGACGGGCCGAAAGCGACAACGCTAAATGTTCAAACAGTCTACCACAAAGCCCTGTATCGTCAACATATAGATTTGATCCGCAGGGCCACAAATGGCGGAAACATAAATAGCTCAGGCTCATGGGACAATCGCCCTCATACGATGCAAATATCGCTCTTTGAGGTAATTATGCGATGCCAGGGGGATTGCGAAATCGTGAGTTATCGCAAGTCAGCCCAGGTGTCATGATGCTGCCTGAGCAAATGGAAGATTACAGGCGTCTTGCCAGATCATTGTGATAGAGCGTCATTATCCTGTCGGCTGCGCCAGGCCACAAAGCACTCAGAATGCACAGGAACTTGCCCGCCGCCGAGAACACCAGCTCCGGCTTGTTCCTGCCAACGGTCGCCACGATCTTCTTGCCAACCACCGATGCCGGCATCATCTTCCTCGTATCCAGATAGGGCGACTCGCTGCGAGGGCCCAGCTTGGAATGTGCGAAAAAGTCGGTGGCGGTCAGCGTGGGGCACACCAGCGTAACATGTATCTTGAGCGGCCGCAGTTCCACCCGCATCGACTCGGTAAGCCCGCACACCGCGAACTTGGCCGCGCTGTAGGCACCGTGGAATGGCGAGCCCCGCTTGCCGATCACGGATGACACGTTGAATATGTGGCCGCCGCCTTGAGCGATCATTACAGGCACAACCGCCCGGCAGGCACTAAAGATGCTACCGTAGTTGAGGTCAAGGATCCATCGCATCTGCTCTTCAGTAGTCTCATGGGCCCGCGCGAACATACCAGCGCCGGCATTGTTCACCATCACGTCTATCCGCCCGAAGATGCCGACTGTACGGGAAATCAGTTCGTCAATCTGCGAGGTAATCGTGACATCGGTGGGAATCACTTCAACTCGAATGCTCCCGTCAATTGCGCCGCAGGCGTCGGCTACTTCGCGGAGCTTGTCCGCTCGCCTCGCAGCCAGAACCAGCGAGTAACCCCGAGCCGCGAGCGCAAGTGCGGTCTCTTTGCCAATTCCGCTGGACGCGCCCGTGACAACAGCCGTCTTGTGATTTGACATCTCGGTCTCCTCTATCTACTACTTTGAATGGCCACAATCGCCGCCGATACCGCGAACATGCCCCATATCAGCAACTTGATTCTTCGCGCTGTCCGATCTGCCTGCACTGTGGTCCCCGCACTGGCCCAGGCTAATGACGTACCTGACACGTTTGGCCATCGAGCCATGCCGCCAGTGCTGCCAGGATTACCACAACCAGAACGTAAGCAATGACAGTCACGACCACCCACGGAGATGCGGGCGCCAGCTTGCCCGCAGGCACTTGCTTCACCAGCACAAGAGACACCATTACCGCCAGGAGAGTGGTTACCTGCATGTGCGAGTGCTTTCCATGGTGACGATTCCCGCGGGCGGGGTGGTATTGTTTTCGAAACTCTCAATCGGATTGAACCGGCCGAGGGCCTCCGCGTTGAGGTCAGGCATCATCACCTGTCCCACTCGCAGATATAAGCGATATTCCGCACTCCACCGCGAGAATCGCCCCAGATCCCGTCTGATCGGCGAATTGCGGCCCAATGCTCAATTCCATCAACGTTCGATGGTTCCCCCTTCTCCCAATTGAAGATCTTTATGGCTTCATTGTTGGAGTATAACCACGTCCCTTCCTGAATGATGTCCGTACCGTCTATCCAGTACCACTCGTTTCGGCCGTAGCGCTTGATATGCCTGGCGACGAACGCCTGCTCTTGCTTGGATTCGATCCGGACAAGATGCCCGCCCATGCTCAGGCAGTGTTTCTCCGCCACGCTGACAGCCACCTGCCTGTCGTATATCTTATAGTGGTGCCCCCTGTATTCCACGGTAAGCCTTGGCATTTCGGGCGGAGCACTGCGAGATTCCAGCGAGACCGACACAAGACCATCGCTGCGAATTGCTGCCCGTTTGGCCGAGCGAATCCGGAGCGCTTCGTCGAGATCGCCCCTTTTCGTGGTCGCAATCTGATGCTTGTTAAGCTCGGAGATCAGTTCTTTCTGCAGTTTGCTAAGCGTACCCTTCAGCTCGGCCTGGATTCTCTTGAGTTCCCGATCGTACTTCTCCACCGCCGCTGACGAGAGGCGATCATAGCGATCCTTGGCGCTGGTGGGGGCCGTGGTGGTGAACTCCCATAGCTTATCCAGCTCATCTTCCGCCGGTACGATACCGCGCGAGGCAGCCGTGGCCAGAAGCATCGTCAGTCCCAAGCCCATCACAAACAGGGCTGTAAGTTTCTTTCGCAAGAGAACTCTCCTTTGCCTCGGGCGAGTGGCCGCCGCATCGCAAATGACTTTCATGAAAGGGTTACAGAGTGATTCTATTGTGCACACATAACCTACAACAAGCAAATCTTGTGCCGCGCGGGTCGTCATGTGCAAACAATTTCCCCGAATACGCTGATTTTGCCACATCCGAACATTCCACCAGCTATATCGCCGGGCGAAGCAATATTTGGAGAACTGTAAAATACGAAGGTGTTGCGTAAGCTGATTTGCTACAGGATTGCGTTTTTGAACTCTTTAAGTGTTTATTATACAGACTGGTAGAATATCACGCAAAACCAAGCTCTTCCCG